>NZ_FNWK01000001.1:2105000-2405000 GCF_900108295.1 Sphingopyxis sp. YR583 | reverse complement strand
CCGGCCAATATTTGTCGACGAGCTTTTGCATCGGCCCGATGATCTTCGGGTCGAGCGGCGGCGCCGGCGGCGCGGGGCGTTTCGGCGGCAACTGGGTGATGGTGACGCCGGGATCGCCGATCACACGTCCGAGTTCTTCCTTGATCGATTCGATGCTGTGCCCGGGAAAGATGCGACAATTGATGTTCGCACCCGCGCGCTGCGGCAACGCGTTCCGGGCGTGCCCGCCGTCGAGCAAGGTCGCAACACAGGTCGTGCGCAAATTGCTGTGGAGGAAGGGATCCTTGTTGACGATGGCTTCGGCCGCCTTGTCGGCCGGGTTCTTCGCCAGCGCGACCATCGCCTTGCCCGTCTCGTCGCCGCGCGCAGCGCCGGCTTCGGCGAAGAAGCGCCGCGTCGTGTCGGTCATTTCGACCGGGAAGTCGTAATCGTCGATCTTCGTCAGCGCGCGCGCGAGTTCGTAGATCGCGTTATCGGGGACCGGGGCCGAGCTGTGCCCGCCGGGGTTGCGCGTTTCGAGGCGGAAATTGGCGAAGGTCTTTTCGCCGACCTGCACCGACTGGCCGATGACCTTGCCTTTGCCGTCGCTGTCGCCGCCGCCGCCCTCGTTGAGCGCGAATTCGGCGTCGATCAGGTCGCGCTTGTTCGCGGCGAGCCATTCGATGCCGTTGAACGCGCCATTGGTCTCCTCGCCGCAGGTCAGCGCCATTTTGACGGTGCGCTTCGGCTTGTACCCCGCCTGCTGGAACCGGATCAGCGTGTCGACCCACACCGCCGCTTGCGACTTCACGTCAGCGGTGCCGCGGCCATAAAAATAGCCATTTTCTTCGACCATCACGAAGGGGTCGCGCTCCCAATCTTCGCGCTTCGCCTCGACCACGTCGATATGGGCGATCAGCAGGATGGGTTTCGCGGTTTTGGACGTGCCCGGATAAACGGCGACGAGGCCGCCCTCCTTCGGCTTGTCGGGGGTCGCGAACAAAGTGAGCTGGCTTTCGGGAATGCCCGCCGCCTTCAGCCGCGCCGCCATCCGCTCGGCGGCGAGCGTACAGCTGCCCGACGACAGCGTCGTGTTCGTTTCGACCAGCTCCTTATAAATGTCGCGGAAGGCGAGCTGGTCGGGCCGCGGCGCCGTATCGGCAGCCATCGCGGGCGCCACGACGAACAAGGTGGACGCCAGCAGCGCCGACAGCTTTTTGATCATTATTTCCCCCGTTTCGATTGCCTTGAAGGGAGCAGAAAGCGCGTGCGACTGCAAGCCGCGATGCGCAGCCCCTTGCGCCGTGAGGCGCTTTCGCGCAATCGGGTGTGCGTGGGGGACAGGAGCCAGCGTGACGAAACTAGATGACCACCCGCCCGGGCTGGTGGCGCGCGGCGTGCGCCGATTGCTGCTTTTGCTATACCGGCTGCGCGGCTGGAAGGCCGTGGGAAGCGTGCCGGAACCGCGGCGCTTCGTGCTGATCGCCGCGCCGCACACGAGCAACTGGGATTTCGTCAATTTCCTTGGCCTTGCGGCCGACCTGAAAATGAAACCGCGTTTCATGGGGAAATTGTCGCTGTTCCGCTGGCCGCTCGCGGGGTTCATGAAGCAGATGGGCGGTATTCCGGTCGATCGACGCGGCGGCACCAACGTCGTGCAACAGATGGTCGACGAGTTCGCCCGCCGCGCCGAGTTCATCCTGACCGTCGCGCCCGAGGGAACGCGCGGCAAGACAAAGAAATGGCGCACCGGATTTTACCAGATCGCGCTTGCGGCGAAGGTACCGCTCGTTGTCGGCTTCATGGATTACAGCAAGAAAACGGGCGGCCTCGGCCCCCTGATCTGGCCGACCGGCGACTTCCGCGCCGACATGTTGAAGCTGCTGGAAACCTATAAAAATTGCATTCCCAAATTTCCCGAGCGCGCGGTCCAGTCGATCGATGATATAGTCGGCACCGACGAGGAACCGGATATGCGCGCATGATCGATGCCCTTTTGCTGCTGGCGATGAATTTCGCGGGATTGCTCGGCGTGATCCTGATCCTGTGGGGCATTTCGGTCATCATCCGCGACGTGTCGTTCATCGACGCCTTCTGGGCCTTCGGAATGGTGCTGCTCGCATGGGGCACATGGTGGCAAGTCGGGGCCGAGGCGCCGCACGCGAAGCTGCTGCTCGGCCTTACGACGCTATGGGGCCTGCGGCTCGCGATCCACCTGACGATCCGGTGGGCCGGCCACGGCGAAGATCCGCGCTACAAGAAAATTCTCGCGTACACGGGGGAAAAACGGAAGTGGAGCTGGGCAAAGACCGCGCTCGTCATGGTTTTCCTGACGCAGGCGCCGTTACTGTTCATCACCTGCCTGCCCGCACAGCTCGGCATATGGGCAAGCGCGAACGACCCGCAAGCGATCGGCATCGCCGGATGGATCGGCGCTGCAGCGGCGCTGGCCGGCATTGCGTTCGAGAGCATCGGCGATGCGCAGCTTGACGCATTTCGCAAAAATCCGGCGAACAAGGGCAAGGTACTCGATACCGGATTGTGGCGTTATACGCGGCATCCCAATTATTTCGGCGACGCGCTGACCTGGTGGGGCATCTGGCTCGTCACGCTCGACCTCGGCTGGGGAACGGCGCTCGCCAGCTTGATCGGGCCGGTTTTCCTGACCTTCACCCTCACGCGTTGGTCGGGCAAGGCCCTGCTCGAGAAGGGCCTGCACAAGACGCGGCCCGATTATGCCGCTTATGTCGCCCGCACCTCCGGATTCATTCCGTGGCCGCCAAAGACCAGGGCCTAGGCGGCGACGAAACCGCGGCCGACGTCAGCGCGCTCGGCGATGCGCCACGTATTCGTGCCATTCTGATTGCTGCGGCGCGTGAAGGGCGCAGCGTCAGCTATTCCGAGCTTCTTGGCGATCTGGGCTTTCGTTTCACCCGGCCCAAGATGCGCGCAGTGTGCCGGACGCTCGAAGAGGTCGATCGGCTGAGCGCGCTCGACGGCGAACCCGACCTCGCGGTGCTGGTCGTGCGCGAAAGCGACCGTCTGCCGGGACAGGGCTGGTGGGTCGGCGGAACCGCGCTGCTGCTCGGTTACGATGGCCCATGGGAGGGCGCCGCGGCGGCACGTTTCATCCGCGAACAGCAGCAGGCGGCGTTCGATTTTTGGGAGGGCCGATAACGGCCCTTCCTATACGCGGCATCGGCGCGCAGGGCGCGTTACGCCCGCGACCGGGTCAGCCGATGGACGGGGCCAAATTGCGCGATTGCGGCGCCGACAAATGGCAGCGCGACGAGCCAGAGACGCACGCCCGTCACGCCGAGCGGGCTTGCGATGCTGATCGCGGCGGTGGCGCCGAGCCCGGCGCAAATGAGGAGCAGCCCGACGATCAGCCGCCAGTGCGGTACCTCGCCGCTGTCCTTGCTCGCGCGTTCATGCCGCGCGAAGAGCATGATCAGCGGAAAGAGCGCGGCGATATAGAGAATGAACCAGACCGGACGCGCGAGCCACCATGACGCGCTTCCCGGCTGCACATCGAGCCCGACGCCGCCGAGCAGCCAGGCCGCGACCATGACAAGGACAAAGGCGGTGAGGTGCCAGAGGTAGATCGTCATGATCATGCCGTTGACGAGCACGACAGCCGTCCAGATACGCAGATTGTCGAGCATCCGCCGTCCCGCGGGTTCGAGCGCGAGCGCAAAACCCGCCTGCGCAGTGCCGAGCGCGAGCAGCGCGAGCGTCGGCGGCATCGAATTGCTGAGGCCAGCGCCGGGCACGCCGATCATCGCGACCGGATAGGGTCCGAAGCCCACCAGCAGCCCAAGCGCAGCCAGCCCGCCGATGCCCCAAAGAAGCGCTCTGCCCGGTGCCAGTCGTCCCTCGCTCCACGCAAAGCCGAGCTGGTGGATCGCGAGCCAGACGAAGGCGAAGTTGAGGAAATTGACGTAAGGTATGTGGAAGTGCAGCGCCGCGACATCGATCGCGACCGCGCCCGCAACAAACGCCCAGAAGGAGCCGAAGCCCCAACGCTTCCACACCCTCCATGTTAGCGGCACGACTGCGGCGACCATCAGATAGACCGACAGGAACCAAACGGGGATCAGTGCAAGCTGCGCCGCCATCGCGACGATGCCGCGATCGATTCCCGCGAGCGTCCCGAACATCGCGACGAGCGTCCAGATCAGGAACAGCGGCAGCACCGGATTGATCAGCCGCTGGAGCCGCCCGCTGTACCAGCTTTCATAGCTTCCGCCTTTGCGCTGCGTCGCAGCCCACGACATGCCGTTCGAAAAGCCGCCGACGAGGAAGAAGAGCGGCATGACCTGAAAGCCCCAGGTCAGCCACTGCGTCCACGGCAATATGCCGAGCAAATGCCCGCCCTCGACCGCGCCGTCCTTCATATAGGGAGCGGCGACGAGCCAATGGCCGACGACGACCGCAAGAATCGATAGCGCACGAAGGAAATCGACGTAGCGGTTGCGCTCGGGCGGAGCCTGCCCGGCCATCTCGCTTGCGCGCGACCAGATGCTTTTGCGAATGGTGCCAGTGGTTTCGCTCAAGATACCGTCCCTCTCCCGGTGAATATCCCAAGCTAGTGACGCGCCGCGCCAACGCAAGCCTTTGCCTTGGCGCGCCAGCCTTGCTATCGGCTCTGCGCAATGGCCAGTACCACCGACGATCCCGACAATAACGAACCCGTCCCCGGCATGATCGATACCCCGTTCGACAGCGCGCTGTCCGAACGCTATCTCGTCTATGCGCTGTCGACGATCACCGCGCGCTCGCTGCCCGATCTGCGCGACGGATTGAAGCCGGTCCACCGGCGCCTGCTGTGGGCGATGCGCGCGATGCGGCTCGACCCGAGCCAAGGCTACAAGAAATCGGCGCGCGTCGTCGGCGACGTCATCGGCAAATTCCATCCGCATGGCGACACTGCCGTTTACGACGCGATGGTCCGCCTCGCGCAGGATTTCTCGCTCCGTTATCCGCTCGTCGACGGCCAGGGCAATTTCGGCAATATCGACGGCGATAACGCCGCGGCGTACCGCTATACCGAGGCGCGGCTGACGCGCGTCGCGATCGACCTGATGCAGGGGCTCGACGAAGGTACGGTCGATTTCCGGCCGACCTATAATGGCGAAGATGAAGAGCCCGAGATCATGCCGGGGCTGTTCCCGAACCTGCTCGCCAACGGCGCGAGCGGGATCGCGGTCGGCATGGCGACGAACATTCCGCCGCACAACGCTGCCGAAGTGATCGGTGCGGCGCTGGTGCTGATCGAAAATCCGCGCGCCGAGCTTTCCGAGCTGCTCGAACATGTCAAAGGCCCCGATTTCCCGACCGGCGGCATCGTCGTCGACAGCCCGGAGACGATCGCGCACGCCTATGAAACCGGGCGCGGCGGTTTCCGCGTCCGCGCGCGCTTCTCGACCGGCAAGCTGGAGACCGGCGGCTGGGAAGAGAGCGGGATCGAAAAGCAGTCGGGCGGAACCTGGCAACTCGTCATCAGCGAGATTCCTTACGGGGTCGCCAAAGGCAAGCTGATCGAACAGATCGCGCAGCTCATCGCCGACAAGAAGCTCCCGATCCTCGAGGATGTCCGCGACGAAAGCGCTGAAGATCTGCGCATCGTGCTCGAACCGAAGAGCCGGAATGTCGATCCTGACGTGCTCAAGGACAGCCTGTTCCGGCTGACCGACCTCGAAAGCCGTTTCGCGCTCAATCTCAACGTCCTCGACGCGACGCGCACGCCGAAGGTGATGGGGCTGAAGCAGCTGCTCACCGAATGGCTGCAGCATCAGATCATCGTCCTCGTCCGCCGCGCACAGCATCGGATTGCGAAGATCGACGACCGGCTGGAGCTGGTCGCGGGCTATATCATCGCCTTTTTGAACCTCGACCGGATCATCGAGATCATCCGCACCGAGGACGAGCCGAAGCCGGTGATGATCGCCGAATTCATCCTGACCGACCGGCAGGCCGAAGCGATCCTCAACATGCGACTGCGCTCTTTGCGCAAGCTTGAGGAGATGGAACTGAAGCGCGAGCAGGCCGACCTGACCGCCGAGCGCGAGGAGCTGGCCAAGCTGATCGAAAGCCCCGCGCGGCAAAAGACGCGGCTGCGCAAGGATCTGGAAAAGCTGCGCGACGTCTATGGCCTCGAAACGCTGCTCGGTGCGCGGCGCACGACGATCGCCGAAGCCGCTCCGACGCGCGAAATCCCGCTCGATGCGATGATCGAGAAGGAGCCGGTGACGGTGATCCTGTCGAAACGCGGCTGGATCCGCGCCCAGCGCGGCCATGTCGCGGCCGATCAGTGGAGCGAATTCAAATTCAAGGAAGGCGACGAGCTGCTGTTCGCAGCGCACGCGCAAACGACCGACAAGCTGCTGGTCGCGGCGAGCGACGGGCGTTTCTTCACCGTCGGCGCCGACAAATTGCCCGGCGGGCGCGGATTCGGCGAGCCGCTCCGGCTGATGGTCGACATCGATCCCGAGGCGCGGATCGTCGCGATGATCCCGGCGAGCGCCGACGGTCGGTTGCTGCTTGCGTCGACGAGCGGCCATGGCTTCGTCGCCCAGATGGCCGAGGTCGTCGCCGAAACGCGCAAAGGCCGCAATGTCGTCAATCTGAAACCCAAGGCGGTGCTTGCCGTCGTCCACAAGATCGCGGCGAGCGACGACAGCGTCGCCGCGGTCGGAGAGAATCGCAAGCTGGTCGTCTTCCCGCTCGCCGAGGTGCCGGTGATGGCGCGCGGTCAGGGCGTGATGCTGCAACGCTATCGCGACGGCGGGCTGTCGGATGCGGTGAGCTTTGCGTTCGCCGACGGGCTGAGCTGGGCGATGGGCGGTGAAACCGGCCGCACGCGGACCGAAACCGACCTTGCGCCCTGGCGCGTTGCGCGCGGAGCCGCCGGCCGGATGCCGCCGACCGGTTTTCCAAGGAACAATCGCTTCGGCTGACCGCAATTCCGGGTAGCCGTAAATCCCTTCTTTACTTCCCGTGACCTAGGCAATGGTCAATGGGGAAAGGTCGCACAAAACCCTCTGTTATGCCTATCGATAGAACCGGCGAAGACCGGCCTTTGTTGTTCGTCGGCTGGATCGACGCGTTGCCCGTTCCGGCCGCGTTGATCCGACCGATGGCGCGCGGCAATTTCCGGCTCCACGCGAGCAATGCGGCCTTCGACCGGCTGAACCTGTCGCCCGCAGGGGCCGAGGCGCCGATCGAATTGCTGCGCGCGATCGAACGGGCCTCGCAATTTTCCGAAGAATCGCAGGAATTTTCGTGCCAGCTCGGCGACGGTCCGGCGGCACGCGACCTGCGCGGATCGATCGGGCCGCTGCCGACCGAATCGGGCGACGACGGGCTGTTCCTGCTGACCCTGATCGACCGGACGCAGGAAATGATGACCGAGCGCAATTTGCGCCGCGAACTCGTGTCCGACAGCCTGACCGGCCTCCCCAACCGCGCGGGGTTCGAGGAACTGGTCGAGCAGCGCGCGCGTACCGAGGGCCCCGGTGCCGACCATGCGATCCTCCTGCTCGACCTCGCACGGTTCAGCCGCATCAACGAACATATCGGTCCGATGGCGGGCGACGAGCTGATCATCACCGTCGCCCGGCGGCTGAAATCGAGCCTGCGCAGCGGCGACATATTGGCGCGCACCGGCGGCGACGAATTCGCGATATCGACCCGCGTCGCGGGCGGGCGCGCCGATGTGCGCGAAATGGCACGGCGTATCCGCGGCTGTTTCGACCACCCCTTTCGCATCGGCGAACTCAAGGTCAGCGTCGACTGTGCGCTCGGCTGTGCGATTCAGCCGGAAATTGACACCGATATCGCGGACCAGATCCGCCATGCGCAGATCGCGCTCAAGCGCGCGAAACAGACCGACCGCATCGAAATCTATGAACCCGAAGCCGCGATGCTGTCGGACAACCGCTTCGGGCTTGAGACCGAGTTGCGCAACGCGATCGAGGAGGACCGGCTCCACCTCGCCTTCCAGCCGCTGATCGAACTGTCGAGCGGCCGCGTCGCCGGGTTCGAGGCGCTCGCGCGCTGGGACAACAGCAGCGGCCATTCGGTCTCGCCGACCGAATTCATTCCCATTGCGGAGGATTCAGGCCTGATCGTCCCTCTAGGTCAATGGGCGATCGGCAAGGCCGCGGCCATACTTGCCGACTGGGACCGGCAGAATGGCGGCGCGGTCGTCGACGCCTATTTCTCGGTCAACGTCTCGGCGATCCAGCTGGTGCGCGACGATGTCGCCGCAGTGGTGCGCGAGGCGCTGGAACGCGAAAAGATCGGCGGCGAACGGCTGATGATCGAACTCACCGAAAGCGCGATCATCGGCGACCCTGACCTTGCGCTGTCGGTACTCAGCGAGCTGAAGGCGCTCGACGCGCGCGTCGCGATGGACGATTTCGGCACTGGCTATTCGAATCTCGCCTATCTGCAGCGCCTGCCGATCGACGTGCTCAAGATCGACCGCAGCTTTGTCGAACATATGGTCGACGACCGCGACAAGGTCGCGATCGTCCGCACGATCCAGAGCCTCGCCGAAGTACTGGGGATGAAGACCACCGCCGAAGGCGTCGAGACCGCCGACCAGGCGCGGCTGTTGTCGGCGCTCGGATGCGATTTCGGGCAGGGGTTCCTGTTCGCGCGGCCGATGGATGGTCAGGCAGCGCTCGATTACTGGCGTCAGTCCCTGGTGCGGCCGATCTTCTGATCGACAAGCTCCGCGACGCGCGTGGCGTCGGGGAAATCCTCCGCAACCCATTCGGCCTCGACCGCTTTCAGGATGCGCGCAACCTCCGGGCCCGCAGCAACCCCGCGCGCGACGATATCGCCGCCCTTCAGCGGCATCTCGGGGACGGTCCAGTCCGACAGCGCTTCGACAGCTGCCCTCGCCGCATCCACATCGTCGGCTAACAGATGCACATCGCGCGCGGCGTCGACACCGATCGCATGGGCGAGTTGCCGGACCGGACGCCTATTGTCGGCGCGATGCCTGCCGAGCAAAGCGAGATGCTTGCGCTGCCGCGTCGACAGGCGGAGCCGGCTCGCAACCTGTTCGGCGATGGCGGCGTCGGCGGGAAGCAGCGCCGCGAGACGCCGCAAAGGTGCGGCGGTGGCGTTCGATGCGCCCTCATTCGCGACCAGACGATCGAATGCCGCCGCGAAATCCGCGTCGAGTTCGGGCAACAGCACCGCGAAAATGCCGTCCGTCGCCATTTGCCCGACGATGCCGCGTGGATCGGCGAGCGACAATATCTTGAGCAGCTCGTCGGCGATGCGCTCGCGCGACAGGCTCTTGAGCGACTGCCGAGCGGTCACGACCGCGGCGTGGCTGACCGGGTCGAGCGCGCCGCGCCCGAAACGCGCCGCAAAGCGATAGAAGCGCAGAATCCGCAGATGGTCCTCGGCGATGCGCGTCGCCGCGTCGCCGATGAAGGCGACGCGTCCCGTTTCGAGATCGGCGAGACCGCCGAACCAGTCGTCGATCGTACCGCTATCGATATCGGCGTAGAGCGCATTGATCGTGAAGTCGCGCCGCGCCGCATCGTCGCGCCAGTCGTCGGCGAAGGCGACCGTCGCACGGCGACCGTCGGTTTCGACGTCGCGGCGCAACGTCGTGATCTCGTGATGATCGCCGCTCGCGATCGCGGTGACGGTGCCATGCGCGATGCCGGTCGGAATGACCTTGATCCCGGCCGCTTCGAGCCGCTGCGTCACCTGTTCCGGCAGAAGCGGGGTCGCAAGGTCGATATCGGCGACAGCGAGGCCGAGCAGCGTATCGCGCACGGCGCCGCCGACCGCCTTGACCGCGCCGCCGTCGGCGGTGAGCGCGGCGACGATGCGGCGAAGCCCCGGGCGCTCGCGCCACTCGGCGACGGGCAGCATGGTCACCGGTGCCACCCTGCGGGCAAGCGCCGCGCCAGATTGATGATGATTCCCGCCGTCACGCCCCAGATCCGCCGTCCCTGCCAGTCCATGTCGTAATAATGGCGGTCGTGTCCCTGCCAGTTCGCATGCTGGCGCGCATAATTGTCGGGATCGAACAGGATGTCGAGCGGCACCTCGAACCAATCCTCGACCTCGTCGGGATTGGGGTCGAGCGGAAGGTCCGGAGGGATGACGCCAAGCACCGGGGTGATCAGATAGCCGCTGCCCGACCGATAGGCTTCGGTCGCACCCGCGACCATGACGTCGCGGCGGTGGAGCCCGATCTCCTCCTCGGCCTCGCGGAGCGCGGCGTCGATCGCGTCGCGATCGCCCGGGTCGATCTTGCCGCCCGGGAAGGCGACCTGTCCTGCATGGCTGCGCAGCCATTGCGGTCGCTGGGTCAGGATGACGCCGGGGTCGGGGCGATCGGTGAACGCGATCAGCACCGCGGCGTCGCGCAGCGTCGGCATACCGAGATAGCTCTCGTCCTCGCCCGCATCGGGCAGCAGATTGTCGAGCGCCACGCGCAGCTTTTCGGAGAGCATCAGGCGTCGACCAATGGAAAGCGCGCGCCGTTCGACCATATCGCTGGCGGATCGCCCTCGGCCAGCGCGATTTCGACGATCTCGTAATAGAGCGCACGGTCGATGCGGGCTTCCAGCCCATTGCCGATCGTGCCGCGGACGTGGAGCCGCGGATCGGGGCTGTCGGGATCGCGGCCAAAGCTCAGCACATGGTCGGGCCCGGCCATGACCAGATCGTCGGTATCGAGGCGAAAGACGAGCTTGCGCGTGCGACCCTCACCTTCGCTCTTCATCTCGACGGCCCGGAAGGGCGTATCCTCGACCGCGATGCGGAGCTTCTCGGCAGGAGTGACGAGCACATGGCTGCCGTCGGGTTCGCGGCGAAGAATTGTCGAGAAGAGCTTTACCATCGCGTGGCGGTTGATCCGGCCGCCTTCGTGATACCAGCTACCGTCAGCGCGGATTTCCATCGCGCTGTCGCCCTCGCGCTCGGGGTGCCACCGATCGACGGGGGGCAGTTTGCGCGCAGCGAGCAGTTCGGCCGCCTCGGTCAGCGAAAGCTGCGAGAAGTCCTTGGGAAGCGAGGGAGCCGGAGTGACCATCCACCCGACATAGGCGGAAGGGCGGCGGGCGCAACCCCGCGGGATCAGCGCGGGCCGATCATCCCGGCTCCGCGAGGCAGATCGTGGCCGTTGACCGCCCGCGCGAGCAGGCGCCGTCGCTCGAACGGCCCCGGCAAATCCCATTCAGCCGTCGCATCGGCGTCGAAACCGAAGAAGCGACCATAATATTCGGGGTCGCCGATCATCATCAACGCGCTGTCGGCGCGGGCCTCCGCGGCGTCCAGCATATGCGCCATCAACGCGCGGCCATGCCCGCCGCGCTGGACGTCGGGACGCACTGCCACGGGGCCGACCATCACCAGAGGCGTCGCGGTGCCGTCGCCCGCACGATGCGCGACGGGCCAGCACTGGATCGTCCCGATCAGCGCGCCGTCCTCGACCGCAGCGAAGCTCAGTGCCGGAACCGCATCCATGCCGTCGCGGATGCGGTAGGCGGTTCGTCCAAAGCGATCCGCTCCGAAAGCAGCATCGAGGAGATTCTCGACCGCCTGCGGCTCGATATCGGACAATGGAAGTAACTCGACCAACGCGTACCCTTTCGCTAATGCGGCGGCGCTTTAGGGTCGCGGGTCGGCAATGGAAAGCCGAATATCGCGCTCGCTCGACAGGAAATTCTTGTGACCGATACATTGTGGCTGGAAGTGACCGGGCTGACCGCCCAAGTGCTGACCGGCATCTATTCTGAAGAAACGCACCTGCCGCAGCCGCTGCGCATCTCGGTGCGCGCGAAGCTGGCGATGGCGGATCATTATGAGCCGACGACGCCGCTCAGCCGCTCGAAAAATTATATGCACCTGAAATTCGCCGCGACCGAAGGCATCCCCAAGGATGTGCATTTCGTCCTGATCGAAAGCGTCGCCGACCATATCATCGACACGCTGTTCCTGCAGGACGAGAAGGTCGAGGAGGTCGAGGTGAAGATCGTCAAGCTCGCCATCGCCGAGGAAGGCGAAGAGATTGGCATCACGATGCGGCGGGTACGGGAATGACCCAAAAGCTCGCTCTCGTCACGGGCGGGCTCCACCGCGTCGGCGCCGCCATCTCGGCGCGGCTCGCGCGCGAGGGCTATGCGCTGGCGATCCACAAGCGCAGCCCGGGCGATGCCGACCCGGTGCTGGCGGACGCGCTCGCCGAGACTGGCGCGCTGAGTCACCGCTTTGCCGCCGACCTCGCCGATCCGGCCGCGGTCGACGCGCTGATCCCCGCAGTGATCGAAAAATTCGGTCGCGCCCCCGACCTGCTCGTCAACAATGCCGCGCTGTTCGCCGAGGGCGAATGGCCCGACCTGTCGGCCGCAACGCTCGCTGAAATGATGCAGGTCAATCACCATGCGCCGGTGGTGCTCGCAAAGGCGCTGGTTGCGGCGAGCGCGGGCCAGCGCCCCGCGATCGTCAATATCGTCGACCAGCGCGTCGCCCATCCGGTGCCCGACCAAATCGCCTACAGCCTGTCGAAATCGGCGCTGTGGCAGGCAACGGCGACGCTTGCGGTCGCCTTCGGGGGCCGCGCGCGCGTCAACGCCGTCGCGCCCGGGCTGACGATGGCGACCGACGATTATTCGGCGGCGCAGGTCGAGCGGCTGGCGACGCTGATGCCGCTGGGCGCGCTGCCGACGCCCGCGCAGATCGCCGACGCGGTCGTCTATCTGGCACGCGCCGAGGCGGTGACGGGGCAGACGATTTTCGTCGACGGCGGCGCACATCTCGCGCCGATGGCGCGCGACTTCGTGGCACTGGAGCGCGACTAGCTCAATAAATATGCACCGCCTTGGTGACGAGATAGCCGTCGAGCCCTTCGGGGCCGCTCTCGCTGCCGAAGCCCGATTCCTTGATCCCGCCGAACGGCATGTCGTTCGCCGAGATCACGAAGCTGTTGATGCCGACCATCCCGCTTTCGATCCCGTCGGCGACGCGATTGATGCGGCGGCCATTCTCGGTAAAGGCGAAGGCGGCGAGGCCATAGGGCAGCCGGTTCGCCTGTTCGAGCGCCTCTTCCTCGGTGCCGAACGGGCGGATCAGCGCCATCGGACCAAAGGGTTCGTTGTTCATCGCGTCGGCGTCAAGCGGCACATCGGCGATCGCGGTCGGCTGGAAGAAATAGCCGTCGCCCGTCGCCTCGCCGCCCGCGATCACGCGCGCCCCCTTTGCAGTCGCGTCGGCAACCAGCGCTTCGAGCGCCGGGATACGGCGCGCATTGGCGAGCGGGCCCATCTGCGTATCGGCGTCGAGCCCGCTGCCGATCTTCACCTTCTTCGTGCGCTCGGCAAAGCCCTTCACAAACGCGTCGTAGATCCCCTCCTGCACATAAAAGCGTGTCGGCGACACGCAGACCTGGCCGGCGTTGCGGAACTTCTGCATCACAACGCGGTCGAGCGTCGCTTCGAGGTCACAATCGTCGAAGATCAGCACCGGCGCGTGACCGCCAAGCTCCATCGTGATCCGCTGCACGCGGTCGGCGGCGAGTTTCATCAGATGCTTGCCGACCGCGGTCGAACCGGTGAAGCTGACCTTGCGGATCACCTCGCTGCCGAGCAAGTGGCGGCTGATCATGTCGGGGTTGCCGTAGACAAGCTGGACGACGTCACCCGGAATGCCCGCATCGGCGAGGCAGCGCATGATCGCGCTGGTGCAGCCGGGCGTTTCCTCGGGCGCCTTGGCGATCACGACGCAGCCCGCGGCGAGCGCGGGCGCGATCTTCTTGACCATCAGATTGACCGGAAAGTTCCACGGGCTGAACGCCGCAACCGGACCCACCGGCTGGCGAAGCACCATTGCGCGCTGGCCCGCCGGACGCGGCGCGACGCGGCCAGAGATGCGCTTTCCTTCTTCGGCGAAATATTCGAGCAGCGACGAGGCCGACAGCACCTCGCCGCGCGCCTCGGCGATCGGCTTGCCCTGTTCGAGCGTCAGCAGCGTCGCGATATGGTCGGCGCGCTCGCGGATGATCCCCGCGGCCTTGCGCATCAGCACGGCGCGCTCGTCGGGCGTTTTCGCACGCCACACCGGCCAGCCGCGTGCAGCGGCGGCGAGCGCCTCGTCGAGGTCGGCCGCGGTTGCAACCGGCAATTCGGCGATCGTGCCCGCTGTTGCCGGATTATAGACCGGCCGCGCCTCGCGTCCCTCGCCGCTTCGCCAGGCACCATTGATAAAGAGCTGGAGGTCGGCGTCGTAGGTCGCGGTCATAGTAGATCCTTGGTCGAGGAAATGGGGGATGGCGGCGATATAGGATGTCTCAGCGATAGTTAAAGCTGATGCTGATCCGTTCGCCCTTGCCCGAATGCGGCATGACCTCGTGACGCAGCCAACTTTCCCATAGGAAGACGCGGCCTGCCGCGGGCTCGGCATAGACGAAGGGCAAAAGATACTCGGGCGCCTCGTCGGTGCGTCCCGGCGCCGCCATCAGCATCGCAAGCCGCGGATCCTCCAGCTTGAGCGCACCCGACCCCGGAGGGACGGCGACATAGAAAGTGCCCGACACGATGCTGTGCGGGTGGATATGGCCGCTGTGCGTGCCGCCGGGTTTCAATATATTGACCCACAGGCTGTCGAGCTTGAGCGGCTTCGCAAGATCGAAGTGGCACGCCTTGGCAAAGGCCTTCACTTCCTTGTCGAGCAGGCGTTTCAAATCGTGGAACGCGGGGTCGCGCTCGGGCAGATCACCAAGCGAAGCATAGCTCGTATAGCCCTTATAGCCATGATCGCGGCTCCAGCGTCGTCCCGCGCCATCCTCCTCGGCAAACAGGCGGCTGCTTTCCTCCAGCTCCTCGAGCAGGTCGGGCGTGCCGATATCGGACTCGTAAAAATTGGTGGCGAAGAGCGTGCGAACGGGCATGATGCGCGCAAAGCACAGCCAATGTGCAAGAGCAAGGGAGACGAGGATGGCCGAGTTTGAACTGATCGCCGACGGATTGCGCTTTCCCGAGGCACCGGTGGTGATGGACGACGGCAGCGTCATCGTCGTCGAGATCGAGGCAAAGCGCATCACGCGCTGCTGGCCGGGCGGACGGAAAGAGGTGATCGCGACCCCCGGCGGCGGCCCCAATGGCCTTGCAATCGGCCCCGACGGCAAGCTTTACTGCTGCAACAACGGCGGGTTCAACTATGTCGAATCGAACGGCTATCTGGCGCCGCACGGCATCGCCGACGATTATTCGGGCGGGCGGATCGAGCGCATCGATATCGACACCGGCGAAGTCGAGATATTGTACAAATCGGGCGACAATGGCGTCACGCTGCGCGGCCCGAACGACATCATGTTCGACGCGCATGGCGGCTTCTGGTTCACCGATCATGGCAAGGTCGATTATGAAAAGCGCTGCCACGACATCGTCGGCATCTTCTATGCCAAGGCCGACGGCAGCTTTATCGAGGAAGTCATTTTTCCGTCGAACAATCCCAACGGTGTAGGACTCTCGCCTGACGGCAACACACTTTATGCCGCCGAAACATACACTTGCCGCCTGATGAAGTTCAACATCACGGCACCCGGCAAGGTCGACGACGCCGCGGGCCCCGGCGGCCCCGGCATCCCGCTCTATCGCCCCGCGGGTTATAAATTCTTCGACAGCCTCGCGATGGAGGCGAATGGCAATATCTGCGTCGCGACGATCGGCGAGTGCGGCATTTCGGTCGTCGGCCCCGACGGGTCGCTCGTCGAATTTTTCGCGACCGACGACATCTTCACCACCAACATCGCCTTCGGCGGGCCCGACCGGCAGGATGCCTATATCACCCTGTCGGGGACGGGCCGGCTCGTGAAGACGCGCTGGGCCAGGCCGGGGCTGCAACTGCAGTACTGACCCCGCGCCCCATTGGGGAGGCGAGGATGAGAATGATCTGGGTGGCGGCGCTGCTGATCGCGGCGCCAGCCCATGCGCAGGGACTGAATGCCGAACAGGCCGATGCGATCGTCAAGGGCTGCGCCGCGCATGCGCGTGCCAAGGGACAGGGCCATGCGATCGCGGTCGTCGACCTCGGCGGCCATCCGGTCGCGATGTGGCGGATGGACGGCAATGCGTTCGGCATGATGGACTTCTCGCTCGAAAAGGCGCGCGCGGTCGCTGCCTGGGGTTTCCCGACGAGCGGAATGGAGGAGGCAGCGAAGGGCACCCCGGGATTCGCCGACGCGCCGCATGTCGTCACGGTGCTGGGCGGCGTACCCGTTTTCAGCGCCGACGGCCGCACCCGGCTCGGCGGCGTCGGAGCGTCGGGCGAAGCGCCAGCCGACGATGCCGCTTGCGCCGCCGCCGGGATCGCGGCAGCAGGACTGAAGTCGGAGCGCGCCCGCTGACCCTCGTGGCGCGCTCTCCGCAACAGGGAGCGCCGCGATGCATGAGGAAACCCACGCCGTCACGCGGATCGGCTGGCTGCGCGCCGCGATCCTCGGCGCCAACGACGGCATCGTCTCGACCGCCAGCCTGATTGCGGGGGTCGCAGCCGCTGGCGTGTCGCAATCCTCGATTCTCGTCACAGGCACCGCGGGCCTCGTTGCTGGCGCGATGTCGATGGCGGCTGGCGAATATGTGTCGGTAAGTTCGCAAGGCGACGCCGAAAAAGCCGACGTCGAGCTGGAGAAGCGCCATCTCGCGGCCGACCCCGAATATGAGCTCGAGGAGCTGACCCAAATCTATCAGGAGCGCGGGCTCGATCGCACCCTCGCCGAACAGGTCGCGGTGCAACTCACCGCGCACAATGCGCTCGACACCCATTTGCGCGACGAGCTGGGCATGACCGACGCGATGGCCGCGCGGCCGGTGCAGGCGGCGGCGGCTTCGGCGGCAAGTTTTGCGATCGGCGCTGCGTTGCCCCTCGCAACCGTCTTCGTCGATCAGGGCACGTCATTGCCATGGACCGTGTCGGCGGCGTCGCTCGTCTTCCTCGCGATCCTCGGCGCGCTCGGAGCCAAAGCGGGCAATGCGCCGATGCTGCGCCCGGTAGTCCGCGTCACTTTCTGGGGCGCGATGGCGATGGCGGCAACGATCGCGATCGGATCGCTGCTCGGGACGACGGTGGGTTAGCGCCGCTCCAGCCACTCTCGAAGCGCGACGGCATTGTTCCGCTCCTCGCTCTTCGCGGCATAGAGCAAGGTCACCGGGCCCGCCTGCGCCGCCGCGTCGAGTGTAAAGAGCGCAGCCTTCACCTCCTCGCCGCCCGCATCGAGTTCTGCGAAATAGTCGCGCCGGAACGCATCCCACGCCTCGTCCGAATCGGCGGTCTCGCCGTGGAATTGCTTGCGTAGCCTGTCGCTCGGCGACAGCGGCTTGAGCCACGCCGCCAGCGCCGCCTTTTCCTTCGACACACCGCGCGGCCACAGCCGATCGACGAGGAAGCGCGTGCCGTCACCGGGACCGGCCGGTTCGTGAATGCGTTTGACCGCGATTGTCAGGGACGATGCCATCTGTATGACTATCGGTCATCCCGCAGCCGCGGGCAAGCCAATCGGAGGGGTCCGGACATGAGCAGAGCTGGCTGGGCGATCGACATCGATCGCGACGATATCACGCAGGCAAATTTGGTCGATGATCCGGATGCGTCGCTCGCGCCGGGACAGGTGCGCGTGCATCTCGACAGCTATGCGATGACCGCAAACAACATCACCTACGCCGTGTTCGGCAAACCCGCCGGCCTGTTCGGAAACGACCAGGGCTATTGGGATTTCTTTGCCGAGCAGGGCGTGCCGGGCCGCCTGCCGGTGTGGGGCTTCGCGACAGTGACCGAAAGCAATGCAGACGGTGTCGCGGTCGGCGACCGCTTCTACGGCTATTATCCGATGGCGGAGACCGCCGTGCTCACCGTCGGCAAGGCGGGGGCCGGCGGCTTCACCGATGTGACGGCGCGGCGAACCACCCTTCCCCCCATTTACAATAATTATCAGCGGATCGAGGCGCTGCCCGATTATCGCGCCGCCGACCATGATTATTGGCCCGTCTTTCGTCCACTCTTCCTCACCGGCTGGCTGATCGCCGACCAGTTCGAGGATGAGGGCGATTATGGCGCCGACCAGATCCTGATCGCGAGCGCATCGAGCAAGACCGCGATCGGGCTCGGCTTTTCGCTCGCGCAGCGCAAAGGCCACCGCCCCGAAACGATCGGCCTGACCAGCAAGGCGAATGTCGCCGACCTCGACGCGCAGCGCATCTACGACCGCGTCATCGCCTATGACGATATCCTGACGCTCAATCCCGGCACCGCGTCGGCGCTTGTCGACATGGCGGGCAATGGCGCGGTGACGCGCGCGGTGCACAGCCATTTCGGAAACAGTCTCAAGGCCTCGATCATCGTCGGCAAGTCGCACTGGGACGCCGACGCTGGACAGGCCGCACTCCCCGGCCCCGAACGACAGGGCTTTTTCGCGCCCGGCCGCAGCCAGAAGCGTATCGCCGACTGGGGCGGCCCAGCGTTCGGGCAGAAGATCGCCCAGGCGTGGCTCGCTTTCATGGACGTTGCGCCGCGGCTGACTTCGGTCGATAAACGCAGCGGCGGCGATGCGGCGCTCGCTGCCTATCGGGAGATGCTCTCGGGACAGGCCGACCCCAAAAAGGGGATCGTCGTCGTTCCATGAGGGTCGCATGAGCAGTCCCTTTCCCCGCCGCACGAAAGGATGGACCATGCTTCGCACCCTCGTCTTCGCTGCCTCGCTCGCGCTCCTGCTCCCGGCGGGAGCGGCGCTGGCCGAAACGCCCAAGGCCGCACCCGCGCACAAACCCGACCTCGCCGACCGCGTCGCGGGCACCTATAAGGGCGACATCATCTCCGACGCGCGCGGCTCGTCGAAAAGCGGCGTGACGATCACCGTCACGCGCACAGGGCCGAACAAGGTCGAGATCAAGTCAAGCCACGCGCGCATCCCGACCGTCACCATCCCGCTCGAAAAGGCGATGGACGCGATCCTCGCCGCGAGTGGACCTTCGGTGTTCCTGCTCGACACGGTGCGCTCGCCCGACAAGCTCGATCTGACGATCGACGACGCGAGCTGGTCGGGTAACCGCGTTGCAACGCCGGTAAAGAAATAAGGATTGCCTCTCTCATATGACTTACACGACCGTTATTTTCGACTTCGGCGGCGTCATCACCGCGTCGCCTTTCGAAGCCTTCAATCGTCTTGAGGACGAACGCGGCCTGCCGCGCGATTTCGTCCGCCGCGTCAACGCGGCCAACCCCGACGGCAATGCCTGGGCGAAGTTCGAGCGCGCCGAGATCGACGCCGCGGCCTTCGACACCTTGTTCGCCGAAGAGGCGCGCGCGCTGGGACATGAACTGGAAGGCGAAGCCGTGCTTGCGGTGATCGCAGGCGCCGTGCGGCCGGCGATGGTCGCGACGCTTGATACGTTGAAGGCGCGCGGCTTCACCATCGCATGCATCACGAACAATGTACCGGGCGGCAAGATGGGTATCCGCGGCGCAGGGATGACGCGCAGCGAAGAGGCGGCGATCGAGGTCGCCGATATCATGGCGCGCTTTGCGCATGTGATCGAATCGAGCAAGGCGGGCGTACGCAAGCCCGATCCGCGGATTTACGAAATGATGTGCGAAAAACTCGGCGTCGTGCCCGCCGAATGCATCTATCTCGACGACCTCGGCATCAACTGCAAACCCGCGGCGCAGCTCGGCATGCACGCAATAAAGGTGACAAGCGGAGAACAGGCGCTTGCCGATCTGTCGGCAGCATTGGGAATGGAATTGCCCTGACGATCGGCCTTACATCGCACCCCGGTGACAGTTTGGGGTGGCGAAGTACGGCCGCTCTCGGCTGTCACCCGCCGTTGCTACGGATCCATTTCTCGACGACGGGAGCGATCTCCTCGCGCCATTTGCGGCCGTTGAAGATGCCATAATGACCGACGCTCTTCGCCATCAGATATTTCTTCTTTTCGGCGGGGAGCGCCTTCGCGATCGTCAACGCCGCCTTGGTCTGGCCGATCCCTGAAATATCGTCGCGCTCGCCCTCGATCGCGAGGATCGCGATATCCTCGATCGCGCCGACATCGACCGGCTGCCCGCGATGCATCATCTCGCCCTTTGGCAACAGGTGGCGCTGGAAGACGATATCGACCGTCTGGAGGTAGAATTCGGCGGTCATGTCGCACACCGCGCGATATTCGTCATAGAATTCCTTGGTCTTGTCCGCGCTCTCGCCGTCGCCGTCGACCAGATGTTTGAACATCTCCCAATGGCTCATCATGTGATTGCCAAGGTTCATCGACATAAAGCCCGCGAGTTGCAGGAAACCCGGATAGACGCGGCGTCCGGCGCCCGCATACCAGGCGGGCACGGTCGCTATCACATTTTCCTGGAACCAGGCATAGGGCCGCGTCGTCGCATGTTCGTTGACTGCCGTCGGCGCCTTGCGCGTGTCGATCGGCCCGCCCATCATCGTCAGCGTCTTTGGCCGGCACGCATGCTTGTTTGCCGCCATGATGGCAGCCGCGGCGAGGCTCGGCACCGACGGCTGGCAGACCGCCAGCATATGCGCACCCGGCCCGATATGCTCGAGCCATGAAATCAGGTAATCGACATAATCGTCGAGGTCGAACTTGCCCGCCTCCAGCGGCACGTTGCGCGCGTCGCGCCAGTCGGTGATCCACACGTCGTGGCCGGGCAGCATGCGCTCGACAGTGCCGCGCAGCAGCGTCGCATAATGGCCCGACATCGGCGCAACGATCAGCAGCTTGGGTGCGTCTTTCGATCCCTTGTGCTTGAAATGCTTGAGCTGGCCGAAGGGCTTGCGCGCCTCGATCGCCTCGGCGACGCGCACCGTCTCGCCATTCACGACAGTCTCGTACAGCTCGAAACCCGGTTTGCCGCGCGGAGCGGCGGCATGCGCGAACACTTCGAGCGCCGAGGCGAACATCGGGCTGCCGCTGAAATAGCCGAGCGGATTCGCCGGGTGCTGCATCGCCTGCGCCCCCGCCGTCGCGAGCGCACTCGCCCCGGCAAGCCAGTTTTTCTGCATGTCAAACGCGTGATAAAGCATGTTCAGATCGTTCCTTGCGTGACCCCGGCGGCGCTCTTCGGCGCCTGCGCGTTGGTTAGCAGTCTAGGGGCTCGATCTCATTGTGCAATGCATCAAAATCATTGCGGGGCGTGCCGAATGCGAATATTTGGCGTGAAGCGGCGCAAGGTGCGCCGATGGAGTGACTATGTCTGAGATTGCGGGCAACCGCTAACATCCCGGCGAAAACGGGATGTGCGCTGCGTGCCGACCCCCGGTCGGTGCGCTGTTGTTGCATGCAAAATCCGGACATATCCCATGAACATCTCGAAAGCGGAGCAGCGTATGCTCCATGTGCTGGCGCAAGGCGGCATGATCCGTCATCGCCGCGACGAAAGCGGCCATATCATCGAGGCGCTGTGCTTCACCCGTGACGGGCATGTGCTCGCCAATACCGGCCTGTCGCTGTTCAGCCGCCTGCGGCGGCGCGGCTTCATCGGGTCGCAGGGCGGCGCGCCGTACCGCATCACGCAGGCGGGACTGCGCGCCGTGCGCGCGCAGCTCGATAACCGCTGACAAAGGGGGAGCGCGGCGGCGGCCGCCGCGCTCCCTTACAGCGCTGCTTCAAAGCGCTTGAAGCAGGGGCGCATTCTGCGTCGTTGAGCGCGGCCACGCGCGCTGCTAGGGCCGATGCGATGGCCAGCCAACCCGATCTGTCCGCTGAAAAAGCGACCGCCGAACCCCGCCGCAAACTCGGCAGCCTGCGCATGGTGTGGCACTACGCCAGCCGCTATCCGCTCCAGCTGGTCATCGCGGCGATCGCGCTCGGGATCGCTGCCCTCGCGACGCTCGCCATTCCCTATCAATTCAAGGAAATGATCGACAGCGGCTTCATCGCCGGCGGAGGAAACGTCGCGCCGCATTTCCGGCTTTTCTACGCCATCTGCGTCGCGCTCGCGGTCGCGACCGCGCTTCGTTTCTATTTCGTGAGCTGGCTCGGCGAACGCACCGTCGCCGACATTCGGCAGGCGGTGCAGCAGAACCTGCTACGCCTCGCCCCCGGCTTTTTCGAGGAAAACCGCCCGTCCGAAATCGCCTCGCGCATGACGTCGGATACCGCGATCATCGAACAGGTCGTCGGCACCACCGTCTCGGTGGCGCTCCGCAACATGGTGATGGGCATCGGCGGCATCATCTATCTGTTCAGCCTTTCGCCCAAACTCACTGCGGGCATCTTGCTCGGTATCCCCGTCATCATCCTGCCGATCGTTCTCCTCGGCCGCCGGCTCCAGAAGGTCTCACGAACCAGCCAGGACCGCGTTGCCGACATCGGCGCGACTACCGCCGAGCAGATGGGGGCGATGAAGATCGTCCAGGCATTCGGTCAGGAAGCGCGCGAAGCCGATCGCTTCTCGATCGCGGTCGAAGCGAATTTCGCGACCGCCAAGCGTCGCATCCGCCTGCGCGCGATCATCACCGCGACGGTGATCGGCCTGCTGTTCGGCGCAATCACCACGTTGCTCTGGTACGGCGCCGAAGGTGTCGCCGCCGGCACGATCACCGGCGGCACGATCGCCGCTTTCGTTCTGACCGGGGGGCTCGTCGCAGGGGCATTCGGTGCACTCACCGAAGTCTATGGCGATCTGCTCCGCGCTGCGGGCGCTGCCGAGCGGCTGAGCGAACTGCTCAATGCCGAAGCCAGTATCGCGCCGCCCACGAACCCCAGCCGCTTTCCCGAACCGCCCGTCGGCACGCTCGAATTCGCAAATGTCGAATTCCACTATCCGACCCGGCCCGACGCACCGGCGCTCCATGATTTCAGTCTCGCGATCCGCCCGCGCGAAACCGTCGCGATCGTCGGTCCCTCGGGCGCCGGCAAGTCGACGCTCTTCCAGCTCGCCGAGCGTTTCTACGATCCGCAGCGCGGCCAGATCCTGCTCGACGGCGTGCCGCTGATCGACGCCGACCCTGCCGATATCCGCGCCCGTCTCGCGATGGTGCCCCAGGAAACCGTGATCTTCGCTGCCTCGGCGCGTGACAACCTGCGTTACGGCAATTGGACCGCAAGCGACGACGAGCTCTGGGAAGCTGCGCGCGCTGCCAATGCCGAGGAATTCCTGCGCAAGCTGCCGCAGGGGCTCGACACCTTCATGGGCGAAGGCGGCGCGCGGCTTTCGGGCGGCCAGCGCCAGCGCGTCGCGATCGCGCGCGCCCTCCTCCGCCGGGCACCGCTTCTTCTCCTCGACGAAGCGACCTCGGCGCTCGACGCCGAATCCGAAAAACTGGTGCAGGATGCACTCGAAACGCTGATGGCCGACCGCACGACGATCGTGATCGCGCACCGGCTCGCGACCGTGCGCGCAGCCGACCGCATCGTCGTCATGGACGACGGCCGCATCGTCGAAGAGGGCAAACATGACGAGCTCGTCGCCGCCGACGGCCTCTACGCCCGGCTTGCCCGGCTCCAGTTTCAGGACAAGCTCGCAGCCGCCTGAGATAATTGCAACCGACCGAAGGAATGACGATGCTCTACGATCTGACCGTACCGGCCTTTCAGAATGGCCTGAAGGCCCTGTCGGGAGAATTGGCGAAGGCGAGCGCATGGGGCGCCGCCAACGGCATCGGCGAATTGCAGTTCGCGGTGGCGCGGCTTGCCCCCGACATGTTCCCTCTCGCCTCGCAGGTCCGCTTTACCTGTATACAGGCACTGCAACCGCTCAACCGGCTCGGCGGCGTCGCGATCCCTGAGCTTTCCGAGGATGCGACCGACTTTGCCGGGATGCAGGATCAGATCGCCGCTACACTCGCTTTTCTCGATACCGTCGACCCCAGCTCGCTCGGGCAGGATGGCGACAGGCCAGTCAGCTTCGACCTGCCGAACGGCATGGTCTTCGACATGAGCGCATTCGACTATATCCGTGACTGGGCGGCGCCCCAGTTCGCATTCCACCGTGTCGCCGCCTATGCCGTCCTGCGCCATATGGGCGTGCCGCTCGGCAAGGCCGATTATGTCGGCTATATGATGCGTTATCTGCGGCCCGGAACGGCGCCCGCCGCCTGAAGGACAGCGAGCGCCAAAAAACTCAGATCAGACCGGAATAATTCTGAATTCCGGGAAAACCGAGCTTGGTTCCGCCATTGCGCCGAATTGCGCCGATGGCTTCATCGACACGAAGGTAACGCGCCCGTGCGTCGGGTTCGAGCAGGATAGCCGCCGGTTCCGACCGGTCGGCGGCCTCTTTGACCAGCATGCCCAGTTGAGCCAGGTCGACGGCCTCATTGTTCCAGCGGATCACGTCGGCCGTATCGATCGTCACGCGGTTTTCGTCGAGAACCTCGGCGTGCTCAGGCGGCTTTCCCGGCAGCGTCAAGTCGACACTGTGCGTCGGCGGCGGGATGGTGATGATGAACATCACCAGCATTACCAGCATAACGTCGATCAGCGGCGTCGTGTTGATATCGGGATCCCCATTGGGATCGGCGCGAAAAATGCTGCGATGGAACATGCTGCGGCGTTTGCGCATCGTCTCTCTCCCGCTCGGGGAAAGTGCGCCGCGAATGACGGGCGCCCACCCCCGCATCAAGGGCCGAACCATTCCGCGCCCCATACGTAATGGTATATCATAAAACTTCACGGGCAAGCAGAATATTGGCGCTGAAAAGCCACCGCCACACAAAGCACGCATAAAGAAAGGGCGGCACCTTTCGGTACCGCCCCTCTTTTCTTCCAGTCCCTGTCGGGAGCGGAAACCAGTCTTACATGCCCGAGTTCGGACCGTAAGTGATTTCCACGCGACGGTTCTGGTCGTTGCGGACGCCGTCGGCGGTCGCAACGGCCGGACGGGTTTCGCCGAACGCCTGCGCGCTGATCGAGCCATCCGAGATACCGCGAGCGGTGAGATAGCTGCGAACCGCGGTGTTGCGGCGTTCCGACAGGCCGACGTTGTACTTGGCCGAACCCGAACGGTCAGCGTGACCGGCGAGCATGACCTGCGTACCCGTGCAACCACGGTTGTAGGCGCTGATCGCGTTGTCGAGCGTCGAAGCCGCTTCCGGCGTGATGTTCGACTGATCCCAGTCGAAGTACACGATGTACGGTCCGGGTGCGCATTCCACGACCGGCGGCGGCGGCGGAGGCGGCGGGGGCGGCGGGGGCGGCGGGGGCGGGGGCGGCGGAGCCGGTTCCACCGGAGCCGGAGCGCCACCGAAGTTGAACGTCAGCGTGCCGAGGATCGAGTGCGAACGGAAGCGCGTCGAAACGTCGCGACCGAGCTGGTCGACCAGATCAAGGTTGTCGGCATTGAAGAAACGATACTTCAGGCCAACGTCGATCTTGTCGCTCAGCGGAGCGCGGACGCCCGCGATTGCCTGCCAGGCAAAGCCCGTGTCCGAATCGTCAAGGAAGTTACCGGCATAAACCGGCTCGACCGAAACGCGGGCAACACCGGCACCACCGCCGATAAAGCCCTGAAGGCCGTCGTCGTCACCGAAGTCGAGCAGGCCGTTGACCATGAAGCTCAGAGCGTTCGAATCGCCGGCGAGCGGAACCGAACCGGTTGCGAGGCCGCCGGTGCCGTTCACGGTCTGCGGGATGCCGGGAGCCGTGAAGCGGCCCGACTTGATGTCGGCTTCACGATAGCCGACTTCGACTTCCGCGCGGAAACCGCCGAAGTCATAACCGACGGTGCCTTCGAAATCATAACCCGCACGATGATCGAGCGTACCGGCATTGTTGAAGGTGCCGATATCGAGGTCCAGATCCTCGACGAGCATTGCGCCTGCACCAACACCAACATACCAGGAGTTGTCGCGCGCCAGAACGGGCGACGCCAGGGTGGTGGAGGCCAACGCCAGAGCGACGGCAAGCTTCCTCATAGTAATTCCCCTTTCAAATTGAGATATACGTCTCGGCAGACGTCCTACTCGCCGCTTTGGTTCCGTGCAAGCTAACAAATCGTCAATATGTTGCCAAAAAGTCGCACTTGTTATGCCAATGATCCCAAATTCAGCCTGAAATCAGAAGACCCTGCGCGGCGAGGTGGAGGATCAATGTGGAGATTACGCCACGCGCTTCGGAATCGACTATCACCCCGCCGGATGGCGCCCCCATAGTCGCCGGCGGCAGCCATGTTCCGCCATCGAACCGAAGCTGCGCGCCATCGGCCAGCCGTGTCGCTCTCATCCCTTCGCGGGGCGGTGCAAATCGCCATCCGCCCCCCGTATGAATTGCAATCCTGTTCCCCTGGCCTGCCCACGCGCCCGTCGCTGCCGTCCCGACGATCCAGCATTGCCCCTCGGTGGGATCTTCGGGTGGCGCATCAACCGGTCCGGCCTCGACGGCCGCATGGACCAGCGCGTCAAGCAGGGTCAGGGCCTCGTTATGCGTTATCTCTTTCTGCGCCTGTCCTGCCGCAAGTAACGGTAACGAGAAGCGGGGCGTCGTCGGATTCGTCATAATTCATCCTTTTACGTCAACGACAAAGACAAAGGCGGCGAAAGCGCGAAATCCCCCACCTGGCGAATATCGATCGCGCAACCGGGCGGCATCATCGCCAGCTCGTCGGCATTGATATGCAGGGTCGGGGATGGGCTTTGCCACGGACCGACGCCCGGGACGGATGGCGACAGCGCGATGCGCCACTCCTCGCGGCTTTCGCCGAGCGGCTGATCGACATGATCGCGCCACCCCGCATCCACGCGGCCGCGCCGGACCCAGCTGACGACAACGCCATCCGCACCATCTGCGCGGACCCGGCCGTGCGTGGGCGCTGGCGGTTGCAGCGCCCGACCGGAGGCGGGTACAGCGACTTCACTCAAAATTGTGCTGCCCCGCGGCGTCCACTGAAGAATTGCGCCACCCCCCTCCGCCAATCCCGCGATCGGCTCGGGCAACATCAATAGCGCCGGATCGTCGAGCAGGACAAAGGACGATCCCGCGAGATGCAGCATGTCGCATTCGGTTCCGGCGCGCCCGCGCAGCAATCGCGACAAGCGCCAACGCCCGGGTTCGACGATGTCGGCGACACCGAACTGCAGCAATTCTCCACCCACCATTGCCCGGTTCGCTCCGCCCAGCAGCGCCATATCGTCGACCGATTCCAGCACCATCGACGGATTGACCAGCTGGACCTCGACACTGTTGGAAAGGTCGAACAGATAATCGCTTCCCGGGCCCAGCGGCGCGGCAAGATGCCCCAGGGCGCTGACCGGTCGCACCGTGCCGACGGGGATCGGCTCGGCACCCGCCGATGCCACGAACCAACAATCCGCGCCGCGCCAGCCGTCGTTGCTGCCCGCCGCGGCAATCAACAGCCGCGGCGCCGACGCGGCCGGGCTCCCGATATTGGGAAGATCGAACAGGCAGACCGCCCCGATCGCATCGGGCCAGTCGGGCGCGCTCACCGGAATCCCGGGCGTTGCCGGAAGATCGGCCAACGGAAGCGGCTCGTGGCGCCTCAATTCCAGCAAGATTTCGTTCCCGCGCACGGCCCTGCCCGCCAGCCGCCAGCGGCTGCCATCGGCCATTTCGACGATATGCCCAACCGTGAGCGCAAGCGCCGCAAGGTCGGCGCGGCATATCAATGTTTCGCGCCCGTCTGCGGCGGCCGCCGCCAGCCGCTGCGCCAGCGCCCGCGCCGAAGCCGCGGGCAGCACGGCAGGCAAGTCGATCCGTTCCTCGCGAACGCCGCCGCCCGCCACCTGGCTCGTCTGCTGGCCAAGTTGATAATCGCGTCCGGGCTCATAATGCCGCAGCCGGATGCATCCGGGCAGCACCGACAAGGGCGCGCGACGATGCTCGATCCGCTCGTCTTGCGCATTACTCCGCCCGGCCTCGCAAAAATCGGCGAGCGCGAGCGGTTCGCCGACGGATGCCGACGGCGCCAGCGCCCAGTCGCCGGGCCCGTTCATCACACGAACGCCATCGACCTCGAACAGCGGCGCCAGCGCGTCGCGCAAGCGGTCGCCCGATGCCGCATAACCTGCAAAGCGCCATTCACCGTCGCATCGCGCGCTTTCGCCAGACAATATGTTACCGACCTGTCCGGCGTCGATGTCCCCGACATCGGCTTCGACCTCGAAGGTCAGCGACGGAATGCGGTTGCCGAACGCACCCAGCTCCAGCTCCTCGAACACCGCATAGGCACAGCCCCGAAACGCGCTCGCCGACGCGATGCCCAGCGCGGACGCGATCAGCGGATCGACCGGCTGATCCTCGCTTCCATTGTGCCAGCGAAAGGTGCAGCGCTCCTGAAATGTCCCGCTCGACCCGCGCAACAGATTGCCGTCCGCCCATATGCGCCCGATACCCCCGATCGGCCGCGACGACAGCGCGACCGCGATCGATACCGCATAGCTGTACTCGGTCGTCGACGGCCGCCCTTTCCCTCCGCCGCGCTTGTTTCGCCGTTCGATCAGGTCGGTCGCCCATATCACATTTCCCGCGACGCGCATCGTCCCGAACAATTGCGGAATCTGCTGACCATAGGTCGACGCCTGAACCTTCAGATCGGCCAGACGCGGCCCTTCGCGCCCCTTGGGCCTGAAAACCTGTGCGTCGACCTGCTGGCCCACCGCAGCACCGATCGCGGCGCCCACCGGGCCTCCGACAATCCCGCCGACCACCGTCAGCACCAGCGTTGCCATAATGCGCTCCCCGCAAATTGATTACCGTGTCTCCAGCCGCCAGCACGCCGCCTCGCCGATCGCATCGAGCGGCGTCTCGACCACCCGCCGCAAACCCGCATGAGCGTGGACGAAGCTGGCGCTCCCGAGGATCGCGAGATGAAGCTGCCCCGCAGGATAGGCGATCAGCGCGACATCGCCCTCGCGCCGCTTTCCAGCCGCCGGAACGAAGCCCGCATCACCCAATCCCGCTTCGACCCAATCGCGCGACCAGCCGCGCAGCGGATAGCCTCGCGGCCGCTCCAGCACGCATCCCGCCGCCGTATACGCCGCCCACACCAGCCCGACGCAGTCGAGCCCCGTCGCCGGGTCGCTCCCCTGCGGCCGAAACCGCGCGCCCGCCATTCGGCGCGCCGCCGCAAAGGCACGCACGCCTGCCTCATCCACCGGGATAACGCGTCAGCAGATCATTGCCTGGAAGATGCGCCTCGCCGCGAAAATTGACGGCGTTGGCAAAGCGATCGCGGCACGTCGCAAGCTGCTTGTCGCATCCCTGGGTGATCCGCACGCGCATCGGCCCCGGAACCGCAAAAGCGGGCGCCTCGGCCAAATGCAGCACCGCCGCCTCGACCGCGATCACCGGGCTGGACAATCCGCTGTTGGCGCCCTCCATCCACATGAGCTCGCCGAAGGCCATCCCGGGCGCGGCGATATCGAGCGTCGCCATGCGCCCGTCGACCGCCACGACACGCCTCGCCTGCGTCAACGGCGCCAGGTCGACCCGGCACGCGCGGTCGCCCATCATCGCACGGCACGACGGCGATGTGGCGGGACACACCGGCTGGTCGAGCAGCCGCGTCACGCCCTGTAGTTCGGCAGCGAAGGCAGGCCCGCGCCGCTCGATCGCGCCCAGCGATCCGCGCGCGACCGTAACCGGGGCCGTTTCGGGCGCGCTCCAGTCGGTCACGAACAGCTCCAGCTCCGCTCCGTCCCAGCGCCCGGCGTCCAGATCGCGCGCAGCGATCGCGTCGCTCGTGACGGCCCCCTCCAGGTCCATCGTCGCGACATCGAGGCTGTCATTCGTATCGAGCGCCGACGGCTTCATTCCCGGCGCCGCCCGATAGGGGATTCCGCCCACGATCAGGTCGCGGTCGTGCGAGGTCAGCCCGACGACCACCCCGTCGCGGCGCGCCAGCCGCCAGCACCATGCCAGCGTCACCAGCTCTTCGCGCAGCCACCCCGGCGCCGCGCGCATCACGTCGGGCATCACCATGGCGCGCGCACCTCGACCAGCGGCACGCTCGCGATCTCGCCGGCAAGGAAGGTCGCACGGCTCACCTCCAGCCGGTCCTCGGCAAAGCGCACCGGCACGTCGAACCGGAACCCCGCACGCACCGTCACCCCGACCGCCGGCGCAATGTCGAACAGCACCTCGCCCGCATCGGTCATCAGAAACGCCGCCGTCTCCAGCCCGTCGACCGACACCCGCACGCTGCCATCGACCGGCAACCGGATGCCGCGCACCTGTCCTGCGTCGCCGGATCCGTACCGCTTCACCAGCGCGAACTGCCGCCGCAACCCGTCGCCCGTCCCGAGCATCTGATCGTCCGGTCCCGGCAATCCGCCGTCGGCAGCCGAGCTGCAATCGAACGGATCGCGAAAGCGGAACGCGCGCGCCGCACCGCGCCGCGCACGGAAAAAATCGACGAGCGTCCGCACATCGGCCTCGGACCGGATTCCGGGCCCCGCGTCATAACGCATCCGCGCTTCCGCCCATTCGCTCGCGCGCTGCTCGTGCCCCGACGGCGAACTCACGATCTGCGTCGAAAACTCGGTCTGGGCCATCGCCTCGCGTCCGATCGAAAGCGGAAAATCCGCCGTATCGAAAGCCTGCACATCATCCTCCCCGTCGAATGTTACAAACCCGTCGCGCGCAACCTGCGGCAGCGCCCAGACAAAGCTGCGCGCGACCCCGTTTCGTCGCGCCGCGTCCGCCGCATCGGCTATCACCGCCCACTGCGCGCGATCATCCTCGCGCAACACAAATCCCGAAAAATATTGCTGTTCCGCAATCGGATAGCCGAGCCGCAGCGCCATCGCGGCGCGCGCGCTCGCGGTCTCCGCCCCGCGCCCGCCGGTGACCCAGTCATAATCCTCGAGCTGCAATATATCGAACGCCGGCGCCGCCCACCCCAAGGGCACATTGGCCCGCCGCACCGCTGGTGCCGCCGGGTCGAGCACCGTCGGCAGATAGACGAGCAGATAGCTCGTCAGCTCCGCTGCCCCCGCCTCGTCGCGCGCAGCCGCAACCAGCGCTGCGGTCGAGGTCGCGAGCAATCCGCCAAGCGCATCGAGCATCGCGAGCTGCGGCGCGCCAAGCGCCCCGCGAACATCGGCAATCGCCACGCTCGACGGCCCGAGCGCCGCAGTCGTCGCGACATCATAGGCGCAGATCCGCCCGCCGGCAGCGATCCACCACCAGGGCTCGCCGACCTGGAACTTCACCGGCAACCCCGCCGCCACCGCGACCTGCACAAACGCCCGCGCGACGAGCTGCAAATATCCCATCGCCGCCGCATTCGCGGGCGACAGCAGGGTCGACGGCGGTTCCCATCCGGTCAGCGCGGGCGAACCGTCACTTGCCCGCTGCTTCCAACCGCCCCAGCAATAGGCATCGAACAGCTCATAGGAGAGCGACCAGATCACCCCTAGCCCCGCCTCCCGGCACGCCGCCGCAAATCCCGCATGCCACGCCGCGCACGGCGCATTGAGCACGCCCCCCGCCAGGCTCGCGTGAAAATCGCCGCCCGCCGTCTCGAGCCGCATATAATGGCTCATCCCGACATAATGGACGACATCGCCGCGATAGCCCAATTGCACCATCTGCCGGACCAGCCGCGCCGGGGTCAGATGATAGCTGTCGTCATATCCGCTCGCGATGCCAAGACCCTGCTCGGGCATCACCACATCGCCGATCGCCAGCACCGAACCCGATCCCGAGCAGGCGATCTCGCTCATCTCGGCCCAGCCCGCGACCGGCGCGCCCAGCACGCCTTCGCTGCCATCATAGCTCGGCGGCACCAGCGAAATGAACATCCGGTCGATATCACCCGCCCACACGGGGTCGGCCTCGTCCGGCAACAGGAAGCCACCATCGAGCGCATCCAAATCGAGGCTGACGACGGCATCCTCGCCCGTCCCCTCGGCATAATTCCACAACCGGACATACCAGGCGCGGGGGCTCCCCGTCGCATCGCGCCCCTCGATCGTCAGCGTCGGCCCGTGCAACGCGTCGAGCGGCTTCACTCCGCCCGACCGCCAGCGAAATCTCAGTTGAACATGGCGAAAATCGCGGCGCGTCTCATAGGCGAGCAAGGGATGATCCCACCGGTCCTCCGCTTCCCATATCAGCCCCGCCAGATCCTGCTTGCGATAGAATACCGCGTCAACGCGCAGCGCCCCCGGCGTCTCGCTCGTCACGCACGCCATCATCGGCCGCGCGAAATCGACCGTCCAGAAGCGCGGGTCGAAGCGTTTCAGCCAGCCTTTGCGATGATGCGGCTCGGCGGCCGCGACAAGGGCCCAGCCCATCAATCCTCTCCGCTCGCCACCGCGCGCCGCACAGCGCGCGCCAACTGCCGTCCGGTCTGCACCAGCCGCTGCGGCTCGCTCCCCGTCTGCCCATGCACATTCACCGTGATCGCGATATTGCGCACTCCGCCATTGCCTGCGGCCTCGACCCGCCCGCTCGCGGTCGGCACGAACAGCTCGGGCCCGCGCTCGCCGACGCGATAGGCGCGCCCGGCGCTTACCGGTCCACCGGTCGCCCGCCCCGGCGCCCCGAACAGCGCCATCGCGATCGAGGTGCCGAGCGACAGCAATCCCCCACCGCTCCCGGCCGATCCGCCGCCCATCGCAGCGCCGATCCCGTTCGAAATCGCCGCGCGCGCAATGTCCGCCATGACCGACAGCGCGAGGCGCTTCAGATCTTCGAACCCCATCTTGCCGCTGACGATCGCGCGCGACAGCGCCCGCTCGATCGCGCGCCCACCGGCGTCGGCACCCGACCCCAGTGCCCCCTCCAATTCGCCGCGCAACGCCGCGATATCGCGCCGGAACGCGCCGGTGTCGGCGCGCACCGCCACCAGCATCTCATCGACCTCGTCACCCATCGGGAAACCTCTCCATCATCGCCGCCAGCGTCGCGCCGTCAAAGGGCCCTTCGGCCTCTTCTCCGGTCCAGCCTCCCAGCGCCGCGCGCACATCGGCCGGCGTCGCCGCCCAGAACTCATCGGGGCGCCACCCCGCGACGCGCGCCATCACACCCGCAAGCTTGATCGCCGCAGGCCCCAGCCGATCGCCGTCCACGTCACCGTCCCTGCAATATCTGCCCCAGCAGCATGCGCAGCGCCGGCGTCACCCCCGCCAGCCCTTGCTGGGCGATCGCCTCGCCCACCGCATCGCGCGTCAGCGTTTCGGGCCGATCCTGCACGCAATGCCAGAACAGCGCGGCAAGCTCGCCTAGCCCCAGCCGTCCTTCTGCCGCCCGCTCGACCAGCGCGAACAGCGGCCCAAGCTCGCTTTCGGCCGCGACCAGCGCGGCAAAGCTCGGGCGCAGCAGATAAGCGCGCCCACCGATGCGGAACGCGGCCTCGCCGCGCAGCGCATTCGCGGTCACAGGCTTACCACCGCGCCGCTCGATTCCAGGTTCAGCGTGTAATTGCGCTCGCCATTATAATCGCCGGCATAATCCAGTCGCGTGACCAGGAATCGCCCGCGCAATCGCTCGCCGCTTTCGAAACTCAACTCATAATCGTCGATGATGCCCGAAAGGGCATGGCCGCGCAGCCGAAGCTCGGCATCGGACCCGGTGAAAATGCCCGCCGCGCTCACCGAAACCGATCGCACCCCGGCGCCCGACAACAGCTCGCGCCAGCCGCCCGAATCCTTTGTCGTGACGTTCACCGCCTCGCCGTTCACCGACATCTGCGTGGTCCGCAGGCCCGCAACCGTGCGATAGGTCGGCGGCGCTTCGCCATCGCCGATCTTGAGCAGAAAATCGCTCCCATTTTCAATCGCCATCGTCTAATCTCCTCGGGGAAAAAACACTGCTAACGGGGAGTCGCAGGATGCTGATCACAACATTGCTTTTGGCCGCCATGGCGCAGTCGCCTTCGGCGACCGTCGACACGACGCGCGCCGCTTTCACCAAATGCCTGCGCGCCGACATGAAAAAGGCGCTCGAGGCCAAGATGGAAGAGGCCGAATTTGAAATGCAGGTGAAGTCGAACTGCGGGCCCGAACGCGACGCCTTTCGCAAGGCGGTGATCGCGCTCGGTCGATCGGGCGGCGATTCCGAAAAGGTCGCCGGCGAAGACGCCGACATGCAGATCGACGATTATCACGCCAATTTCACCGACAAGTTCAAGGACTATAAGTCGACGAACACGATGCCGGGCGAATGATGGCCTGACTCGATCCTGTCGGCGGCAAAGCGACTGGTTCGGGACCGAACGTCCCGTTTTGCCGCCGTCACGCGATTACGCCGCCAGACAGCGGCACCGCACGATGATTTCGTGACGCCAGCCACCATCGCGCGCGAAGCTGAAGCGCGTCCGTATCGTTCGGGCACCGACCACCGTCCACGCGCCGGCGGGTCCGCGCAAGGAAGCGACGACGGCTTCAACGCGCCCCGCAGCCTTGTCGTCGGCCGCGCTGCCTATCCCAATCAGGGTCAGCGTCAGGCGGATTTCGCGCCCCGCTCGATCCTTCGTCCCCCAGTCGCTGCCCTCCGTAGCTCCGATCGTCACATAGGGTGCGCTCGCACGCGGCGGTGTCCCGTCGAAGATCCCGTGCACCATCCCCGTCAGCGCATCGTCGTTCGCCAGCAACTCCAACGCCCGCCCGCGCAGCGCGATCGCCGCGCCGCCCGTCATCGCCCGCCGCCCAGCGTCAAGCGCCGCCACGGTTGCCACAGCGCCGCGATCGCCGCCGGCGGCGCAATGGCGGCGCCATCGCGCGCCTCGTGCAAATGCTGGGTCATGCGCAATATGCCCTGCCGGATCGCCTCGGGAATGGCATTCGCCCCCTCCGCGATCCCGGCACGATAAGCCACGCGCGCCCGCACCGCATTGCCCGCGCCGACCATGACGATGCGGGCCGTACCGTCGATATCGACCGACATGCGGTAATCGCCGTCGCCAAGGTCGCTTTCATCTCCATCGGGAAAGATCAACGCCACGCTTTCGATGCCCACGACCGGCCGGGCGGACGGTTGCACTGTCCCGTCTTTCGGGGGCAGGATTTCCTCCCCGATCCGGACGATCAGCCACCGACCGATAAAGGCCTCGCAGATATTCGTCGCCGCACGCACCAGCCCGGCAACCACCGCATCGTCGACCGTCGCCCCCAACCGCAGCCAGCTGCGCGCTTCGTTCAGGCTCACCGGTGCCTCGCCCGGCAACAGGCTCTCCGCCATCACCGTTCCTCCACCCGGATCGTCACCGATCGCTCGTCGATCTGACCGTCGCTCAGCGTGACACGGTTGGCGACGCGATAGACATGCCCCGCGATCCCGCCTGCAAGCGTCGCGGTCGATTGGGTCAGGTCATGCGCAGCGCCGGCCAGTGTCAGGCCGCCGTCCTCGTCCGGAACGATCGTCCACAGGCTGCCGACCACCGCCAGGCCATCGGGATAGGCGATGCTCCAGTCGAATTCGAAATCGATCCGGGAATCCGGATCCTTCACCATGATCGTCATCGATAAGTCTCCCGGTCAGGGTTTTCGAACCGTCACGCGGCGGTCGGTGCGGCGCGCGATGGGAAGCGGCGATTGGGTCGCGGCCGGTTCGGGGCCGCCCCATTCGCTGGGCATGTCGCGCCGCGTCGCGTCGCCGATCGCGCGCGACGACAGGGCCTGCCCGCCAATCATGCCCCGCCCTCCAGCATCGCGATCCGCGCTTCCTGCGCCGCGATCAGGAACAGCGTCAGCTGGTCGGGCCGGATGCCGAAACGGCTCCCGCCTTCTTCGGCCCAGGCGTCGTGGCACAGAAAGGCATAGGGTTGGTCGCACGGCGCGGCGGACGATCGATCGCACAGGCCTTCGCCGGCCATGATGTCCCAGACCGCCTGCGCGCGAACGCCGAAATGATATCGGGCGCTGTCCTCGCCCTTTGCTGCGATCGCATCATTCCATTGATAGAAACCGAGTTCGGCGACGATCCGGCGCGCGGCCGCCAGCTCGGCGCCCGTCATCGATCCGCGCCATCTTTTCTCGCGCGCATCGGAGGTGTTGATCGCACCGCTAGCCGAATAGACGACCGACCAGCGCCCCGCGCCGTTGCCCAGCGACTTGCTGTTGTCGCTCCCCGGGCGGACATCCGATGCGGTGATCGCACAGGACAGGGTGCCGGCGACCCAAAACTGCCACGACGGCCCGCCCGTCGACAGATAGGCGGCGCCCGTCATCTCGTTGACGATTTCGAACCGGTCGTCCGCCGAACCATAACCCACATAGGCCTTGCGTCCGGTCGGGTCGGAAAAGGTCAGCGAGTTCGAACCGCTGCCCCGCGCCGCCGCCGTGTCGAGGCGCAGGATTTCGCCAGAGGATTTGACGTGCAGCCGCGCCGCCGGTGCCGCTCCCGCGCCGGTGCCGATCCCCACATGGCCGCCGAGCGGGTTGAGTGCGATCGGAAAGGCGGAGCCGGTATAGCCTCCATTGTCCTGCTTGCCCTGCAGCCACAGCGCATAGCCCATCGGCGCCGGCCCGCCCCCCAATGCGAGCGCGGCGGTCGAATCGAATTTCAGCTCGGCGCCGCCGCCCGCCGCGTTGAGGGCGGGGCTGGAGGCGGCCCCCAATACCGACAGCGGCACGGGTGGATCGCTCCGCCCGATCCCGACGCGCCCGTCCGAAGTGATGCGCATCCGCTCGGCACCGCCGACGGCCAGCGCCAGCGTGTTGCTGCCCGGACGAAAGACGCCGGTGTCGAGGTCGCCGGTAAAGCTGATCGCGGGCGCCGCCGCGCTGCCGCCGGGCACCGACAATATGCCGCCGAATTGATGCAAGCCCGCCGCGCCCTGAAAGGGCAATGTCGCCAGCGGCACATTCACCCAGCCGGCCCCGCGCCGGACGGTGATCAGATCACCCGCAGCGCCCGTCGCCACTTCGGCGTGCGTCGTCGACAACGGCTGCTTGCCATCGACCGCGGCGCCCAGCGCGGTCATGCCGTCGTCGAGCGCGGCGCGCGCGCCATCGCTCGCCGCATACCAGCCGGCACCGACCGTCAGTGCAATCGTCTTGAGCCCCGGCGCGAAATCGACCGGGGCACCGCCGGCCGACGACGCGGCAACGCTGTCGCGGACCAGCCGGCCGCTCGTGTCGATATGACCCAGCCCGGTTTCCCACTGGCCGGGCTGGGCGATCCCGGCGACCGCATAATGAAATGAAACGCCGGCCGGCACGGCTCCGGCAAAGCGGCGATGGCCGGGCACTGCACCGGTGGGCGTCAGCGGCCCGGTCCCGCCTTCCTGGCACATCTCGCGCACCATATCGGCGAAAAAGGGGGTCGGCATGGCAGGGCCATCCTTTCCAATATCGATAGGAAGAAATCGGCGCCCGACCCTTCACCGAAAGGGAAGGCTGTCGGGCCGGGCGCCCCTCGCGCGCCAGCGCTATCAGCTGGCGGCGAACTTCATCAATTTGATGGCCTGCGAATCGATGATCGCACCGCCCACCCTTTTGGTTGCATAGAAATGCACAAAGGGCTTGTTGCTGAACGGATCGCGCAGGATCCGCGTCTCGCCACGGTCGGCAACCAGATAGCCGGCGCGGAAATTGCCGAAGGCGATCGACAGGCTGTTCGCGCCGACGTCGGGCATGTCCTCGGCTTCGACCACCGGATAGCCGAGCAGCGTCGCCGCCTGCCCTTCGACCATCCCCGGCTGCCAGATAAAGGCGCCATCGGTCGTCTTGAACTTGCGGATGCGCGCCAGCGTATCCGAATTCATCACCCAGCACGCGCCCTGACGGTACGGCGCCTTCAGCGAATGGACGAGCTCGACCAGCTTGTCCTGCGGGTTCGCCGCCGGAAAGGCGCCCGCGGTCCCCGTCGCCAGATATTGCAGCGACCCGAAGGCACGCACGCTGTCGACCTCGTTCGTCGCCGTATAGGTCAGGAAGCCCTTGGGTCGGTTCGTGCCGTTGCCGTTCACGAAGGCGCTGCCTTCCGCCACCGCGAACTCGCGGCCGAGCTGCTCGGCCAGCCAGTCCTCGACATTGAACATCGCGTCGTCGAGCATCGCCTGGCTCGCCGCCGGATTGGCGTAGAGCTCGCCCGATGGCGGCGCGATCTCGGCAAAGCTGCGCGTCGCGGTCTCGGGCCGCGCCGCGGTCTCGCCGACCCATCCCATACCGAACGATCCCGTCGCGACCAGCTTGCGGTATCCGCTCGTCCCCGTCTGCACGACCGTCGCGATGCTGCGGATCGGCGACAGCGTCTTCAGCGTCGCCGCGATGCTCCCGTCGATCTCGCGCGGCACCGCAAAGCCGCCCTCGCCGGCACTCGCCCCCGACAGGCTCTTCATCTCGACGCCGGCATCGATCCCGCGCCGCAGGTAGCGATCAACAAAGGCCTCGCGCGCCGGATCGGCCGCCTTCGCGCCGTCGAGCGGCAGCCGCGACGCCGCCACCGCCTGCGCGTCGACCTGCGCCTTCAGCGCCGCCACCGACGCCTTCAGTTCGTCGACCGCCTCGGCCGCCAGCACCGCATCGAACGCCCCGTCGAGCGCGTCCGCTTTCACTTCCATATCGTCCATGCGTTTCACTCCTTCACCACCTGAATCACCCGCGCCAAAGGCTGCATCGGCGCCGCCACCAGACTTACTTCGGCCAGATCGAGCGCCACCAGCTCGCGCGGGTTCACCCCGCGCGCCGCTGTCACCCGATATCCAAAGCTCAATCCCGTCAGTGCGCCACTTGCGACCAGCTTCGCCGCCGCCGGATGCGTCACCCGCGCCACGACGCGCAGCCCCCGCGCATCTTCGGCCAGCGTCTCGATCATCCCGATGCTGGCGCCCGGCCGATGCTGCCAAAGCAAGGGCACCGCGCGCGCAGCCTGCAAGCTCGCCGCAAAGGCCCCCGCGCGCACCACATCGCCGCCGCGATCGACCCGATCGAACACCGAAGCATAGCCCGCAAAGCGCACACTCATTTGAGCAGCCCCGCAAACCCCAGCTTCATCGCCAGCCCGACGACGAGCAGCGCCAGCATTCCGCGCACCGCCCAATCGACGATCGCCGCCCACACGCTCTTCTTCGCATCGCGCCACGCGCCGAGCAGCTGCCGCAAATCGCTCACATCATCGCGCGCCGCCTCGTCGGCGAGCCCCAGCCGCGCCAGCGCCCGCCGCGCGCCCAGCTCGCTCGCTTCCTCGACGACCGCGCGCAGCAAAGCCGCATCGGGCGCACTCGTCCCCGCCAGCGCGATCAGCCGCGCCAACGCCTCGTCTTCGTCCATGTCGCTATCCTCATGAAATCCCTCCCCCTTGGATGGGGGAGGGTTGCGCAGCCTTGGCAGCTTGCTGCCTAGGCGAAGCTGGGTGGGGGTGGCCCGCTACCGGCGAAAACTAACCCACGCCCAACAGCGCCTTCTTCTCGTCCGCGCTCAGCCAGTCCGCCGCCGAAACCTCGCGCCACAGCGCCATCCGGTCCTCGGCCAGCGCCGGCACCCGATCCAGATCGACGCGCAACTCGGCCCCGGGAAACCACCCCGACAACCCCTGCGCCACCGCCCCCAAAATCTTCGCGCAGAGCGGTAGCACCGTCAGCCGCCACAGCGCGCGATTGGCCTCGCGATAATTGGCATAGGTCGCATCCCCCGGCAGCCCGAGCAGCATCGGCGGCACCCCGAAAGCCATCGCAATCTCGCGCGCACTCGAATCCTTCAGCGCCAGAAAATCCATCTCGGCGGGCGAGAGCGACAGCGCCTGCCATTTCAGCCCGCCCTCGAGCAGCAACGGCCGCCCCGCATTCGCCCCGCCCGCAAAACTCTCGGCCAGTTCCTCGCGCAGCCGATCCACTTGCTCCGCCGACAAGGGCATCCCCTTGTCGCCCGGATCATGCACCAGCGCTCCCGAAGGCCGCGCCGCATTCTCGAGCAGCGCCGCGTTCCACTTGGCCGCTGCATTATGCGCCGCGATCGCCCCCGCCGCCGCGCCCAGACACCCGGCGCCATAATGATCGTCGAGCGGATGCAGCGCCTTCACATGCACCACCGCGACGCGCCCCGCGCCATCCTCGGCGGGCAACACAACGCCGCTCCCGCCTGCCCCTTGGCCACCCACCTTGTAGCGATAGGCCACCGGCCACCCGCGCGCGTCGGCCTCGACCGTCACCCGCTCGGGCCGCAGCGCGAACAGCTCGGCCGGTGCGCCCGCGCCATCGGCCAGGATCTGCACATAGCCATTGCCGTGCAGCAGCAACTGCGACGCCAAAGTCTCGACCAGCCCCTGCCCGCCCGACGCCGCCGCGACGAGCGCCGCCAGCCCCGGATCGCTCGCCACTACCGGCGCGCTGCCCGCCGCCTCGGCCACCAGCCGCACCGCCCGCTGCACGATCGCATTGGAAAGATATCCCTCGCGCACCTGCGCTTCCCAACTCATCGGCGCGGGCGCGCTCCAACTCCCATACACACGCGACAAAGCGGGCCGCGCAGGAAGCTGCGCGGCCTTGCGGCCAAACCAGTTCATGAAAGTCTCCTCCGAACACCACAATCTCGTCATTGCGAGCGTAGCGAAGCAATCCAGAGCGGCTTGTCGCACCGTGGATTGCTTCGCTACGCTCGCAAAGACGGACGAATCAAACCCGCGTTATTCCCGGCACCTTCCCCTTCCGCCGCCCCTCCAGCAAAGCCGCCAGCGCCCAAACGCACGCATCCGCCCGATCGGGCGAGCGCCCCGGCCCGGCATAAGCGCCGCCAACCTGCAACCCGCAAAGCTGGTCCTCCAGCGCCGCGAACACCGCAGCATGCACCACATCGCCGCGCTCGTAGGCGATCGCCACCGGCTCCGCGCGCCGTGCCTTGCCGACGCTCGCATGCACCGGCACCACGGGCAGCGCGCAGTCGGCCTGGCGCAGCGTGCCTTCGACCATCTCGCCGCCCATATTGCTCTCGGCCACCACCCGGTCGGCGCCCCAGCGCGCCGCTGCCGCCGCGACCGCCTGCGCCCACATGGCGGGCGGCGGCGTCTCGACGCTCGCATCCTCGACCACCGCGACCCGCCCATCGCGCAGCAACGCCGCCACCACGATCCCGCACGCATCGCCATGCGCCGTCGCTGGCGGATCGACGCCGATCACGACGCGCACCGGCTTGCCGATCTCATCGGCCCCGATCCGGCACCGCTCGATCAGCCCGCGCGTCCACAACGCACCCTCGATATCCTCCAGCAGCTCACCATCCAGCTCCTGCCGCCCCAGCCGCGTCCCGCCATAGCTTTCCAGCATCGCGCTCACGAAATAGGCCGGCAGCCACGGATTGTCGCGCGTCCTCCCCAACGTCTCAGCCAATCCCGGCGCTGCCAGCACCCGCTGCATGACCGCATTCACGCGCGGCGTTGTCGTCACCACGGCACGCGGCCGCTCGCCGAGCCGCAGCCCGAGCACCAGATTGTCCCACGCCGCCTCGCCGCGGCGCCATTTGGCCAGTTCGTCGCACCAGGCGAAATCATGTTCGGGCCCTCGCAATTCCTCGCCCGCCTCTGCCGAATAGAGCGTCGCGACCGCCCCGCTCGCGAAGCGCAGTTCGCGCCTTCCCTTCACCCAATGCGTTTCCTCTCCCGAACGCGCCACCGCGATCAAACCGCTTGGCCCATCGATCATCACGCGCTGCCCGTCGGCCTGCGTCGCGGCGACCAGCGCGATGCGCGCGTCGCCATGATTGCGTGCAATCTCGCTCACCCATTCGGACCCGGCGCGCGTCTTGCCGAATCCACGTCCCGCGCGGATCAGCCAGATGCGCCAGTCGCCCGGTGGCTCGCGCTGGCCGTCATTCTCGAACCCGTACCAGCGCGCGATCAGTTCTGCCTTTTGCCCTTCGGTCATTCCCGACAACAACAGCCGCAATTCCTCGGCGGTCATCCGTCTCGCAATGTCCAACAGGTCGCCGGAACGCCAGCGCCGCGTCGTGGCATCGGTCGCAGTCAGGTCTGCACCCGTGATCTTCATGCCGGCTCGGGTTCTCCGGAGGGACCGTCCGGAGGCAGCAGCGATGGCTGCCCGTTCGCGACACGCTGGCGTTCGATCATACGGATGCGCCTGATCAGCACCTCATCGGTTTCTTCCTGCGTTGCGATTTGGCGTGCTTGCGGCTTGCGGCCGCGCGCCTGCCCCTGCCGCACGCTTTCCCGATGCAGACCCAATATGCGGATCGCCTGATCGACGGTCATTTTTTCGACCAGCGCCACACGCTCATCCAGCGTATCGAATTGGATTTCGCCGACGGCTTCCAACGCACGCGCAACCAGCGCGGTCTCCAGCCGTTCGTAACCGATGTCGAGCGCGGCCTGCCATGCCTTGGCGAATTCGGCGTCGCGGCCGCGCAGCTTATAGGCCGACGTCGGCCACATTCCTGCCGCCGCGCTGGCGCGCCGGATATTGCAGCTCGCGGCCAATTCGGTCAGAAATATGTCGCGCTTTGCCTTGGTCCACGCGTTCGCCCGGCCCTTCTTGGCCTGCACCGGCCGATGATGCTGCGCCCCGATCTTGTCCTCCCGCTCATCCATCGCCCACCTCCAAAACGAAAGGGCCGGAATACCCTCCTGAAAACGGAAGGCGCCGGCCCGACTCGCAATTCTTCATGATGTGATACTTGTGCCATATCAGCGTGACGATGTCAATATAAAATAACCCATATGGTACATTATCGCGGAAATCGACGGTTGGGTGCCGTTCGCCTGCGCTTGTCAAAGCGCCGACGCCCAACTATCGCACGCGCCATCATTCCCCGGGGGTGCCCGACCGGCGGGCATCGTCACCAAAGATTGCTTCCGCTGAGTCCGTTCCCCGCCACGCCGCCAGCCGCGCCTCCTGCCGCACCCTATGTCGAACAACTCAACATCGGGGCGGGACGCCGCACGCTCGCCATCGGTCTTGCGATCGCGATTGCGGGACTCATGCTCCTCCTGCTGCTGTCGTGGGGCGCGGAAAAGCCGCCCGGCAAAAAGGATGAATTCGTCAGCGTGGTGAGCCTCGAAGCCACCGAAATGCCGAACGATGCGGCCGACGAAAGCCAGCCGCAGCCCGCACAAGCCGAGGAACAGGCCCCGTCGCCGGAGCCCGTCCCGGACCAACCGCAACCGCTGCAACACCCCGCACCGCTACCACCGCCGCCCGTCGTGCCAAAGGCCGCGCCGCCGATAGCGCCGCCGGCATCGCCAGCGCCTGCCAATCCCCCGATCGCGGCGCGCCCGCCGACCGGACGGGTCTATGGACCGCCCAACACCGGCGGATCGCCCGCCTCGCGCGACTCCGAACGGGTGGGAACAGCTCCCAATGGCGAGCCGCTTTATGCCGCCGCCTGGTATCGCGAGCCGAGCGACGACGAATTGCGCGGCTATCTCTCGACCGCCAGCGGCCCGGGCTGGGGGCTGATCGCCTGCCGGACGGCACCCGATTACCGCGTCGAGGATTGCGTCGGGCTCGACGAATATCCTGCCGGCTCGCAGATCGAGCGCGCGGTGCTCGCGGCCGCGTGGCAGTTCAAGGTGCGGCCACCGCGCGTCGGCGGCCGTTCGATGGTCGGCGCGTGGGTGCGCATCCGGATCGACTACGGCACCCGGCGTCGCTGACCGGACGTCGACCCGCGCCCCCCGTCAGCTCCCGATCGGGGCCAGGCCGTCCATGATTGCTGTCAGCGCCAGCGCATTCTCGCGCTCCATCGCGCTGTGCCCGGCATTGGTGACGACATAGGTTGCGGGTTCGCTCCCCGCATCGCGCAGCGCCTCGACCAGCCGCGACGCCTGCGTCAGCGGGCACACCTCGTCGAAGCGGCCGTGGACGATATGCACCGGGATCGACGCCAGCGTGGCGATATTGTCGAAGAAATGCCCTGCCGGGATGAACAGCTCGTTCGCGAAATAATGCGCCTCGATCTGCGCAAAGCTCAGCGCGAAATCGGCCTCGCCGAACTTGCCCGTGTCGGCCGTCTCGGGGATCATGTTCGAGATGACGCCTTCCCACAGCGACCAGGTCAGCGCCGCCTTGAGCTGCCGCTCCTTCTCGACCTCGTTCACGGGGACCATGTCGAAAATCGCCTTGTACGATTTCATCACGTCCTTGCGCTCGTCGATCGTCAGCACCGACAGCAGCGCGGCCCATTCGCCGGGATATTTCATATAGGCGCCAGGTTCGGTCAGCCCATAGGGGTCCGCCTCCCACGTCGCGGCATTGCCCTGGTACAGATAGAGAAGATCCTCGGGCGCGCCCAGAAAGATGCCGCGCAGGATCAGGCTCGCGGTATGTGTGGGATGCGCGATCGCATATGCCATCGCAAGCGTACTCCCCCAACTCCCCCCGAACACATGCATCGGCCCGTCGATTTCCAGCTCGCCGCGCAATTTCTCGATATCGCCGATCAGGTCGGCGGTGGTGTTCTTTGCCAGCGCGACCGCCGGGCCCGCCGACGCCACGGTCGGCTCGCTCTTCCCGCAGCCGCGCTGGTCGAACAGGATGACGCGATAGCGCTTCGGATCGAAGAAGCGCGCCATGACCGGCGCGCACGCACCGCCGGGGCCGCCGTGGAGGAACATCACCGGCTCGCCCGCCGGATTGCCATATTCTTCCCAATAGATGCGGTGCGCCGGCTCGCGGTCGACCTCGAGCCAGCCGAAGTTCAGGCACGGCGGCTGCGGATAGACCCACGCGTCGCCGATCTTGCTCGATGCCTGCAACCGCGAAAAATCCATATCCGACGCCTTATCCGGTGACTCGGCCGCCAACCGGACCGCGATGCCCGACTTAACCTGCTGCACGGCCATGTCCACCGCCGGCTTCCAGGGCGAGGTCCGCCGCTTCAACAAGTTGACCCGCTCAGGCGAAACGTACAGACCTGCCCCCTCATTCAAATAGGGGCGAATCTTCATGCGCAAACTGGCCATCCTCGGTGCAAGCCTGCTCGTACTTTCCTCGCAGCCCGGCTTTGCGCAGGAAGCGTCCGCGCCCGACGGCGAAACCGCCAGCGCCGCGCCCATGTCCGCCTCCGCCGCCGGCAGCGCGCGGCTGGCCCCCGAACGCCGCCTCACCGGCGACGACCTCTTCGACCTCTCGATCGCCGCCGATCCACAGATCAGCCCCGACGGCCGCCACATCGCCTATGTCCGCCGGTCGAACGACATTATGTCCGACCGCGCGGTCAGCTCGATCTGGCTGATCGACACCACAACGGGCGAGGAAACACCCGTTGCAGGCCGCAGCGGCGGCGCCTTTTCGCCGCGCTGGTCGCCCGACGGCAAGCGCCTCGCCTATGTCTCGACCGAGGGCGGCAGCCCGCAGCTCTGGGTGCGCTGGATGAACGGCGGCGAAGCCGTCCGCCTGACCGGCCTTCCCACCAGCCCGTCGAGCCTCGCCTGGTCGCCCGACGGCCGCTCGCTCGCCTATTCGATGCTGGTCAAGGATGCGGGACCGAAATTCGGCAGCGCGCCCGCGAACAAGCCCGAGGGTGCAAACTGGGCCGAACCGCTGGAGGTTCGCGACCTCCTCACCTATCGCGCCGACGGACAGGGCTATGTCGAACCGGGGTTCGAAAAGATCTTCCTCGTCCCCGCAACGGGCGGCTCGCCGCGCCAGCTCACCTTTGGCCCCTATCATGACGGCGGCCACCTGAGCTGGTCGCGCGACGGCCGCACGATCTATTTCGCCGCGAACCGCAAGCCTGATTGGGAAAACGACCCCGTCGAAAGCGAAATCTACGCGCTCGACGTCGCGGGCGGCACCATCACCGCACTCACCGACCGCAACGGTCCCGATGCCAACCCAATCGTCTCGCCCGACGGCGGCAAGATCGCCTACCTCGGTTTCGACGATAAATTGCGCGCTTATGAAAATACCCAGCTCTACGTGATGAACCGCGACGGGTCGGGCAAGCGCAGCCTCACCGCCAATTGGGATTATGGCGTCGATGCGATCCTATGGGCCGCCGACGGCAAGTCGCTCTACGCGCAATATGACGATCATGGCGAGACGAAGGTCGCGCGCATCGGTCTCGACGGCTCGGTCCGCACCGCCGCGACCGGCCTTTCGGGCGGCGGGCTCGACCGTCCCTATACGGGCGGCAGCTTCACCGTGTCCGACGGCGGCGCGATCGCCTTCACCGGCGGCACCGCGACGCGACCGGCCGAGGTGCAGCTTGCGCGCGGCGGCAGCACCCGCATCCTCACCGACCTCAACCGCTCGCTTCGCGAGGTCAAATCGCTCGGCGAGGTACGCAAGATCACGGTTGCCTCCAGCCACGACGGCAAGACGATCGAAGGCTGGCTGACGCTGCCGCCCGGCTATCGCGAGGGGCAGCGCGTGCCGCTGATCCTCGAAATCCACGGCGGACCGTTTCAGGCCTATGGCGGTCATTTTTCGACCGACAATCAGCTTTACGCCGCAGGCGGCTATGCCGTCCTCTCGGCGAACCCGCGCGGTTCGACCAGCTATGGCGCGGCCTTCGCGAACGAGATCGACAAGACCTATCCGGGCAACGATTATTTCGACCTCATCTCTATCGTGGATCGCGCGATCGAACTCGGCGTCGCCGATCCGAATGCGCTGTTCGTCACCGGCGGGTCGGGCGGCGGCGTGCTCACCAGCTGGATCGTGGGCAAGACCAACCGCTTCAAGGCGGCGGTAACCCAAAAACCCGTCATCAACTGGACGACGCAGGCGCTCACCGCCGACGGTTCGGCGCTGTTCGGCCCCTATTGGCTCGGCGCCCAGCCGTGGGAAAAGCCCGAACTCTTCTGGGCACGATCGCCGCTGTCGCTCGTCGGCAACGTCGAAACCCCGACGCTCGTCATCGTCGGCGCCGAGGATTATCGCACCCCGGTCAGCGAATCCGAACAATATTACACCGCGCTGCGCCTGCGCGGCGTGCCCACCGCGCTGATCAAGGTTCCCGGCGCCAGCCACGGCAGCATCGCCGCGCGCCCGTCGCAATCGGCGGCCAAGGCCTCGGCAATCCTCGCCTGGTTCGAAAAATACAAGAAGGGCTGGACCCGGCCTGCGACTGACGCAGCCGGGAAATAGCCCGGCGATCCCGCCTCCGCTTTGGGGTGGGAAGCGGACGCGATTAACTAGGCGGGCCGATCGGGCGAACGGAACACTCGAAAGCTGCAATAGCCGTTCATCTTGTTGAACTTAAAAGCAGTATCTCCGATCTCAGCCCCCGGACCGCTGTCGAACGCCTCGCGGGGCCAAACAAGCTCGGCAAGACTTGCAAGGCGATTGATTTCGCGCGAGTTTGCCGATTGAGCCGGCTCAAAGCGGTTCAGAAGCGATCGTGCTAGGATGTGCGTTTCGGGCGCACCTGAGCAGCGCTTTTCGACGATGGGAAAACGGACTTCGTAATATCGGATAATGCCCGCTTTATCAGAACCCAAAAGCGCATAGCCACGTCGCTCACCAAGCTGAAAATTGAAAACTTTCATCTTGAGCTTGAATACGTCTCCAGCTGATTCTGTGCTGACCGGCGCGTCCCATCCTTGACCAAACGACGAGGTATATCTTAGTGCCGCGTCTTCGCTGACGAATAGGCCGCCTGAATGCTCCTCCGCTGAGGCGTAGCACCACCCTGAAATCGCAATAGCGGCGAGTAAGCCTGCACCACCAATTAGCCTCACCATAACCACGGCTGCCCCTGTCAGGAATTATTACAATCTTCTGTCAATGTTTGGGCGCGTCCGCAATCGGTCGTTTCCTGCCGTTCCCATTTCCATTTCTGCCGAGCAGATCTGTGGCTGACCGTCCGCAATCGTTCGAAACCCCATTGGACGCACAACAAGCGCAAAACCACTTGCGCTAAAATTATATCGATCCGATTTCAATGGCTTAAGATTATATCGTGTACGATATAATCGGCTACGCTTGACTACACATAGCGACTCACCTAATTACATCGTACCCGATCTAAACGGATACGACTTACAACCCCGAAAGGAACCTGATCATGGCTGACAAAATTCTCTTCTCCGGTACGACCCACGTCAAAGGCGGCCCCGACGGCTACGCCCGCAGCACCACCGACATCCTCGACCTCGCGCTGCCGCAGTCGCACCCCGCCGCCGAAAACCTCTTCGCCGCCGCCTGGTCGGCTTGCTTCATCAGCGCGCTCGAGCTCGTCGCCGGACAGCGCAAGGTCAAGCTGCCCACCTCGCCCGAGGCCGACACCACGATCGACGTCGTGAGCCGCGATGGTGGCTTCGTCCTCCGCGCCCGCCTCGACATTTCGGTCCCCGGCATCGAGCGCGACGTCGCACGCGAGCTGGTCGACGCCGCGCACAAGGTCTGCCCTTATTCGAAGGCGGTCGAAGGCAATATCGACATCGAACTCAATCTCGCTTGATTGAATATTATCGATCGGGCGGCGATCTCCCCGCCGCCCGGTTGACACCCGCGAATTCCGATTTCATCGTATCCGCTTGAATTTTCGGACATTCACCAAGGAACCCCAATGACGAAATCGCCCGCCCCCGAACGGCCCAAGCTCGGCGAGTTCCTCTGCTTCGCGGTCTATTCGGCGAACCTCGCCTTCGGCCGCGCCTATCGCCCGATCCTCGAAAAGCTCGGCCTGACCTACACCCAATATATCGTGCTCGTTGCCTTGTGGGAGCGAGACGATCAGACCGTGGGCGAACTCGGCGACAAGATGTTCCTCGAATCGAACACCCTCACGCCGATCCTCAAGAAGCTCGAACAATCGGGCTTTATCGAACGCCGCCGCGATCCCGCCGACGAACGGCAGGTGCGCATCCGGCTGACACCAAAAGGCAGCGAACTGCGCAGTCACGAGATCGGCAACGAACTGTTCGATGCGACCGGCCTCGGCGACAGCTTCTTCGACGTCCAGAAATCGGTCGCCAAGCTGCGCGACAATCTGATGGCTTCGCTGGACGACTGATGCCGCTTACGCCGCGTCGTGAAAGATCACGCCCAGCGTGTGCCGCCGCCCCGACCGGATTTCGCTGACCCCGTGACGCATCGCAACGCGGTAATCGCCGCGGCTTCCCCGTACCGGCCGCACATTCACCGCGAACAGCACCGCATCGCCCTTCGCCAGCGGCACAACCGCCGCGCGCGATTGCATCCGCGGCCGTTGTTCGGTCAGCACGAATTCGCCGCCGGTATAATCTTCCCCCGGCGCCGACAGCAGCACCGCGACCTGCAATGGAAAGACATGCTCGCCATACAGATCCTGATGCAGGCAATTATAGTCGCCCGCGCCATATTGCAGCAGCAGGGGCGTCGGCCGCCGTTGTCCCGCTTCATGGCACCGCGCGAGGAATTCGGCATGATCGCCCGGAAAGCGCACCGCCATCCCCATCCGTTCGTGCCAGCGGTTCGCGATCCGCGCGAGCTCGGGATAGAGCGCGCTCCGCAGCCCGGCGACCAGCGGCGGCAGCGGATAGGCGAAGTAACGATATTCGCCCCGCCCAAAGCCGTGCCGCGCCATATGCACATGGCTGCGAAACCCCATATTCTGTGCATAAAGCGCCGCGGTCGCGTCGCATTGGGCGCCGCTCAGTAGCCGGGGCAGCACGGCCCAACCTTCGCGATCGAGCGCCGCAGCGATATTGTCGTCGATGATGTGCGTCATGCCGATGCCATCGCATCCAACGCATCGCGCCGCGCCCCGTTTCTTGCGCTCAAATCAGCAGCCGGATTTCACCGCCATCCGGGCCGGCCAGCGCAGCTCATAGGTCACCAGAAACCCGTCATGGTCCGACAATTGCGGGCCGCTATCGCCACCGTCGAACAGCGCCTCGACGCGGATCGGTCGCACCGTCACCTCTTCGCCATCGGCAAAGAATTGCAGGTCCTGCGTGTCCATCCACGGCGCGTCGCCGTCCCATGACATCTTTACCTCGCACGCCGACGCGGGATCGACGCACACTTCATGCACCAGGGTCAGCGGATGATATTCGGAAAATTCGGCCCAGCGATCCTCCGAATGGCGCATGTTGAAATCGCCCCCGAAAATCAGCGGTACCGCCAGATCCTGCGTCCGCGCGATGAAATCCGACGCCGCGATCGCCTGCCGCGCATGCGCCTCGCCGTCGCGCGCCTCGGACACCCCCGACGCGCCGCGCGAATTCATATGCGTGTTATAGATGTCGATCGGCGCGGGCACCCCCGGCATGGCAATCCGCGCCAGCATGACCCCCTTGTTCGACAGGCAGTCGAGCCCCGCGCAAGCGCGCCGGCCATAGGCGTCGAGCGCGGTCTCGACGATCGGATAGCGCGACGCGATCGCCAGTCCGCCGCCGACCAGCTTGATCCCCAACTCGCCCTTCAGCGGCTTCGCCTTGCCCGCCATCTTCTCATGGTCGGCGATATAGGGCTTCGTCGTGCGCCGCGGTCCCGGTGCAATCGCTGGATAGCCGCTCGCTTCGACCGCTCGCTTCGCCGCACCGCTGAACATCTCCTGAAACAGGATCACGTCGGGTCCGGTTCCGCCTTCGCGCATCGCCGCCAGTCGTTCTCCGATCTGTTTCAGCTCTGCCGACCGCCCCTTGCGCGCCGGCCAGCCGAGCCCCTCCAGATTATAGGTGAGCACCGACAGCGTCGCGGTCGCCGATTGCCCGTCCCCGGCCAAACTCACCGGCACGGCGGGCGCCGCATTACACGCCATCACGCGCAGCGGCGGCTTCGGCCCGCACGCGGCGAGCGCCAGCGCGCAAGCAGCGGCCAGCGGACGCCAGGAAATCGAAACGGGCAGGTTGGAAATCACCACACGCCCCTAACGCACTCGGCGGCAATCGTCACCGCCCGGCGGTTCACAATGCGCTCCATCATGCTAAGGCCCGGTTTCCAAACCCGAAAAGGGAAACCAAACCATGCCCCTCCTCGCCGCCCCCGCCCTCATGCCGCTCCTGATGCTCGCCGCCCAATCGGCCGAAGATATCGTCGATGGCGGCGATCCGCCGTGGAGGGGACAGATGCAATGCACCGTCACATGGAATGACACTGGCGGCATGGACGATGCGTGGACATTGGCGGTCGCGAGCGACACGAACAATATGAAGCTCGCGATTGCCGCCCGCGCCACCTCCGCCGACCCCAAGCCGCTGGCGAAGGACGAAACGCGCGAACTTACGCCGCGCAAGGCAAAGCTGGAAATCGCGGGCATGGGCGGCGGCGAGGTCGAAGTGACCAGCTTCGCGATCGGCGAAGATCGCATGTGGCACGACGTCCCGCTCGGCCATGTCGAAAATCTCGACAAATTCCCCGCCGACTTCGCGCTGAGCCTCACCTTCGAAAACACGAAACCGATGAAGGTGGAAATGCGCGACTTTGTCGGCGCGCGCGCCTATCTCAAACGCTGCCTCGACCGCTGATCAACGGAAAGTCCCCCATGTCCCGCTCTATCGCCGCCGCTCTCCTGCTCGCTGCCACCGCCGCTGCGCCCGCTGCGGCGCAAACGGGTATCGACGCCGCGAACCTCACGCAGACCGTCCGCACCCTCGCCTCTGACCAGTTTCAGGGCCGCGCGCCCGGCACGATCGGCGAGGAGCGCACCATCGGTTATCTGATCGGCCGGCTTCAGGCGCTGGGGCTCGAACCCGCGGGCGTGGGCGGCGGCTGGACCCAGCCCGTGCCCCTGCTCCACACGCGCGTCGGCACTCCGACGGCGCTCGGCTTCGACCGCAAGGGCACGGCGACGCCGCTGACCTTCGGCACCGACATCTATCTCTCGACGCTCCAGCCGAAGGACCAGGCGGTTGTCCAGAACGCTCCGCTCGTCTTCGTCGGTTACGGAGTCAGCGCCCCCGAACGCGGCTGGGACGATTTCAAGGGACAGGATCTGAAGGGCAAGGTCGCGGTCTTCCTCATCAACGACCCCGATTTCGTCGCGAAGAAAGGCGAGGACAGCTTCGGCAAGTTCGGCGGCCGGACGATGACCTATTATGGCCGCTGGACCTATAAATTCGAGGAAGCATCGCGCCGCGGCGCGATCGCCGCGCTGATCGTCCACGACACCGACGGCGTGGGTTACGGCTGGAACGTCGTCAAAGCCCCCGGCGGTGAAAATTACGGCCTCGTTATGCCGCCCGAAAAGGTCACGAGCCTCGCGCTTCAGGGCTGGATTTCGGGCGAAACCGCGACGAGGCTGTTTGCCAACGCCGGGCAGGATCTCGCGAAGCTGCGCACCGCCGCACGCCGCAAGGATTTTAAGCCCATCGACCTTGGTACCAACTTTAACGCCGCGCTCCCTGTTACGCAGGAGGTCGTGCAGAGCCAGAATGTCCTCGCAAAAATCCCCGGCGCCAAGCGCCCGGACGAGGTCGTGATGTACGGCGCGCACTGGGACGCCTATGGCGAAGGCGCGCCCGACGAAAAGGGCCGCATCTACCGCGCCGGCGCCAATGACGACGCGCTGGGCGTCGCGGGCCTGTTCGAAATCGCGCGGCTGTTCAAGGCGGCCCCCGCGCCCGACCGCACGATCGCCTTCGCCTTCTGGACCGCCGAGGAACGCGGGCTCCTAGGCTCCGAGGCCTACGCCCAAAACCCGATCTTCCCCGCCGAAAAGACCGTCGCCAACTTCGGCCTCGACATCCTCCAGACCGCAGGCCGCGCAAAGGACGTCGTCCTCGTGGGCAAGGGCCAGGGCAGTCTCGAGGACGATCTCGCGCGCGTTGCGGCGACGCAGGGCCGCACCGTCTCGGTGGAGAGCCTTCCAGAACGCGGACTCTTCTACCGCGCCGACCATTTCAGCCTCGCCAAGCGCGGCGTCCCCGTCCTCCTGATGATGGGCATCGCGGGTGCCTCGGACCTCGTCGAAGGCGGCAAGCCCGCCGGGCAGGCGTGGGTCGATGCCTATACCGGCAAATGCTATCATCAAGCCTGCGATGCGTGGGACGAAAGCTGGAACCTCGACGGCGCGGTGCAGGACATCTCGGTCTTCTACACGATCGGCGACGAACTCGCCCGCTCGGCCAAATGGCCGGGCTGGAAGGACGGCAGCGAATTCAAGGCCATCCGCGACCAGAGTGCCGCGTCGCGGAAATAGGCGGGACAGCGGCATAAGCCACTGAAATATTATTGCGCCCGGCCCGGCGCTGCGCAACAAGCCTGCCATTCGATAGGAGACCCCGATGCGCTTTGCCGTTGCCCTGATGCTGCTTCCCGTCCTGCCCTTCGCCCCGATGGCCGCGCCCGCCTTCGCGCAGGCGGCACCGCAAGCCGGCGCGCAGGATCAGGCACTGCTCCAGTTTCTCGATCGGGCGTTCGAAGAACGGCTCGGCCTCAGCCCCGAATCGCAGACGCAGCTCGGGCTCAAGACCAACTACAACAAGCTCGACGATTACACCGACGCCGCATCGCTGCGCGAGCAGGAGCTCGCCGAGCGCCAGCTCAAGGACATGCACGCGCGCTTCAAACCCGACCAGCTCGGCGAGAGCGCGCGCGTCAGCTACCGCCTGTTCGAATATGAGGTCGAACGCGGCCGCGAATCGCTCCGTTTCCGCAAGCTGCGCTTCCCCGTTTCGACCAACGGCAGCCCCGCGGGTGCGATCCCGGTGCTGCTCATCAACAATCACAAGATCGACAGCGTCGCCGATGCCGAGGCCTATATCGCCCGCCTGCGCGACACCGACCGCGTGATGCGCGAGGTCGCGGCGACGATGCGCGAACAGGCCGCGGCGGGGATCGTCCCCAACAAGGTCAATTTCGCCCCTGCGCGTGCCGACGCGCTCAAGGTGATCACCGGTGCACCCTTCGGCAGCGGCGCCGATTCGACGTTGCTCGCCGACTTCCGCAAAAAGGTCGATGCGCTCGATGCTCCGGCGGCGACCAAAGCGCAGTTGCTCGCCGATGCCAGCGCCGCGCTGACCGGACCGTTCAAGCACGGCTACACCACGCTGATCGCCGCGATCGACGAGATCGAGCCCCAATCGAAGGGCAATTTCGGCGCGTGGAGCCTTCCCGACGCCGCCGCCTATTATGCCGACCGACTGAAGAGCTCGACCACCACCAACCTCACCGCCGACCAGATCCACGACCTCGGCCTCGCGCAGGTCGCGGCGATCCGCGGCGAGATGGAGGCGATCAAGCGCGAGGTCGGCTTCACCGGCACGCTCGAACAATTTTTCGACCACATTCGTACCGACCCGCAGTTCAAATATCCCAACGACGAGGCCGGCCGCGAAACCTATCTCGCCGACGCCCGCGCGGTGATCGCATCGGTCATGGACGCCGCGCCGCGCTATTTCCGCGTGCTCCCCAAGGCGGCGCTCGAAGTCCGCGCGGTCGAGAAATGGCGCGAGGGGACGGCGTCGACCGCCTTCTACAACCCGCCCTCGGCCGATGGCACGCGCCCCGGCATCTATTATGTCAACCTCGTCGACATGAACCAGACGCAAAAGGTGCAGGTCGCTGGCATCGCCGCGCACGAAGGCGCGCCGGGGCATCATTTCCAGATCGCGCGCCAACAGGAACTCACCGGCATCCCCAAATTCCGCAAGTTCGGCGGTTACGGCGCCTATATGGAGGGCTGGGGACTCTATTCGGAACGGCTCGCGAACGAGATGGGCGCCTACAAGACCCCCTATGACCGCTTCGGCATGCTGTCGCTGCAGGTGTGGCGCGCGATCCGCCTCGTGCTCGACACCGGCATCCATTCGAAGCGCTGGACGCGCGAGCAGTCGATCGCCTATTTCAAGGCGAACAGCTCGGTGTCCGACACCGACATCGCGCGCGAAGTCGACCGCTATTTCAACTGGCCGGGTCAGGCGACCAGCTACATGGTCGGCCAGCTCAAGATCGCGGAGCTTCGCAAACGCGCCGAAAGCGAGCTGGGCTCCCGCTTCGACATTCGCGACTTCCACGAAGCGGTGCTCAGCGAAGGCGCGCTGCCGCTCGATATTCTCGAAGAGCAGGTAACGCGCTATATCGCGGCGAAGCAGAAATAGGATCGGCGGTTCCGGCACATGAGCGGCGAAAAGATCTTCATCAGCGCGAACGATCTGCTCGCCGACTCCTTCCGGCTCGGCATGCAGGTGCTGGACAGCGGCTTCCAGCCGACGCATCTCGTCGGCATCTGGCGCGGCGGCGCGCCGGTCGGGATCGCGGTGCAGGAACTGCTCGACTATCACGGCCAGCATTGCGACCATATCGCGATCCGCACCTCTTCCTATCACGGCATCGACAAGCAGGACGCGCACGTCAAAGTCTTCGCGCTCGGCTATCTCATCGACACGCTGAATCCGGAGGATCGCCTGCTTGTCATCGACGACGTTTTCGATAGCGGGCGCAGCATCCGCGCTTTCATCGCCGAACTGAAGGCGCGCTGCCGCCACAATATGCCGCGCGACATTCGCATCGCGACCGTCTGGTTCAAACCCGGCCGCAACGTCACCGACCTCCGCCCCGATTTCTTCGTCCACGAAACCGACCAGTGGTTGATCTTCCCGCACGAGGTCGATGGACTGACGGTCGACGAGATCCGCCAGCACAAGCCCGAGGCCATGATCATCCTGCGCGAGGAGGGCAAGTCCGATGCCTGATGGTTTTACGTCAGCGGAAGAGCGTGCCGCCTTTATCGCCGCGCTGCCCAAGGCCGAACTTCACCTTCATATCGAAGGTTCGCTCGAACCCGAGCTGATGTTCGAACTGGCACAGCGCAACAAGGTCGCGATTCCCTTCGCCAGCGTCGAGGACGTGCGCGCCGCCTACGCCTTCTCGAACCTCCAGGATTTTCTCGACATCTATTATCAAGGGATGGGCGTCCTCCACAGCGAGCGGGACTTCTATGACCTGACCGCCGCCTATCTCACGCGCGCCCACGCCGATGCCGTCCGCCACGTCGAAATCTTCTTCGATCCGCAAGGCCACACCGACCGCGGTGTCGCCTTCGGAACCGTAATTGCGGGCATCACCCGCGCGCTCGACGATGCCCGGACGAGCTACGGAATGACGTCGAAGCTCATCATGTGCTTTCTCCGTCATCTCAGCGAAGCCGAGGCCGAAAAGACGCTCGACGAAGCCCTCCCCTTCCTCGACCGCATCGATGGCGTCGGCCTCGATTCCTCCGAGGTCGGCCACCCGCCCGCCAAATTCGAACGCGTTTTCGGACGCGCCCGCAGCCTCGGCCTCAAGATCGTTGCCCACGCAGGCGAAGAAGGCCCGCCCGCCTATGTCCATGAAGCGCTCGACCTCCTGAAAGTCCACCGCATAGATCATGGCAACCGCAGCCTCGAAGACCCCGCCCTCATCGCGCGTCTCGCGGCCGAGGGCATGACGCTCACTGTCTGTCCGCTTTCCAATCTCAAGCTGTGCGTCGTGAACGACATCACCGCGCACCCACTCAAGACGATGCTGGACGCTGGCCTGAAGGCGACGATCAACAGCGACGACCCCAGCTATTTCGGCGGCTATGTGAACGCCAATTATCAGGCGGTCGCCGACGCGCTCGACCTTTCGAAGGACGACATCGTCACGCTCGCGCGCAACAGCTTTGCCGGCTCATTCCTGAACGAAACCGGCAGGGCGAAACATCTCGCTGCGATCGACGCCTACGCCGCCGCGGCCTGAAGGAACGACGGCCGGCCACTCTAAAGCGGCTGCGCACCACTGCCGGGCTATCCGGATAAAACCCCTTGCCAAGCATGCGCTACAAATGTAGCACGCTACAAATGTAGCGCATGAGGTGAGTCGTATGTTGTCCAGTCTGCCCCCACGGGAACGCGAAATCGTCGATATTCTCTATGAGCGTGGCGCATCGACCGTGACCGAGATCGGCGAGGCGCTCGCCGATGAGCTTTCAGGATCGGCGATCCGCGCGATGCTGAAACGGCTTGAGACGAAAGGCTTCGTAGCACGCGAACAATCCGACCGCGGCTTCGTCTACGCGCCGAGCGTGTCGGACAAGACCGCGCGCAAGTCGGCGCTGTCACAGGTCGTGCGCGTCTTCTTCAACGGATCGGCGACGAGTGCCGCGGCCGCCCTGCTCGGCATGCAGGACGAGATGAGCAATAGCGAACTCGACGAACTCGAACAGATGATCGCCAAAGCGCGCGAAGGGAGAGGGTGATGCTGATCACCGCCATATTGCTGAGCCTAGCCTGGAAATCCGTCGTCGTAGCGGGGCTGACGCTCGGCCTGCTCCGCCTCGCGCGGTGGCGTTCGGCCGGTGAGCGATCGATGATCGCGCATGCGGGTCTCGTTGCCTTGCTCGCATTGCCTGCCGCGATCCTGTTGCTGCCGCAATGGGCCCCGCTCCCGGCCAGCTGGTCGTTCGAACAAGCCGTTCCGATCGCGCAGACTGCAACAACAGGGGGATCGGCGATCGATCCGGCACCCGCCGCGACGTCAGTCCCTGTCGCGGTCGATAGTGCCGGATCGACGCCGATTGTCTTTTCGTGGAGCGAGCTTGCCCCCTTTCTCTATCTTGCCCCGCTCCTGCTGCTATCTGGAGTGATGGCACTCGCGGTGGTGCGACTGTTCGCGATGCGCGGACGCGCTGAGATACTGGTCGAGGGGTCGTGGCTGTCGGCGCTGGCCGAGGCACAGCGGCGCATGGGGTTCAAACATGGCACCGCACTGTTGGTCAGCAAGGAATTGCGCTCGCCAATCAGCTGGGGCGTACTGCGCCCGACGATCGTGCTGAGCCCGAAGGCGGTCGCCGCGTCGGATGAGGCCGAGGCGATCATCGCGCACGAACTGGCGCATGTCGCGCGGCTCGACTGGGCGAAGCTGCTCGGCGCGCGCATCGCCTGCGCGGTTTTCTGGTTCAATCCGTTCGTATGGATGCTGGCGCGCGAAAGCCATCAACTGCGCGAAGAAGCCGCCGACGACGCGGTGCTGATGGCAGACATCGACGGACCCGATTATGCGACGCTGCTCGTCGGCGCGGCGCGACACGACAATCAGGGCACGCTGCTTGCCGCGCATGGCGTCGCGCCCGGCAAAGACAGTCTGAAGCGCCGGATCACCCGCGTCCTCGACGGCAGCCTGAAGCGTGGGCCGGCGAGTGCAAGCTGGATGTTGATGAGCCTTGTCGTGCTCGCAGGCATCACTGCGCCGCTCGCCGCATTTTCGGCGACGGCCAAGCCAGAGGCGACCGAAGCAAGCCGCACGTCTGTCGCATCGACCACCCGAGCAGCGACAATCACCTCTTCCTCCTCGGCCGCCGCGACCAAGGGTGCGAATGATACGGCCGCAGTGGCGAAACCGTTGAGCGCCGAGGAACTGGTGAGCATGCGCGCCGTCGGCGTGACGCCCGAATATGTCGCGGAGATGCGCGAACATAAGCCGGCAATAACCGCCGACGAAATTATCGGCGCTAAGGCGGCCGGGGTCGATCCCGCCTATATCAAAACGATGCGCGGCATCTTTCCTGGGACCGATATTGACGAGTTGGTCGGCGCGGCCGCGCTGCATATCGAGCCGCGCTTTGCGCGCGACATGAAAAGCCATTTTCCCGATATCAGTATCGATGACGTGATCGCCCTGCGGGCCATGGGCATCGACTGCGACTTTGTAACCGATATGCAGAAGGCTGGCGTGAAGATGCGCAGCGCCGACGACGCAATCGAACTGCGTGCGACGAGCGGATTCCGACCGGTTGCAAAGCCTCGCCCCGCAGCGACACCGCGCCCGGTGGCGAAAGCGGTACAGAACGGCAATGTTGCGATCGTCGATCTGGAACGCGGCGTAATCGAGGCACGCCGAGCCGACGGCCGAACCGCGCGGATCGAATTCCCGCAGGCGCCCGAACCACCCAAGCCGCCCGTTCGCGACTGACGCCCGGACATTCGTCCGCAGCGACCGACGATTAATCGAAACCTGATTCAAAATTGCCGCTGCGGCGGCGAGCGATGACGCTCGCCCGGCGCACGGAGGGAGGAGTGCACCCGATGAAAGCCCTGTATCTTGCTGGCGCCGCCGCGCTGACCTCGATCCTTGCCTGTTCGGCACCGACCGCCGCCGCCAACCCGCTCGTACTGAACGACATCAGTTGGGTCGCCGAGTCCGCGGGCGGAAAAAAGGGCGCCCCGCGCGTCCGGATCCAGCACAGGAAGTCCAGCAGCGACCAAAGCCTTGACGGATCGCGCCCCTATTTCACACCAGCCGAGGCAGCGCTGGGGCGGACGACGCAAGGACCGGTCAGCTTTACCGTGATGCATGATGCTGGAACCTTGTCGTGCACCGGCATATTGAACCGCGCTTTCGAAGGAAGGGGGGAGTGTCGCTTCACGTCCGATCCCGCGTTCGAGCATGCACTCAGCGAACGCGGCCTGTCACCCGATCATCGTTCCACCCTGCTCGCGATGTTGCTCGTCGATGCGACGATCGAACTGGCCGACGGGCTCACAAACGAGGGGGTACGGCCAAAGGACGCCGACGACCTGATCGCGGCGGCGGCGCTCGACGTGCGGCCTGAATATGTGCGCGATCTGAAGTCAGAGGCGCTGGTGCTCACCGACGTCGAGGATGCGATCGCATGCAAGGCACTCGGCGTCGACGGCGCCTATGTGCGCGGGCTGGCCGCGGCGGGTTACAGAAAGCTTAGCGCCGACGAGGTCGTCGGCATGAAGGCGATGGGCGTGACCGGCGAATATGCGCAGGCGATGAACCGCGCGACGGGGGGACTGTCCAAGTGAAACGACGGATCAGTCTGATCGCGGTTGCGGCCACGCTGTCTACGCCCGCGCTGGCGCAGGAGGCCGCGGCTCCGACCGGCAACACCCCCCCGCCCGCATCCACCGAAGTGCCCGCTGGCGGGATCAGCAACGCGGCGCGGCAGGTCTATACGCCCGCCGACTTCGCGCGCTACGCACCGAACAACGCCTATGACATGCTAATCCAGGTGCCGAGCTTCCAGATCCGCGACAACGAGAATCTCCGCGGACTGGGGCAGGCGACCGGCAATGTGCTGTTCAACGGCGAGCGGCCGTCGAACAAGGCCGACGACATGTACACCCAGCTGTCGCGTATCCCCGCCAGCAATGTCGAGCGGATCGAGATCGTCGACGGCGCGACGCTCAATATTCCCGGCCTGTCGGGACAGGTCGCCAATATCGTATATCGCGCCGACGCCTTTTCCGGGCAATTCTCGTGGAAGCCTGAATTCCGCGCGCATTATACCGATCCGCTGTTTACCCGTGCCGATGTGTCGGTGCGCGGCCGCACCGGGACGATCGAATATGAGGTGGCGCTGAACAATGACGATTCGGCGCGCAGCGGTGCGGGCGGGCCGACCCTGATCTATGACGGCGCGGGCAATATCACCGAACGGCGCAAGGATATCTGGAACACCCATTACGACACGCCAAAGCTGTCGGGGCGGATCACCTGGGATCCGGTGGGCGACACCGTTGCGAACCTCGGCGGCCATTATCAGCGGAAATATGACCGCTATTATGAGGATGGCGTGCGCATAGGCTCGGGCCTGCCCGACCGTGTCCGCACAGTATATGAAAATGCCGACAGCTGGAATTATGAGGTCAGCGGCGACTATCAGTTCGGCGTCGGGCCCGGGAAGCTGAAGCTGATCGGGCTCCGCCGGTTCAGCCACGAGCCCTACCGGCAGGAAATCGTCACCACCACCGAAGGTGGCGTCGCTACGGGCGACCGTTTTGCACAGACCGGCGACATTGGGGAGACGATCGGGCGCGGCGAATATCAGTGGAAGATGTTCGGCGGCGACTGGCAGCTCTCGGGCGAAGCGGCGTTCAACACGCTCGACAATGTCGCATCGATCGCGGTGCTGGGTCCAACGGGGACGTGGGTCGACCAGCCGTTCGACGGCGGCACCGGCGGCGTGAGTGAGGATCGCTACGAAGGGCTGCTGAGCTTCGGGCGCAAGCTGACCGACAAGCTGAACTTCCAGATCATCGCGGGAGCCGAACATTCGACAATCACGCAGACGGGCATGAACGGCCTGACGCGCAGCTTTTTCCGGCCCAAGGGATCGGTCTCGCTTGCCTGGACACCGTCGCCCGATTTCGACGTTTCGGTGAAGCTGCGGCGGCGCGTGTTGCAACTATCCTTTTATGACTTCCTCGCGCGCGCCTTCCTGAATGACGGGAACCAGAATGAGAGTAACAACGACCTTCGGCCGCAGCAGGACTGGACCTATGAGGCCGAGATCAACAAAAAATTTGGTGCGTGGGGCTCGACCAAGGTTATATTGATCTACCGCGACGTCGAGGACCGCGTCGATGTGATCCCGATTGGCGCCAATGGTGAGGCGGTCGGCAATATTGCAAAGGCAAAAGCGGGCGCGATCGACTGGACGGCAACGATCAATCTCGACCCGGCCGGGATCAAGGGAATGCGGCTCGAGCCCCGGATGCTGCTGCAGAAAAGTTCGCTTCGCGACCCCTTTACCGGAGAGAAGAGGCAGTGGAATGGCTTTACCGACACGGTGATCAGCCTCGGCCTGCGCCACGATATGCCGGCGAGCGACTGGGCATGGGGTGGTGACGTAGAATATTCGCATTACCAGCCCAATTACCGGCGTAACCAGGTCGACAAGGTATGGGAGGGGCCGGTCTGGGCGTCGGTCTTTGTCGAGCATAAGGATGTGCTCGGCCTGACGGTACGGGCGTCGGTCCGCAATATCGCCAACGCGCGCTCGAAACGCGACCGGACGGCCTATACCGGCGTTCGCGGGGAAAGCCCCGTCAGCTTCGTCGAGGAACGCGACCGGCTGATCGGGCCGATCTTTTCCTTTTCTGTACGCGGCAAGTTTTGACCGGCTAAGGGAGTTCGATGGTGGCGCGCCGGATCAAAATCTATTTCGACGGCGGGTGCAGGCCCAATCCGGGGCGGATGGAAACCGCCGTGGTGACAGGGGGAGCGGCAACGGTCGTGCGCGACGCCGGGATCGGTAGCAGCATGGATGCCGAGTGGCTGGCGCTGATCGCAGCGCTGCGGTTGGCGTATAATCTGGAGCTGACGAACTTCGTCCTGCTCGGTGATGCCGCGGCAGTGGTGGAACAGGCCAACGGTATCGTGCGGGCGCGGGGAGAGGCAGCGAACCATCTCGCCACTTTCCATGCACTCGTGGGAAACGGGCCGGCGCCGATCGTGCGCCATATCAAGCGGACGCAGAATCTGGCGGGAATCGCCCTCGCGCGAGGGAAATAGAGCGCGGAGGATTGTCAATCGACATCACGAGTTGTTAAGCGCCGCGCGCCTATCCTGGCTGCCCCGATGGAAGACCGGCGCGTTGAAGCAAACCTATCCCTTACCCGTGCATCATAGCTGGCCGCTCTATGAGCGCGATCGGTTTTTCGAGCTTGGGCAGTTGCACGGCGACGAGATGCTCGATCCGGTCCCCGATCTGGACGACATCGTGGCACCGATGCGGCCGGCCCGGCTGGGCCGTTGGGAATGCGATCTGACCGACAATAACCGGCTGAGCTGGACCAAAGAGGTCCATGATATTTTCGGCATTCCGCGCGGCGCGACTGTCAAACGCGAAGAGAGCGTCGCGCTCTACTCCGAAGGGTCACGCGCGGCGATGGAGAAGCTGCGCGCCTATGCGATCAAGCATCGCCGTGGCTTCACGCTCGATGTCGAAATCAGGCCGGCGCAGGCGCCGCGTCGATGGATGCGACTGATCGCAGCACCGGTGTGCGCGGGTGACGAGGTGATCCGGCTGCAGGGCCTGAAATTCATCGTGCCGGGTTCGAACGGTCCCGAATTTTGAACCGGTCGAGCAGCCGGGCCTGAGAAACCACCGTTCTGACAGTATTGATGGCAGCTTTCGTTGACGCGGCCGCGCGTGCGGCGCAGTCGATATGTGACAGTCGTTGAAGGCGCCAATGGGCCAGCACGCCTGATTCTTCCGTTCCTTCCCGAAGGCTTTTGCCCCGCATATGAAGTTTTTTAATCGGTTTGCGTCGGCCGCGCACAATATGGCCATCGACCTGGGTACCGTGAACACCGTGGTTTATGTGCGCGACAAGGGCATCGTCCTCAACGAACCGTCGGTCGTTGCGCTGGAAACACGCGACGGCGTGCGGCGGGTCAAGGTTGTCGGCGACGAGGCGAAGCCGATGATGGGCAAGACCCCCGACAATATCCAGGCGATCCGTCCCCTGCGCGACGGCGTGATCGCCGACATCGACGTCGCCGAACAGATGTTGAAGCATTTCATGGACAAGGCGCAGGGCGGTGCGAGCCGTTTCATGCAGCGCAGCCATGTCGTCATCTGCGTGCCGTCGGGTTCGACGATGGTCGAACGCCGCGCGATCCGTGACGCCGCGAGCAATGCCGGCGCGGTGTCGGTGCAACTGATCGAGGAATCGCTTGCCGCCGCGATTGGTGCGGGACTGCATGTCACCGAACCGCGCGGGGCCATGGTCGTCGATATCGGCGGCGGTACCACCGAGGTCGCGGTGCTGTCGCTGAGCGGCATCGCCTACAGCAATTCGGTGCGCGTCGGCGGCGACAAGATGGACGAGATGATCTCGTCGTCGATCCGCCGCAGGCACAATCTGATGGTCGGCGAAATGACCGCCGAGCGGGTGAAGTTGACGATCGGCTGCGCGACGCCGCCCGTCGGCGACGGAATGGTCATGGGCGTGAAGGGCCGCGACCTCGTAACCGGCCGCCCTGCCGAGGTGCAGGTGACAGAGGCCGAGATCGCCGAAGCGCTCGCCGAACCGGTCGGCCAGATCGTCAGCGCGGTGCGTGCCGCGCTCGAACAGACACCGCCCGAGCTGTCGGCCGACATCATCGACGAAGGGATCACGCTGACCGGCGGGGGAGCATTGCTGCGCCGGATGGACGACGCGATCGCACGCGCCACGGGGTTGCCGGTCGTCGTCGCCGACGATGCGTTGATCTGCGTCGCGATGGGCGCTGGCCGCGCGTTCGAGGATCGTGCCTATCATGGTGTTCTGATCGCCGCCTGATCTACGTTTTCCGACGGACCGCGCGAAAGTCCTGTTCGCAACCGGAGCCAGAGACAGCTAAGGCTACCCTGTCGATGGGATCGGCTGTCGCTGGGAACCCACGACGGCTGCAACCGGCCTGAGACCGCCTTTGCAAGCTTCGGCGCTTTCCTATTTTACCCGCCGCCCTATATCCTGCGCAGTCTATGACCCGCGCCCGCGTCCTCCTTCTCACCGCCGCCCTCGGACCGCTCGACTATCGCGTCCCGCGCGAGAGCGAAGCCCCGCTCGGCAGCGTCGTCGTCGCGCCGCTCGGTCCACGGCGCCTCGGCGGCGTGGTGTGGGAGGATGCCAGCTTCGGCGCGCCCGAAGCGGTCGGCGACAATCGCTTGCGCAATCTCTACGAAGTCGTGCCCGTGCCGCCGATCGCGGCGCCGCTGCGCCGTCTCGTCGAATGGACCAGCGACTATTATCTCGCGCCGCCGGGCTCGGTGCTGCGCATGGTGTTGCCGGGTGTCGCCTTCGCCGATGCGCGGCGACCGATCGTCGAATATCGCGCCACGGGCGAATTACCCTTCCGGATGACGGCGCAGCGAACGGTGGCGCTCGAGGCGATCGGCGAACGGCAGGGCATGGTGCGCGAACTGGCCGCGCTCGCCGAGGTCAGCGACGCGGTGATCCGCGGGCTCATCAATACCGGCGCGCTCGAGGCGGTGGCCGTGTCAGCCGATCAGCCCTATCCCGAACCCGACAGCAGCTTCGCGCGCCCCGATCTCTCTGACGAACAGAGTGTCGCCGCCGCGCAGCTTAAGGACGCGGTGCACGCCGGGAAATTCGATACGCTGCTGCTCGACGGCGTCACGGGGTCGGGCAAAACCGAAGTCTATATGGAAGCGATCGCCGCAGCGATCGATGCGGGCAGGCAGGCGCTCGTCCTGCTCCCCGAAATCGCGCTGACCGAACCGATGCTGACGCGCTTTACCGCGCGCTTCGGCTGCGAGCCCGTTGCCTGGCACTCGGGGCTGCGCTCGGCCGAGCGTCGGCGTGCCTGGCACGCGATCGCATCGGGCGACGCGCGCATCGTCATCGGTGCGCGTTCGGCGCTCTTTCTCCCCTACGCCAATCTCGGCGTCATCGTCGTCGACGAGGCGCATGAGACGAGCTTCAAGCAGGAGGATGGCGTCCATTATCACGCGCGCGACGTCGCGGTGATGCGCGGGCATTTCGAGGGGCTGCCGGTCATCCTCGCGAGCGCGACCCCCGCGCTCGAAAGCCTCGCGATGGTCGAGGCGGGGCGTTATCGCCATATCCAGCTCCCTGCGCGCTTCGGCGGCGCGACCCTACCGGATCTTTCCGCGATCGACATGCGGCAGGATCCGCCCGACCGCGGCCGCTGGCTTGCACCGCCGCTCGTCGACGCGCTCGCCGACCGGCTCCAGAAGGGCGAGCAAAGCCTGCTGTTCCTCAATCGCCGCGGTTTCGCTCCGCTCACGCTCTGCCGGACCTGCGGCCACCGCATCCAGTGCCCGAACTGCACCGCATGGATGGTCGAGCACCGCCTCGTCCATCGCCTCGCCTGCCACCATTGCGGCCATGTCATGCCGCCGCCGCGGCTCTGCCCTGAATGTGAGGACGAGGACAGCCTCGTCGCCTGCGGCCCCGGGGTCGAGCGCGTCGCCGACGAGGTCGCGCTGCGCTTTCCCGAGGCAAGGACAGCGATCGTCACGTCGGATACGCTCTGGTCGCCTGCAAAGGCGGCCGAATTCGTCGACAATGTCGAGGGCGGGTTGGTCGATATCATCATCGGCACCCAGCTCGTCACCAAGGGCTATCATTTCCCGAACCTCACGCTCGTCGGCGTCGTCGATGCCGATCTAGGGCTCGACGGCGGCGACCTCCGCGCGTCCGAGCGCACCTTCCAGCAGATCGCGCAGGTTGCGGGGCGCGCCGGGCGCGGCGTGAAGCCGGGTGAGGTGCTGATCCAGACGCGCGTCCCCGAGGCGCCGGTGATGGCCGCGCTCGTCGCGAATGACCGCGACGGCTTCTATTCGGCCGAAGCCGCGGCACGGAAATTTGCGGGCGCGCCGCCCTACGGCCGCTTTGCCGCGCTCGTCATCTCTTCGGAAGATATCGAGGTTGCGCGCGGGCAGGCCCAGCGCTTGGGACAGAAGGCGCCCGTCGCCGAAGGCCTTGCCGTCTATGGCCCCGCCCCCGCGCCGCTCGCGATGCTCCGCGGCCGCCACCGCTTTCGCCTTCTCCTCCACGCGCCGCGCAGTTTCGACCTGCAGGGCACGATCCGCGATTGGGTGGGCAGCATCGATTGGCCATCGAAGGCGCGGCTCGCGATCGACATCGATCCCTACAGCTTTGTCTAACCCGCAGGTGGGTTTACAGTCTGCCGACGCGCTGGCAGCATCGACGAAAGAGCTGGGGGAGCTTTTTCATGATCAGAATATGGGCAATGGCCGCGGCGATAGCGGCGGCGCTGGTTGCAACAACGGCCGAGGCACGCTGGCTGCGCGCCGAAACCGACAGCTTCATCATTTACAGCGAGGGTAGCGACAAATCGCTGCGCGAATTCGCCTCGACGCTTCAGCGGTTCGATGTGGCGCTCCGCATCCTGCTCGACGTCAAGGACCGGGGCGAGACGAACCGATTGCCCATCTACCTGCTCGTTTCGACCGGAGAGGTCGCGAAACTCTACACCGGTTCGCGTGAGTCCTCTTTCGTCGGATTCTACCGAACGGGGCGTGAGGGCAGCTTCGCGGTGTCGCATCGCGAAAATGGCGGTCGCTCGCGCGGCACCTCGGCGTCGCAGGAAACATTGTTCCATGAATATGCGCATCATTTCATGAAGCGCTATCGGACCGGCGCGTTTCCGGCGTGGATCATCGAAGGTTTCGCCGAATATTATTCGACCGTGGATTTCAACAAGGATGGCAAGGCACTGATCGGCAAGCCCGCTTATGGGCGGGGTTACGGGCTTGTCCAATTGCCCCAGATCCCGGTTGAGGTCCTTCTCAACACCGACCCCAATTCGCTGAAAACGACGGGTCAGGTCGATGTCTATTACGGGCGTGCCTGGCTCTTGACGCATATGCTGTTCCACAACCCTGAGCGCGAAGGGCAGTTGAGCGCCTATGTCCGCGCGATCAACGCGGGCGTCGAAGCCCGTGAGGCGGCACGCGTCGCCTTTGGCGATCTCAAACAGCTCGACAGGGATCTGGCGATCTACCTCCGTCGTCCGCTCAGCTATCGCGAGACCAGGGATGCGATCCCCCTTCCTACGCAGGTCTCCGTGACCGCGCTTTCACCCGGCGAAGATGCTGTCATTCCGCTGAGGCTCGCACGACTGAACAGCCGCGGCGAAGACGGCAGCCCGATCCGCGACAGCTTGCGCGCCCTTACCGCCACGCACGCCAATGATGCCGCCGTTTGGTTCGAATATGCCGCCGCAGAATGGGCGCTCGACGAGGAGGTTCGCGACCTCGCCACGGTTCGCAGCGCCGTCGATCGCGCCCTCGCGATCAAGCCCGACCATGTTCGGGCCAACGTCCTGCTAGGCGAGTTGCGGATGCATGAACTTGAAAAGAAGGGCGATTATGAAGATACGAGCTGGCGCACCGCACGCGAACCGATAGCGCTCGCGAACAGGACCGATCCCGACGACCCGCTACCGCTCTATCTCTATTTCCAGAGCTTCCTCGCGCAGGGCAAATCGCCACCCGTCATTGCCATCGAGGGTCTCGAGCGGGCATTCCAGCTCGCCCCCGAAAATATCGAGATGCGGGTCGCCTATGCTTTTGCGCTCGCCAATCGCGGCCAATTCACATCGGCCATCAAGCTGGCGCAATCGATCGCATTCGACCCGCATATCGGCGCACAGGCCCGGCCGTTTCTCGAACAATTGCTTCGGATGCGCCAGGAGCGCCAAGGCATGGCTCCCCTTGTCGCAACCGAATCACCCGATCAATAGTCGGGCTCGTCGCCCGCCATCACCTGCGCCGCCTGCCCGGCCAGCCAAGCCATCGCCGCCGCCCAGGGCTGGTGCCCATGGCTGATCCGCGCAACGCCCAGCTCCGCCAGTTCCTTGTGCGTCGGCCCGCCTTTGCCGCGCAGGATGTTAACCGGCAGCGGCGATGCGTCACAGATCGCGCCGATGCATTTCGGGTCGAGCAGGAAAGGTACGAACAGCGACCCCGCGCCGGCATTGGCATAGGCGCGCGCGCGTTCGAGCGTCGCTGCGACAAGCCTGCCGCCGTCTTTCGCAGCATCCTGTCCGCGAAATGTGTCGCAGCGCGCATTGACGAAGATGCCGGTATCGGCGGCGGCGCGATAACGCCGGCCGGCCTCGGTCATGGAAAGCAGGTCGGTCGCGCCCGGCAGCCGGTCTTCCATGTTGATCCCCGCCGCGCCCGCGGCCCGCGCGCGCGCGACGGAAACGCCCACCGTGGCAGGATCGGCGCCATAGCCCGCCTCCATGTCGATCGTGACGGGCAGGTCGGTGACCGACAGGATGCGGTCGAGATTCTCGAACACCTCCTCAAGCGGAAAATCCTCGCCGTCGGCGCGCCCTTGGGCGCCGGCGACGCCGAAACTGCCCGTCGCGATTGCTTTCGCTCCCGCCGCGGCGACCGCCTTTGCGCTCCCCGCGTCCCAGATATTGACGAGAATCAGCGGGTCGCCGGGGATGTGCAGCGCGCGAAAGGCGGCAATCTTGTCGGTCATTTCTTCATCTCCTCATCAAATACATCTGCGGGAACAGGACAGATAAACGGCAAAACTTCAGACGGTTGATGCCGCGGTCCGGCTTGATATAGTCGCCTCGCGAAAATTTACCGGGGAAAACAAATGATCGCATTTCTGAAAACCGCGCTGCGCGGCGGCCTTGCCGTTGCGCTGCTTGCCTTGAGCAGCACGGCCCACGCCGAATGGTGGGAAGCCGAAACAAGTCATTTCATCATCACGTCCTAAAGCACGAAGGAGGATGTCGAGCGCTTTGCAACGCGCCTTGAACGGTTCGACAACGCGCTGCGATACATGCAGGGGCTTCCGATACCGGGGCCCGACATCGGTCAATCGAACAAGGTTCGTGTCTATCGCTTCGGCGGCATCGACGACATCGGCCGCCTCGCCGGTAGCGCCGGCGTCGCGGGTTTTTACATTCCGCGTGCGGGAGCAGCCGTTTCCTTCGTTCCGGCGGTCGAGGAACAACGCGACCGTTTCAGTCGCCATCTGGACCAGCGCGAGATCAACCAGAAAACCGCGCTGACCGCCGAAGGCATATTGTTCCACGAATATGTGCATCACTTCATGCTGCAGAAATTCAGCACCGCCTATCCGCATTGGTATGTCGAAGGCTTTGCCGAACTCTATGGCACGCTTGAACTGCTCGACAATGGGGCCTTCCGGGTCGGCAACGTCCCGCAGCACCGCGGCGACGACCTGTTCGAACTGCCGGGCATCCGGCTGACGCGCTTGTTCGATCACAAAAAGCGGCTCGACGGGCAGGAATATTTCCAGTCCTACTCGTTCGGCTGGATGATCGCGCACTATCTGAATTTCAACAAGCCGCGGCAGGGACAACTCGCACAATATCTGAAAGCGCTGAATGCGGGTGAAGACAGCCTGACGGCGGCGCAGCGCGTATTCGGCGACCTCGACAAGCTGCAAAGCGAACTTCGCAAATATAAGAGCGGGCCCTTTCCGACGCTCGACGTCAAGCCGGTCAATTATGTCGCGCCGAAAGTCGATATCCGGCGGCTGACGCCCGCCGAGGAAGCCGTCATCAAGGCGCATATCCGCACCCAGCGCGGAGTCTCCGAACGCCAGGCGCGCACCGTGGCGAACGAGGTGAACGGCATGGATACGAAATATCCCGACAGTCTGGGCGTGCAACTGGCGGTCGGCGAAGCCTATGTCGATGCAAAGGAATTCGCAAAAGCCGAAACGGCTCTGAAACAGGCGCTTGTTCTCGAACCACAATCGCAGGACGCACAGATATTGATGGGCGGCCTGTTCATGACCCGCGCCAAGGAGGAAAAGAATCCGGCCCTCTACGCCACGGCGCGCAAGTGGTTTGCCGAGGCATATCGGCTCGATCCCAAAGATCCGCGCGCGGCGATCGGCTATTATATGTCCTACTACGAGGCGAAGGAGCCCATTCCGGAACCGGCAATCATCGCACTGGAAAGCGTGTTCGAATATTCGTCCTATGACGATGGCTATCGCATGGTCCTCGCACGCCAGCTGCTCAACGAAAACAAGGGCAAGCTGGCCCGGTCGGTGCTCGCTCCACTCGCCTTTTCGAGCCACAAGCAGGAAAAGGCGAACAAGGTCGCCAAGGTGGTCGATGAAATCGACGCCGGACAGATCGACGCGGCTCGCTCCACCATGGCGAGCATCTTTGCCGATCAGGAAAAAGAGGACAGCTGACCGCATCGCGTTGTCACCGAAAGGCGCCGGACGGTATTTCGCGACGTCCGGCGCCATTTTCGCATCAACGCCCTTCGCGTTTCAGCAATTCTTCCTTGATCGGCAGGCCATAGGCATAGCCGCCGAGCGTCCCGTCGCTGCGCACGACGCGGTGGCACGGAATCAGCACCGCAACATTGTTCGCACCATTGGCGCTGCCCGCCGCGCGCACCGCCTTCGGCTTGCCCACGGCGGCGGCAATATCGGCATAGCTGCGCGTCTCGCCTGCCGGGATCTTGCGCAATTCACGCCACACCGCTTCTTGAAAGGCGGTTCCCTTCACGTCGATCGGGATATGGTCGAAGCCGTTCACCGGTGCCTCGACCGCCGCGATCACTTGCTTCAGCAAGGCCTCGAACTCTTCGCCACCCTCGATCAGGCTTGCCGCCGGAAAACGCTCCTCGAGCGCCTCCCGACCTTCGTCGAACGATAGACGGCACACCCCCTTCTCCGTCGCTGCGACGAGCATGTCGCCTAGGCTCGTCGGCACAACCGCCCAATGGATCGTCGTGCCCTTGCCGCCGTTCACCCACGCCGACGCGGTCATGCCCATGCGTCCTTCCATATTCTCATAGAAACGCGACGGCCCCGAAAAACCTGCATCGTAGATCGCGTCGGTCACCCGGCGGCCGTCGCTCAGCGCCTGCCGCGCACGTTCCTCGCGCAACGCGCGCGCATAGGCCGCGGGCGAAAGCCCGGTTTGGCGGGTAAAGACGCGCTGGAAATGCGTCGGCGAATAGCCCGTGCGCGCGGCAAGATCGCCGAGTGCGAGCGGCTCCTCGCTCGTCTTGATCGCCTGGATCGCCGCGAGTACCGCACCTTCGTCGCGCGCGACATCATCGGGCAGGCAGCGCTTGCACGGGCGCAACCCCGTTTCGCGCGCCGTCGCGCCGTCTGCGAAGAAGCGGACATTGTCGCGTAACGGATGCCGCGCGGCGCAGCTCGGCCGGCAATAGATACCCGTCGTCAGCACGCCGGTCACGAAACGCCCGTCCAGCGCGCGGTCGCGGCGCTGCACCGCCGCCCAGCGATCGTCGTCGGTCATCAGGTCGGCGCTCATGCTGCGTCCCTTTCGATTCGCGCGGCGAAACAGCCATGCGCGGCGTTATGGGCATCGATATAGGAAATGCCCATGTCGGCGAACAGATCGCGGATCGCACCATCGACCTCGCCCGGTCCCGCGAGCCGGGCGCTCTGCAACATGCCCCCGGCATCGAAGGCGCGGAGCGCGAGCGGGCGCCCTTCGAACACTGGCGGCAGTTCGTCGCGATAGCTCGCCGCCCCGACATCCGGACGCACATAGATCGCATAGGCGCTGCGATAGGGCGTTTCGACGTCGTGGCTGGTGTGGTGGAGCAGAATCAACGCCTCCCCCGCCCGCGCATCTTCGAGGCTGATACGGCATGGAAAACCGCGATCGGCTGTAGCCGTCACCCGGCGCGCGTTGATCGCAGCAAGGCCGGCATCGTCGAGCGCGAAAAGCGGTGCGAAGAGGTCGGGGTCCAGCCCCCGGATCGCATAGGTCATCGGAACATCCTTTCTCGGCTGTTGGACATTCCTGCCACGGCACGATTCCTGCTGCGTCCCGATGCTTGCGTTCAAACATTACGGCGCAAGTGTATTACTGTATTATATCATTGACTCACCATGATGAAAAGCGCACGCTCCCGCGACAAATTGGGGAACCCGCATGGCCACCATCGACGCATCGATAACCTCCGCACGCTCTGCGCGCCGCATCGATTGGCTCGGGCGCAGCGCGACTTTTTGCTATCTCGCCATTGCAGCGGGCCAATTGCTCTTCGTCGCCTTCATCCTGCTCTATTATTATCCCCCGACGCTGGCCGGCAATTTTGCCGCGTGGAATGAAAAGCCGATCATCAAGGGCTTTGTGGCGGGCGACACGGCGGGCAATCTCTTCTTTGCGGTGCATGTTCTGCTTGCGGCAGTCATCACCTTTGGCGGCCTCGTGCAACTCGTCCCCGCGATACGGAACCGCCGGCCCGCGCTCCATCGCTGGAACGGCCGGCTCTATATGCTGTGCGCGCTGGCGCTCGCGATCGGCGGGCTATGGATGACATGGGGTCGCGGCACCTGGCTCAACACTATCGGTGCTATCGGCATCACGCTCGACGCGCTGCTGATCACGGGCTTTACCGCACTCGCTTGGCAGGCCGCACGCCACCGGCAGTTCGCCGACCATCGCCGCTGGGCGACCCGCCTGTTCGCCGTCGCAAGCGCAGTCTGGTTCATGCGCGTCGGCTATATGGCATGGGGACTCGCGACCGGCGGCGCGGGGATCGGCAAGGCGATGGACGGTCCGTTCGACCTGTTCCTCGCCTTCGCCAATTCACTGCTGCCACTCGCGATCGCCGAAATCTATCTGCGCGCCGGCGCACGCGGGACGCCGCTCGCGCGGCAGGCGACCGCCGCGCTGCTCGGCGTCAGCGGTCTTGTCATCCTCGCGGGCAGCGCCGGGGCGTGGATGGTGATGTGGGGACCATATATCTAGCCGCCCTTGCCTTCGCTTCCGGGCTGGCTAGTGTGCGCGCCATGACCCGCCTCCTCGCGCTGCTGCTCGCCCTCTTCGCCCTCTCGCCGTCACTGTCTGTCCCGGCCCGCGCCGCCGACGATATCAGCGCCGCGTCGCGCAGCGTCGTGCGCGTCGTCACCGTTGCGATGGTCGATGGCGAGGTCGTCGGCTTCGGCCACGGCAGCGGCATCGCGATTTCGCCGACGCGTATCGTCACCAATGCGCATGTCGTCGAATCGGCCGCCAAATATCCGGGCAATGTCGCCCTGGGTGTCGTCCCGTCCGAAGGACAGAAGAGCTTCGCCGGCAAGCTGATCGCGATCGATACCGCGCGCGACCTCGCATTGATCGAGATTACCGAGGGCCGCCTGCCCGCCGCCGCGATCTACACCGGCCCGCTCGATTCGGGTGCCGACGTCGTCGCCTTGGGCTATCCGGGCAACGTCGACCTCGCCACCGCGCGCAGCGCCAATGACTATATAACTCCGCGGACCCCGACGCGGAGCGAAGGCAATATGTCGAACATGCAGTCGGTCGACGGGGTCGCGATGCTGATCCACACGGCCAAGATTTCGCGCGGCAATTCGGGCGGGCCGCTCGTCGACCAGTGCGGCCGGATCACCGGGATCAACACCGCAATCACGCGCGCCGACGACGGCGACTCGCCCTTCGCCTTTGCGATCGCCGGTCGCGAACTCATGCGCTTCCTCGCCGACGCGAACCAGCCCTATACGAGCGTTGGCACAACCTGCGTCTCGATGGCCGAAGCCGACGCCCGCGACCGCGCCGCGATCGACGCCGAAGCGCGCGCGAGCGCCGAGGCGAACGCTGCCAAAGAAGCCGCCGCCAAACTCGACCGCGATCTCAAGCAGGCGCGCGCCGAGGAAGACGCGCTCGCGTCGCGCGAGAATCGCATCGCACTCGCCGGCGTCTTCTTCGTCATCGGCGCGCTCGCCGCCGGTGCCGGCCTGATGTTCTATAACCAGAAGAATCTGCGCAACGCGAAGATCGCGGGCGGTGCAGGCGCGGTGCTGATTCTCGGCGCGGCGGTGCTGTTCGTCACGCGCCCCGACGCACATGCCGAGATTGCAGAGGAAACGGCCGCCGTCGCGGCGACCGGTGCACCCAAGCTCGCGCAGGGCAATTTCCTCTGCACGATCCGCCCCGACCGCAGCCGCATCACCGTGTCGGCGACGACCGACGTTCCGATCGCGATCGGCAAGGGCGGCTGCGTCAACGGCCGTACCCAATATACGCAGGGCGCAGACGACCGCTGGCAGCGCATCCTCGTGCCGAACGACGAGGCGACCGTGACCGTCGCGTCGATCGATGCAACGGGGCGCGACTATCGCGTCGACCGCTATCTGCTCGATGCCGAGACGATGACGAAGGCGCGTGAGACGCGCGCGGCAATTACCTTGAAGAGCTGCACTGCCAATCCCGACGAGCTTGCGGGGCTTGCGGCGCAACAGGATGCGATCCGCAGCGCGCTGCCAGCCAGCCCGAACGAGCGGCTCGTCTATCGCTGCCAGCCCGCGAGCGGCGCGGCGGTCAAGCCGGCGGCCGCGCCTTGAGCCGATAGCCGGCGTTCGCGCCGACCCAGATATAATTGCTCATCATCTCGCCGGCGAATTGACCGTCGACCGTGCCGACCTCGAGGTGCAGCGGATCGCCCGGCTTCGCATAGGCGTAAGCGCAGGTCTTTCGGTTCCACAAAGTCGCGACGAGCTCGTTGCGATACAAGATCGCATAACGCTTGTTATCGGCCGCCGGATAGGGAGCCCGGCCGCTGACGATGCGAAAGCCCGCCATATAGGCATCGTTGACGACGCCGCAGAGCGCGTCGCCCTCGCGCGTCGCGGTCATGCGCAGTTCGGCGGCAAGCGAAGGGCTGTCGCTGAGCGCGGTGAGCTGGCGCACCTGCACCTTGCCCCCGGCGCCTTCGTTGAGCCAGGTCATGATTCGGCAGGTGCGTGCGGCCGTGTCGGGATCGTGGCACTGGACCTTGCCCGCACGCGCATCGGCGAGCGAGTCCTTCACCGGCTTGTACGCCGGATCGATGTCGAAATCGGTCGCCGAAACCAGCAACAACATGGCAAGCAAAGACATGGCGGTCCTCCCCGAAGAAAGGATGCGGCCGAGAGGTTGAAATCGCGTTAGCTCGTCAGGGCAGCGCATCCACCCAGCGCGTCAGCAACGCCTGTGCGGTTGCCGTGTAGGCCAGTTCGTGCCCGATCCCCGCGACACGCGCCACCGTCGCATCGGGGCTCGCCCGCGCCAGCCGGTCCAGATTGTCGGGCTTCACCAGCGTGTCGGCATCGCCGTGCATCAGATAGACGGGCGCTTTCACGCCCGCCAATTTCGCGGCATTGTCGAACCGGTCGCGCACCAGCCAGCGCGGGATGATCGACACCTGACTCTGTACCACCGAAGGCAGATCCGAAAAGCCCGACACGAGGATCAGCGCCGCAATATCGTTCCGCTGCGCGACTTCGGTCGCCGGACCCGATCCGATCGAATTGCCCACGACGACGATATCGCGTCGCGGTACGCCCGCATCGGCGAGCAAGCGCATCGCCGCCTCGCCGTCCCGATAGAGGCCATCCTCGTTCGGCGAACCGGGATTGCCGCCATAGCCGCGATATTCGACGAGCATCAGCCCGTGCCCCGCCGCCGCCGGCCCGCGCGTCGCCTCGATCGCGCCCAGCATATTGTCGCCATTGCCATGGAAGAAGAGGATCGTCTTCCGGCCCGCCGCCGCGGGGCGAGAGAGGGCCGAGAGCCGCAAGCCGTCATCGGTGCTTGTATGGATGAGCCGAAACCCCGCAGGCGCCGTCTGCGGGTATTGGGATGGCGCGGGAAAGAGGATGCGGCGCTGTTGCGTGTAGAGCAGCGCCGTCGCGACGAGCGCGAAGACGAGCAGCGCGATGGAAAGGTTCAGGGCCAGTTTCATTGCCCGCTCAGCGCGCGCGCCACGCGACGCGTATCTCCCTTATCCGCTCCTTCGCGGCGGCATCGGCCGCCGCCTTGCCGCTTTGCGTCGTGACCTTTTCGTGAAGGTCGTTCAGCGCAATGGCGTCATCCTGCGAACAGACGTTGTCGGCCGGCCCGCCGCCCTTCAGATGATAGCCTTCGGTCACGCACTGGCCGTCCAACGTCGCGAAGCAGGACCCCCCGGCCGTGATCGCAAAGTCCATCGGCGGCATCGGCGTCGCCTTCAGCCCCTTTCGCTCATCGTCATAAGCGAAATTGCACCGCTCGTCGGTGTCGTCGTTCATCAGGCACATGCAGCGGGCATCGGCCAGGCCGCGAAGGCGGGCAATCTTCGACTGCTGGTCCTCGAATGGCTGTTGCTCGCCAGCTCCGCCGCCACAACCGGACAACAGCAGCATCGAAAGCGCAGCGAAGGCGATACTCGACCTCACGCCGCGCACGCCTTGAACAGCATCAGCGTCCGCTCGCGCGCCAGATCCGCGCTCGCCTCGTGATAATCCTTGCGCCGGTCGCTGTTGAAGCCATGCCCCGCTTCATAGACGAAAATCTGCGCGGTCGGGTGATCCTTTGCGATCAGCGCCTCGACCCCCTCCATCGGAATGCCGTCGTCGAAGCGGCCGAAATGCGCGATCGCTGCGCATCGGGGCGCCTCGTCCTTGAACATCGTCGGGACGAGGCTCCCGTAAAAGGCCGAGGACGCCGCGAGGTCGAGGCTGATCTGCGCCATCCGCCAAGCGACCGACCCGCCATAGCAATAGCCGGTGATGAACACCGGTCCTTTCCCTTTTAATGCGTCGATGCACGTCTGCGCATCCTTCAAGCTCTGCTCGAACGGATGCAGTTCGCGCGCCAGCTCAACCGCACGCTGGAACTGCGGCCCCGAATAGTCGCTCTCGAACCCCGCATGCTCACGGTCGAACAGCGCGGGCGACAGCACCTCATAACCTTCTGCTGCATATTCGTCGCACATCTCGCGGATATGGTCGGTGACTCCGAAGATTTCCTGGATCAGCACCAGCCCGCCGCGCCGCTCGCCCGTGGGCTGGGCGTGATAGACCGCGATCTCGGCTCCATCGTCCATCGTCATCCGGATCATCTCGCCCATCTTGTACCTTCCTTCGACGTCATATTTTTTGGTTAGCCCGTCCCTATCGCACGAAGGTGCAAAAGCAATCGCCCGCCCGCCTTGCATTGCAACAAAATCGTTGCTAGGCGCGCCGCGACTTCGCGTGGGGGGCATTCGACGAATCTCCCCCCGGAAAAGCGCGACCCATCCCCCACGGGATAGCAACAAAGGACTTTCACGCGTGGAGAATTCCGGCGGCATTCAGGGCAACATCACCGCGGGCCTCGCGGGCCGTTACGCAGTTGCTTTGTTCGATCTGGCGCGCGAATCGAACGCGATCGACGCGGTCGCCAAGAGCCTCGACCTTCTGCGCAGTGGCCTTGCCGAATCGGCCGACCTGTCGGCGCTGATCGCCAGCCCGGTCGTCGGCCGCGCCGATGCCGCGAACGCCATCGCCGCGGTCGCCAAGTCGCTGAAGCTCGATTCGCTGACCGCAAAGTTCCTCGGCGTCCTCGCCGAGAATCGCCGCCTCGCCGATCTGCCCAAGATGATCGACGCGTTCGACGCGATCGTCGCCGACCACCGCGGCGAAGTGACCGCAAAGGTCACCAGCGCGCACCCGCTTTCGGCCGCGCAGCTCAAGGAGCTGACCGCGAACCTCAAATCCCGTGTCGGGCGCGACGTCACCGTCGACACGACCGTCGATCCCGCCATCCTTGGCGGCCTCGTCGTCCAGCTGGGCAGCCAGCTGATCGACGGCAGCATCCGTACCCGTCTCAATAGCTTCGCACAGGCGATGAAAGGCTAAACCATGGAAATCCGCGCCGCTGAAATCAGCAAGGTCATCAAGGACCAGATCGCCAATTTCGGCACCGACGCAACGGTCAGCGAAATCGGTCAGGTTCTGTCGGTCGGCGACGGCATCGCCCGCGTCCACGGCCTCGACAACGTCCAGGCCGGTGAAATGGTCGAGTTCGCCAACGGCGTGCAGGGCATGGCGCTCAACCTCGAAGCCGACAACGTCGGCATCGTGATCTTCGGCAGCGACGCCGAGATCAAGGAAGGCGACACCGTCAAGCGCACCGGCACGATCGTCGACGTTCCCGTCGGCAAGGGCCTGCTCGGCCGCGTCGTCGATGGCCTCGGCAACCCGATCGACGGCAAGGGCCCGATCAAGGCCGAGAAGCGCATGCGCGTCGAAGTGAAGGCGCCGGGCATCATCCCGCGTACCTCGGTTCACGAACCCGTCCAGACCGGTCTCAAGGCGCTCGACGCGCTCGTCCCCGTCGGCCGCGGCCAGCGCGAACTGATCATCGGCGATCGCCAGACCGGCAAGACCGCCGTCGCGATCGACACCTTCATCAACCAGAAGGAAGCCAACGCCGGCGATGACGAGAGCAAGAAGCTCTATTGCATCTATGTCGCGATCGGCCAGAAGCGCTCGACCGTCGCGCAGATCGTCCGCCAGCTCGAAGAAAATGGCGCGATGGAATATTCGATCGTCGTCGCCGCGACCGCGTCGGAGCCCGCTCCGCTGCAGTTCCTCGCACCCTACACCGGCTGCACGATGGGCGAATATTTCCGCGACAACGGCATGCACGCCGTGATCGTCTATGACGATCTGTCGAAGCAGGCCGTCGCTTACCGCCAGATGTCGTTGCTGCTCCGCCGCCCGCCGGGCCGCGAAGCCTATCCGGGCGACGTATTCTATCTGCACAGCCGCCTGCTCGAGCGTTCGGCCAAGATGAACGCCGACAATGGTTCGGGCTCGCTCACCGCGCTGCCGATCATCGAAACGCAGGCGGGCGACGTTTCGGCATACATCCCGACCAACGTGATTTCGATCACCGACGGCCAGATCTTCCTCGAAACCAACCTGTTCAACGCGGGTATCCGCCCCGCGATCAACGTGGGTCTGTCGGTGTCGCGCGTCGGCTCGGCCGCGCAGACCAAGGCGATGAAGAAGGTGTCGGGCTCGATCAAGCTCGAGCTCGCGCAGTATCGCGAAATGGAAGCCTTCGCGCAGTTCGGTTCGGACCTCGACGCGTCGACGCAGAAGCTGCTCAACCGCGGCGCGCGCCTGACGCAGCTGCTGAAGCAGCCGCAGTTCCAGCCGATGCCGTTCGAAGAGCAGACCGCGTCGATCTTTGCCGGTACCAACGGCTATCTCGACAATGTCGCGACCACCGACGTGTCGCGCTACGAAGGCGCGATGCTCGCCTATCTGCGCAGCGATCATGCCGACGTGCTGAAGACGATCCGCGACACCAAGGACCTTGGCGACGACGCCAAAAAGGGTCTGGTCGCGGCGCTCGACGCCTTCGCCAAGATCTTCGCTTAATCGCTTTCCGCATCCCGGCCCGGCCGGGACGCAAAGAGGGGCTTAAATGGCTTCGTTGAAGGAACTCAAAGGGCGCATCGTCTCGGTCAAGTCGACCCAGAAGATCACCAAGGCCAAGAAAATGGTCGCGGCTGCCAAGCTTCGCAAGGCGCAGGCCGCGGCCGAGGCCGCGCGCCCCTATGCCGAGCGTCTCGAAGGCGTCGTCGCCAGCCTGGCGTCGAAGGTCGGAGGGTCGGATTCGGCGCCGCAGCTGCTCGCCGGCACCGGCAAGAGCGACACGCATCTGCTCGTCGTACTCAACAGCGACCGCGGCCTCGCCGGCGCGTTCAACTCGAACATCGTCAAGGCCGCGCGCGACAAGGCGCTCGATCTGCAGGCGCAGGGCAAGAAGGTCATCTTCTACCTGATCGGCCGCAAGGGCCGTCCGGTGATCGCGCGCCTGTTCGCCGGCCAGATCGTCGAGCTCTACGAGACGACCGGCATCCGCGACATCGGCTTCGATCAGGCGCACGAGATTTCGGCGAAGGTGATGGAGATGTACGAAGCGGGCGTCTTCGACGTCGCGCATCTCTTCTACTCGAAGTTCCGTTCGGCGCTCCTTCAGGAAGCGACCGGTCAGCAGCTGATCCCCGTTCCCGCCCCTGTCGATGTTCCGGCATCGAGCGGCGCGGCGGTCGAATATGAACCCGACGAGGAAGCGATCCTCGCCGACCTGCTGCCGCGCAACATCACGATCCAGATCTTCAAGGGCCTCCTTGAAAACGCCGCATCCGAACAGGGTGCGTCGATGACCGCGATGGACAATGCAACGCGCAACGCGGGCGATCTGATCAACAAGCTGACCATCGTTTACAACCGCACGCGTCAGGCGGCGATCACCACCGAACTCATCGAAATCATTGCCGGCGCCGAAGCGCTGTAAGCTATCCAAGCAAGGAAGAAACCAATGGCTACCGCTCCCGCTGAAAAGAAGGCTCCTGCCAAGAAGGCCGCCGCGCCCAAGGCTGCTGCGCCGAAGAAGGCTGCCGCTCCCAAGGCTGCAAGCACCGGCACCGCCACGGGCCGCATCGCTCAGGTTATCGGCGCCGTCGTCGACGTCCAGTTCACCGGCCAGCTCCCCGCGATTCTGAACGCGCTCGAAACCGACAACAACGGCAACCGCCTTGTCCTCGAAGTCGCGCAGCACCTCGGCGAGAACACCGTTCGCACCATCGCGATGGACGCGACCGACGGCCTGACCCGCGGCCAGCCCGTCGTCGACACCGGCGCGCAGATCTCTGTCCCCGTCGGTCCGCAGACGCTCGGCCGCATTCTCAACGTCATCGGCGACCCGATCGACGAACGCGGCCCGGTGAACGCCACCGCCACCGCGCCGATCCACGCAAAGGCCCCGGAATTCGTCGACCAGTCGACCGAAACGAGCATCCTCGTCACCGGCATCAAGGTCATCGACCTCATCGCGCCTTACGCAAAGGGCGGCAAGATCGGCCTGTTCGGCGGCGCGGGCGTCGGCAAGACCGTTCTCATTCAGGAACTGATCAACAACATCGCCAAGGGCCATGGTGGTACGTCGGTGTTCGCGGGCGTCGGTGAACGCACCCGCGAAGGCAACGACCTCTATCACGAGTTCCTCGACGCCGGCGTTATCGCCAAGGACGCCGACGGCAACCCGACCCCCGAAGGTTCCAAGGTTGCGCTGGTGTTCGGCCAGATGAACGAACCCCCGGGCGCCCGTGCCCGCGTTGCGCTCTCGGGTCTGACGATCGCCGAATATTTCCGCGATCAGGAAGGCCAGGACGTGCTCTTCTTCGTCGACAACATCTTCCGCTTCACGCAGGCAGGTTCGGAAGTGTCGGCACTGCTCGGCCGTATTCCTTCGGCCGTGGGTTATCAGCCGACCCTGTCGACCGACATGGGTGCGCTGCAGGAACGCATCACCTCGACCAACAAGGGCTCGATCACCTCGGTGCAGGCCATCTACGTTCCCGCGGATGACTTGACCGACCCTGCTCCGGCAACCTCGTTCGCCCACTTGGACGCAACGACGACGCTGAACCGCGCGATTTCGGAACTCGGCATCTATCCGGCGGTCGATCCGCTCGATTCGACCAGCCGCGTTCTGACCGCCGCGATCGTCGGGCAGGAGCATTACGAAACCGCTCGCCGCGTTCAGGAAACGCTGCAGAAGTACAAGTCGCTGCAGGACATCATCGCGATTCTCGGGATGGACGAGCTTTCGGAAGAAGATAAGCTGGTCGTCGCCCGCGCGCGCAAGATCCAGCGCTTCCTGTCGCAGCCGTTCCACGTCGCCGAAGTCTTCACCAACATCCCCGGCAAGTTCGTAGCGATCGAAGACACGGTGAAGTCGTTCAAGGCAGTAGTCGACGGCGAATATGATCACCTGCCCGAAGCGGCCTTCTACATGGTCGGCGGCATCGACGAAGCGGTCGCCAAGGCCGCGAAGCTCGCCGAAGACGCGTAACACACCTACACCCCTCCCCATGCGGGAGGGGTTTAAGGACATATCATGGCTCTGAAGTTCGAACTCGTCACCCCCGCCCGCCTTGAGCGGACCGCCGACGTCCATATGGTCACCGTCCCGGGGACCGAGGGCGATTTCTCGGTGCTCGAAGGCCACGCGCCTTTCATGGCGACGCTCCGCAACGGGCCGCTGACCATCTATGCAACCGCCGGCGCCGCGCCCGAGGTGATCGAGGTCGAAGGCGGCTTTGCCGAGGTTAACGAAGCGGGCCTCACCGTCCTTGCCGAGCATATCGCAAGCTGATTGCTTCCGCCGTCCACGGCGATCAAAAGCCCGCATCCGCGCCGGATGCGGGCTTTTTTTGCGCCCACGCCAAATCGCGCCGGGCATTAGGACAATTTCAAAGTTTCCGATTTATTCACCGTGTCGGATGGGGGTTCGCCTGCACTGGCAGCGACGCTCCCGAAGATATGGAAGCAGGATAAACCGATGAGTGCATTCGGACGCCGCCCCGGAACCGCTGGCCGCCCCGCCTTTGGCGTAGCGAAGCCGATGCAGACTGGTCCCGGCGTGCCCGGCGGAACGCAGTTCCCCGCGATCGACACCCCGGTCGATATCCCGCAGATGCCGTCCAACATGACGCCCGAAGAAGAGGCGATGGAGCGGCTAAACCAGCGGTCGACCGCCGAAGCGATGGAACCCGAAAAGGCGCAAGGGTTCGAAGCCAGCGTCCACAAGATCAAGGAACAGGTTCTGCCTCGGCTGCTCGAGCGCGTCGATCCGGAAGCGGCCGCGACGCTCAACAAGGACGAGCTGACCGAGGAATTCCGCCCGATCATCCTCGAAGTGCTAGCTGAACTGCGCATCACCTTGAACCGCCGCGAGCAGTTCGCGCTCGAAAAGGTGCTCGTCGACGAACTGCTCGGCTTCGGCCCGCTCGAGGAATTGCTCGCCGATCCAGACATTTCCGACATCATGGTCAACGGACCGTACCAGACCTATATCGAAAAGAAGGGCCAGCTGGTCATCGCGCCGATCCAGTTCCGCGACGAACAGCATCTGTTCCAGATTGCCCAGCGCATCTGTAACCTCGTCGGCCGCCGCGTCGACCAGACCACGCCGCTCGCCGACGCCCGCCTCAAGGACGGCAGCCGCGTCAACGTGATCGTGCCCCCGCTTTCGCTGCGCGGCACCGCGATCTCGATTCGTAAATTCTCGGCCAAGCCGATCACGCTCGACATGCTCTGCCAATGGGGCGCGATGAGCCAGAAGATGTGTACCGCGCTGAAGATCGCGGGCGCCAGCCGCTTCAACATCGTCATCTCGGGCGGTACGGGCTCGGGCAAGACGACGATGCTCAACGCCCTCTCCAAGATGATCGACCCCGGCGAACGCGTGCTGACCATCGAGGACGCCGCCGAACTTCGCCTGCAGCAGCCGCATTGGCTGCCGCTCGAAACGCGGCCCGCGAACCTCGAGGGCAATGGCGCGATCCACATGGGCGACCTCGTGAAGAACGCGCTGCGTATGCGTCCGGACCGCATCATCATGGGCGAAGTCCGCGGCGCGGAGTGTTTCGACCTCCTCGCCGCGATGAACACGGGTCACGATGGCTCGATGTGTACACTCCACAGCAACAGCCCGCGCGAATGCCTCGGCCGTATGGAGAACATGGTTCTCATGGGCGACATCAAGATCCCGAAGGAAGCGATCTCGAAGCAGATCGCCGACTCGGTCGACCTGATCGTCCAGATCAAGCGCCTGCGCGATGGTTCGCGCCGTGTCACCAACGTCACCGAAGTGATCGGTATGGAAGGCGACGTCATCGTCACGCAGGAACTGTTCAAGTTCGAATATCTGGACGAGGACAAGGACGGCAAGATCGTCGGCGAATATCGCGCGATGGGCCTGCGCCCCTATACGCTGGAAAAAGCGCGCCAATATGGCTTCGACCAGCCCTATCTCGAGGCTTGCCTGTAAGGCTTAGCGGCCACTCAGCCAGAACGCCGTCGCGAACAGCGCGACGGCGGCCGACGCAAGCGCGATCCCGCGCCAGGGCATGAAGCCCACCTGCTCGACATCGCGGCGGTTGTTGCGGCGCCAGCTCGCGACCTCCGCGACGCCGAACAGCACCGCGGCACCAATGCCAACCAGCATGGACACTTGCATTGCCGCGCATCCCTTCGCAAACAGGGGCCTTCCCCTGGAGAGAGGTGCCCATATGCGTTCCCTATTGTTGCTTGCAAGTGCCGCCGCCCTGATCGCCGTTACCGCAACCGCGATGCAGCATGGCGGGCATGACGCTCACGCCGCGCACAAGGCGCAGGACGCGATCGCGGCTGCGGTCGCCGCCCCCACCCGCTCGGCAACGAATACGCCGCGCGACACATATCGCCACCCCGCCGAAACGCTTGCCTTCTTCGGCGTGAAGCCCGGCGACACGGTCGTCGAACTATGGCCCGGCGGCGGCTGGTACACCGAAATCCTCGCCCCGCTCGCCAAGTCGGGCGGCGGTACGCTCTATGTCGCGGCACCGTGGGAACGCGGTCTTAACAGGATCAAGGAAAAGCAGGCGGCCGACGCGGCCACCTATGGCGCGGTCAAGCTCGCCGAGTTTCCCGCCACCGGCGCCGGCGACAAGGTTCCCGACGGCAGCGCCGATGCCGTGCTGACCTTCCGCAACGTCCACAACTGGCGTTTCGGCGGCGCCGACAAGACCGCCGATGCGTTCAAACAGATTTTCGCGATGCTGAAGCCCGGCGGCACGCTTGGGGTTGTCGAGCATCGGCTCGATGAAAGCGACGATAGCGCGAAGGAAGAAAAGTCGGGCTATATGAAGAAAAGCTCGATCGTCGCCTTTGCCGAGGCGGCGGGCTTCAAGCTCGCGGGCGAGAGCGAGATCAACGCCAATCCCAAGGACACCAAGGATTATCCCAAGGGCGTCTGGACGCTGCCGCCGAATCTGACCGAGGGCGAAACCGACCGCGCAAAATATATCGCAATCGGCGAATCGGACCGCATGACGCTGAAATTCGTAAAGCCGGCGAGCTGAAACACTTCGAGTCCATAGACCCGGCGCTGCTACTCAGCGCCTATGCGCAGGGCATTTTCCCGATGGCCGACGGGGCGGACGACCCGTCGGTCCATTGGGTCGAACCGCGGCTGCGCGCAATCCTGCCGCTGGACGGCTTTCACCTGTCGCACAGCCTGAAGAAAGTCCTCGTCTCCGATCGCTTCCGCGTCACTACCGACACCGCCTTTGCCGACATGGTCGCGCTCTGTGCGCATCCCGCGGACGACCGCCCTACGACGTGGATCAACCCCGTCATCAAGGCGAGCTACGACCGGCTGTTCCAGATCGGCCATGCACACAGCGTCGAATGCTGGCAGGGCGGCGAGCTGGTGGGCGGGCTCTATGGCGTGACGCTCGGCCGCGCCTTTTTCGGCGAGTCGATGGTCAGCCGCGCGCGCGACGCGTCCAAGGTCGCGCTGGCACATCTCGTCGCGCGGCTCATCACCGGCGGCTGGAAATTGCTCGACTGCCAGTTCATCACGCCGCACCTCGCCAGCCTCGGCGCGATCGAAATCCGCCAGGCCGACTATCTCGCGCGGCTCTATTCGGTGTTGGCGGGGGGCGACGGCGCAGCCTTGGGTGCCGGAACAACGGGCGGCGCCACCGGCGCTGCGGTGCCCTCGCCGCCATTCGTCGCCGGCGACTGGGGCGCGCTCGATGCCTTGGGCGCGGCAGCGGCGCCCGATTTGGGTGCCGACCGCGCGACGGGTTCGCCGCCGGGATATGTCATCGCGCAGCTTTTGACGAACACGTCATAGATCGGATGCTGGATCACGTTGCGGTCAGGCCGCTCGCGGAAAATCCAGCCCGAGAAGACGCGGCGCCATTTGTCGTCGCGCTGATCCTGTACCGTCAGTTGGACGAACGCGCCCGTCTCGGGCGGGTCTTCCCACGGCGCGGTCTGTTCGCAAGCACGCAGTCGCACGATCGCGCGGCCCACCCGTGCAGATTCGCCAGGCTTCATCTCGAGATCGCGGACCAGTCCGTTGCGTTTGTTGAGCAGGCCAACGACGGCGACGCGTTCGGCCATCGGCGTGGCGCCCTCGATTCCGCCGACTTCCTGCGGCACGCGTTCCGATTTTGCGACCGTCGGAACGGTGGCGCTGCTGCCAGCTTTCGACGGTGTCCGGTCGCAAGCGGTCAGCGCGGTCGCAGCCAGAAGCGCGATCAGCGCGGTCGAAATCTGGCGCGGCACGCTGGGCTTCACTCGGCGCCGGGCCGCCAGGCCTCATAGTCGCCGGTCGCGGCAGCGCGCTGCCCCCCGCGTTCGAGCGCACCTGCGGGGCGGTAAGCGCTCGTGCTGCCGGTCAGATTCGCGGTCGGCTCCTTTTCCCACGCACGCGGAGCGGGCAGGACGTCGGTCGGCAATTCGTCGAACGTGCCGTGCAGCCAGCCGTGCCATTCGGGCGGCACGCGGCTCGCGTCGTTCGATCCATTATAGATCACCCAGCGGCGGCCGCCCTTTTTCGCGCGAAAATAGCGGTTGCCGAGGCTGTCCTCGCCCACCTTCGTGCCGGTGCTCCAGCTGTTCAGCAGCGTGCCGACGGTCGCACCGTCCCACCAGGTAAAAATTTTGCCCAAGATGCTCATGGCGTGGCGTTTACAGGCAAGGCGGCGCGGTCCGCAAGCCGCAAACCGCGCGCGCTGGCGCTATTTCGTATCTTTCCATGTGATCTTGGCACTCTCATCGATACCCAGCTTCGCCGCGGTGCCGCCCGCCAGTTCAAGCACCGCCGAAACCTCGCCGCCGCTCACCACCGGTTCGAGCGATTCGGGGATCGTATTCTCGGCGATCCGGTCGATGCTGCCGTCGGCGCGAATGAAGAACATATCGAGCGGAATCAGCGTGTTCTTCATCCAGAAACTACCGATTCGCGGCTTCGCAAAAGGAAAGATCATGCCGCCGTCCGCAGGCAGGCTCGTTCGGAACATCAGCCCGCGATCCTGTTCTTCGTCGGTGCGCGCGACCTCGACGTTGAATTTATGGTCCTGTCCCTTTGACGTGATCGTCACGGGGATCGTTGCGACACTCTCTTCTTCGCTCGCATCCCCGCTGCACGCCGCCATCGGCAGCGCGAGCGACAAAGCAAGGGCGGTCAATATGGCGCGCATTGGCGTATCCTCGTCCCGACTGAATTTCGCCCGACCTAATCGAGCCCCGCTTCGTCGTCCAGCGCCGCCAGCGCCGCGTCGTCTCCGGGCGGGACGGCAAGGATACGCCGCGCGATCGTCATGCTGTGCCCCGCCCGCAAAAAGGCGGCGATCTGCCGCTCACGCAGCTTGGGATCGTCGATCGCGCGGACGGCAAAGGGTCCGAACCGCCGTCGCCGCGCAAAGCCGACCGCCGCGGCCACCACAGCCCCCTCAGCCGTCTCGATCGCCTCGCCGCTGTCCTCTTCGGCGATCCCGTCGACAAAGAGCTGCGCCTTGACCCGCCGCACGCCCAGCCCGCGCCGCGTCATCGCACCCGCGCGCATTGCGGCATATTGGCGGTCGTCGAGATAGCGCAAACGCTCCATCCGGTCGGCGATAGCCTCGCACGCCGTCATGGCGTCAATTTCGTCTACCCATTCGGATTCACGGACTTTTCTGGCCAGATAGCGCGTCAACTTCGCCCGGCTCGTCGCGAATCGCGCGACATAGGCGAGCGCCAGCTCGTCGAGTTTTGCTGCGCCGAGAGGCCTTTTCGATCGGTCGGGCGGGGCGCGATGCTTGGGCATGTGCCATGTTTGTGCCACAGTCGGGCCCGATTGAGAACGATCAACACCGCCATATCGGGCCATAACGCCCGGAAATGGGCGATTGTTCTAAACAACACAGGGCTCGCGCACGGTACTATGGCTTCAAAAGATGACATGCTTGTTGCCGCGCGGCCCGTTTCACGGGATGTCGCACCCCTTATGACCGATATGATCGCAACACAGGCGGACGAACTGACGTCGACGCCGACGCTCTGCGCCCAGCCGCGCCGCTTTTCGGACTTCGCCACCGTCGGCGAAGCACTCGACTATGCCGCTGCCGGCACGCGTGGCCTCAATTTCCACGATCCGCGCGGCAAGCTCGTGCGACCCTATCCGTACAGCGAGCTCAAGGCCGACGCGCTGCTGGCTGCCTATCGCCTGATCGCGGCGGGGGTGAAGCCCGGCGACCGCATCGCGCTGATCGCCGAGACGGGCGCCGAATTCGCCGCGCTGTTTTTCGGTACGATCTACGCCGGTGCCTGGCCGGTGCCATTGCCGCTGCCCACAAGCTTCGGCGGCCGCGATTCCTACGTCGGCCAGCTCGTCGTCCAGCTTTCGAGTTGCGACCCGACGATGCTCTTCTTTCCGCCCGAAATCGCCGCGATGGCGGCCGAAGCGGCTGAAAAGGAAGGCGTCCAGCCCGTCGACTGGAGCGAATTCGAAAAGAAGCCTGCACCCGTCACCACGCTCCCCGAGCAGAAGAGCGACGAAACCTGCTATCTTCAGTACAGCAGCGGCTCGACGCGCTTTCCGCACGGCGTCGCAGTCACCCACGCAGCGCTGCTGAACAATCTCGCCGCGCACAGCCACGGCATGGAAGTGCGTGACAGCGACCGCTGCATTTCGTGGCTTCCCTGGTATCACGATATGGGCCTCGTCGGCTGCCTGCTCTCGCCCGTCGCCAACCAGGTGTCGGTCGATTATCTCAAGACCGAGGATTTCGCGCGTCGTCCGCTCGCGTGGCTCGACCTGATCAGCCGCAATGAGGGCACGACGCTCAGCTATTCGCCGACATTCGGCTACGACATCTGCGCGCGCCGCGTGTCGAGCCAGACGCATGTCGCCGACCGCTTCGACCTGTCGCGCTGGCGCGTCGCGGGGAACGGCGCCGACATGATCCGCCCTGACGTGATGCAAAGCTTCGTCGACGCTTTCGCCGACGCCGGGTTCAAGGCGAGCGCCTTCCTGCCGAGCTATGGCCTTGCCGAAGCGACGCTGGCGGTCAGCATCATGCCCCCAGGTGAAGGCATCGTCGTCGAACTGGTCGAGGAAACCGAACTGTCGGGCGCCGCCAATGATTCGGGCCGCCCGACGCGTTACCGCGCGATCGTTAACTGCGGCCGCGCCGCGCGCGACATGGTGATCGAAGTCCGCGACGAGGCGGGCAACGCCCTGCCCGACCAGACCGTCGGCAAGGTGTGGTGCACCGGCCCGTCGCTGATGACCGGCTATTTCCGCGACCCCGAATCGACCGCCGCCTGCATGAAGGACGGCTGGCTCGACACCGGGGACATGGGTTATTTGTCAGACGGTTACATCTATATCGTCGGCCGCGCCAAGGACATGATCATCATCAACGGCAAGAACCATTGGCCGCAGGATATCGAGTGGGCGGTTGAGCAGCTTCCGGGCTTCAAATCGGGCGACATCGCGGCCTTCGCGATCACTGCGCCCGGCGGCGAGGAAACCCCCGCAGTGCTCGTCCAGTGCCGCACCAGCGACGAGGCCGAGCGCCTTGCGCTGCGTGAGACGATTCGCGACCGCGTCCGCGCAATCACCGGCATGAATTGCCTCATCGAACTGATCCCGCCGCGCACGCTGCCGCGCACCAGTTCGGGCAAGCTCAGCCGGTCGAAGGCGCGCGCGCAATATCTGGCTGGCGAAATCCAGCCTTTCGCGATCGCTGCCTGATCAACTCGCTGAACCGTCACGTTTTTCCTGTCCCGGCAAGGGACAGAAAACGATGCTTTGACGGGGGCCTTGGTTACCTTCGGGTAATACCCGCGCGCTAAACCTGCGGGCGTGAAAAGCCTGCTGACCGATCCAATTGCTGCCGAAGTCATTCCTGCGCGGACCCTGTTGGGGCTGGGGCCGCGCGACCAGGACATCGGCAACCTTCGCCAGCTCCAGCTCGCGCCGCTCCGCGGCCGCGGGTCGCTGCGCCTGTTAATGGGCATGGGCATGGCGCTTGTGGCCGCTTTCACCATGATCCTCAGCGTGCCTTTGCCCGTCGCGGCCGGGTGGCTGGGCGGCGCGCTGGTTTTCGGCCTGTGGTCGTACAGCAGGTTTCGGAACCTTCCGCTTGGCGACCCAAAGCTTTCGGGCGTGGCCGAATACCGGCTGTGTACGCGCCACGCGCTCTATTCGGCGGTCCTCTGGGGATCGCCCTTCTGGTTGCAAGGCATGACGCCGACGCTCGACCATGTCCTGTCGATGTGGACGATAGCCGTGCTGATGATGGTGACGCTCTCGATCGTCGCGCACAGCGTGCCGCTGGCTTGCGTGCTGTTCATCGCGCCCGTCACCCTTTCGGCAGCCGCCGCACTGGTGCGCGCAGGGGCGCCGCAATTGGCGGCCGTCGCACTCGTCGCGGGGCTGTTGCTCTGCGCCTTCTGCGTGCGTTTTGCACAAAGCCATATCCGCTTCCGCCGCGCCGAAGAGACGCTGCACGAAAAGACCGAAACGGTCAGCTTGCTGCTGCGCGAATTCGAGGAAACCTCGGCCGACTGGTTGTGGCAGACCGATAACAGCCGCCGCCTCGTCCACGTCTCGCCGCGCCTCGCCTATGCGCTCGGCGGCACCGCCGAGACGCTCGAGGGCGTCCCGCTCCTGCAGGCGCTGTCGGGCGATGCTTGGGAAACCGGCCTGTTTCCGAAAAGCCTGCACGACATGGCCGAACGGATGAAGCGGCGCGAAAGTTTTTCGAACCTGATCGTCCCCGTAACGATCGGCGGCCTGCCGCGCTGGTGGGAATTGTCCGCCTCGCCGCGCCTCGACGAAGCGGGCAAATTCCTCGGCTTTCGCGGCGTCGGATCCGACGTTACCGAAAAACGCGCAACCGCCGAACAGATCGCCAAGATGGCGCGCTTCGACAATCTGACCGGCCTGCCCAATCGCCTCAGCCTGAACGAAGATCTGGCGCGCGCGCTGGCCCACGCCGTCGATGCCAAATCCCGCTGCGCCCTGCTGATGATCGACCTCGACCGGTTCAAGGCGGTCAACGATACGCTGGGTCACCCGGTCGGCGACAAATTGCTCGCGCAGGTGGCGGCCCGGCTCAAGGGGTTGATGGAACGCGGGATGACGTGCGGGCGTCTCGGCGGCGACGAGTTCGCTGTCGTGCTCCACAATCTCGCCTCCGCCGACAGCGCCGAAGATCTTGCACGGCGGATCATCACGACGATCAGCCGCCCCTATGTGGTCGATAATCACCAGCTGTTCGTCGGCGCCAGCGTCGGCTTCGCGATCGGGCCGACCGACGGCGCAACAGTCGAGACGCTGACCCGCAACGCCGACCTTGCGCTCTATAAGTCCAAGGACAAGGGCGGCAATGTCGTCGCCGCCTATGTCGCTTCCTTGCACGCACAAGCCGAGGAACGGCGCGTGATGGAGCAGGAATTGCGCGGCGCGCTCGAACGCGGCGAATTCGAACTCTATTACCAGCCTGTGGTGACCGCAGCCGACGGCACGCTGAACGGTTTCGAGGCGCTGATCCGCTGGAACAACCAGAAGCTCGGCAATGTCTCGCCCGGCCGCTTCATCCCGCTCGCCGAAGATGCACGCCTGATCTCGCCGATCGGCGAATGGGTGCTGCGCACCGCGTGCCGCGAAGCGATGAAATGGCCATCGAACCTGAAGGTCGCGATCAACGTTTCGGCCGACCAGCTCACCGATCCCAGCTTCGCCTCGGTGGTCGTCTCGGCGCTCGCGCAGAGCGGGCTATCGCCGCAACGGCTCGAGATCGAGGTCACCGAAAGCGTGTTCCTGCGCGACGGCGGCGGTGCGGCGCAGCTTCTCGACCAGCTGATCGGACTCGGCATCCGACTGTCGCTCGACGATTTCGGTACCGGCTATTCGTCGCTCGGTTATCTGCGCAAGACGCAATTCTCGACGATCAAGGTCGACCGCAGCTTCGTCGTCGGCGCCGCGAAAGGCAGCATCGAATCGATCGCGATCATCCGCGCCGTCGTCGCGCTCGCCGACAGTCTCGGCATGTCGACGACCGCCGAGGGGGCCGAGACCGAGCTGGAGGTCGAAACGCTCCGCGCCTTTGGCTGCAGCAACATCCAGGGCTATTATTATGGCCGCCCGATGCCGGCGAGCGACGTGCTGACCCTGTTCCGGGCGCCCGAATCCGCGGACAGCGCGGCTGCCTGACGGCGACAGACTGAGAAGCACGCGGGTCCGGGAGCGACAAGCCGAACCGCCCGCACGACGAATTGAACGTCTTAACAAAAGGTTCCCCCATCCACCGCATCGACGGCGCAACTCGTCGCTATGCGGTTGGTAGGCTGTCCAAGCCATTGCAAAGACCCTGCAACGCTTGAAGACAAGCCTCGGGGGTCGCATTTCATGCTCTATCGTCGTTACCTGGCAGCCGCCATCGCGTCTGTGATGACCGTCACCGGCCTGCTCGCAAGCGTTCCGGCTGCTGCCCGCGACTATCTGCAGTGCGTTCCATTTGCCCGCGCCGAATCGGGCGTCGAAATCCGCGGCAATGCCAAGACCTGGTGGTCGCAGGCCGCCGGCACCTATCAGCGCGGCGAAGAGCCCCGCAAAGGCGCCGTGATGGCCTTTGCAGGCACCAGCGGCATGCCGATGGGCCATGTCGCCGTCGTCAAGAAGATCGTCAGCGACCGCGAAATCCTGATCGACCATGCCAATTGGTCACCGATCAACGGACGCCGCGGCCAGATCGAACGCAACGTCCGCGTCGTCGACGTCAGCGGCGCCGGCGACTGGAGCATGGTCCGCGTCTGGTATGCCCCGATCGGCGACCTTGGCCTGCGCGCCAACCCGGTGCAGGGCTTCATCTACGCCGACGGCGCACCGAACGAAGCGCCGAGCTTCAAGGCACCCGTCTGGGCCCAGAACGACTGGAAACCCGGCAACGGCCTCGAAACCGTCGCCGCCTCGCTCGGTCAGTAAGCCCGAACGACCTTCAATCCGTCGCCTTTGCGCACATAAAGAAAGCCCCGGATCGCTCCGGGGCTTTCTTTATGTGCCGTGATGCCGGGTTATTCAGGCTTCTTCGTCGCCTTCGCCCGCGGCAGCATCTTCGAACCAGGCTTCGACCTCACCCGACAGCTTGATCGTCATCGGCTGGCCAAAGCGGTCCTTCGACTTGCCCGCAGCGACGCGGATCCAGCCTTCGGAGATCGAATATTCCTCGACGTCGGTACGCTCCTTGCCCTTGAAGCGGATTCCGATGCCGCGCTGCAGCACCTCCATGTCGAAATGGGGCGAGCGCGGATTGGTCGACATGCGGTCGGGGGGCGTATCGGTCATAGCTATATTTCCCAAAAAATGATGGCGCGGCCCTAGCTGGACCGCGCCATCATCGTCAATCGTTGAGAAGCGGCACCGAGGGACCGGTGCCGCGACCTCAAACCTAGAACCCGGCCTTCAGCGTCACGAAGAACTGCTGCGGCGCGCCGGTCAGCAACGTCTGGCTGTCGCCGCGGTTGGCAAAGCCGTTGGTGCCGATCGTCGAGACATATTCCTTGTCGAACAGGTTCGTCGCATTGGCCTGGATCGAGATGCGGTCGTTCAGCCGGTATCCGATGCTGGCGTCGACGATCACGAACCCGCCGACCTCGGCGTCATTCTCATAGGAATAATAGCGTTTCGACGTGTAGTTGGCACCGACGCGCGCGAAGAAACTGCCGTTGTCCCAAGTGATCTCACCCTTGCCGAGATGGCGCGGCGAGTTGACCACCGTCTTGCCCGCGGTCGCCGCAACCACCGCGCCCGCGGCGTTGACGACGTCGTCCTGATATTCGGAGTCGTTGTACGCATAGGAAGCGAAGAGCGAGAGTTCGGGAGTGACGCGGAACGTCCCTGCCGCCTCGACGCCCCACGAGCGGACATCGCCGACATTGCTGAGAATCGCCGGATTGCCCTGAATGCCCGAACCATTGGCGAAGGCGATGATGCGATCCTTGAAGTCGACATAATAGCCGGCGATCACACCCTGGAAGCGCGGCGACTTGGTACGGAAACCGAGTTCATAGGTCGTCGAGGTCTCGGGCTTGAGGTCGAGCGCGTCGAAGCCTGCCTGCGTCGTGGCGAAGGGACCGCCCGTCGCCGACGATTCATAGGCGCGGATATTCTCGGTATAGCTCGCGAACAATTCATTATCGCCGTTCAGGCGATAGAGCAGACCCGCCTGCGGCAGGAACCAGTCCTTCGCCTCGGTCTTCCCCGACGCCAGCCCGCCGCTGACGACGGGAGTCGCACGGTTGGTGACGCGCAGCCCCTTCCAGCCCGCATTGATCTGGAAGCTGCCGAGGTCGAGCGTGTCCTGAACATGATATTGCAGCGTCTGGGTGTTGAAATCGAACTCCCACTGCGTCGCCAGCGGATCCTTCGGGAATTTCAGGCTGCTGCGGTCCGGAGCTCCGGTCGTATTCCCGAGGCCATAGAAACGCCGCGCCTGATTGAAGGCATTATCCTCGTACCACATGCCGATTTCGAACTTGTTGTCGCCGACCTCGAACAGACTGGAGGTGACGATGCCATAGCGTTCGATGTCATATTCGGTGGTGCGGATCGTCATCGGCGCGCCGCCCGGCGTGGTCACATAGGGCGTGAACCACAGGCCGCGGCCCTTGTTGCCGTGGTAATAGCCCATCGCCTTCAGCGTCCAATATTCGCCGAGCGGTGCCTCGACGCCGACACCGGCCAGCCAGTCCTTGCGCAGGCCGGCAGCGTCATAATAGGCGTCGTCGACCGTCCCGACCGGCGCCGGGAACGCCTGACCTACGCCGGCATAGGGCGCGGTGAACGGCGTGCCGAGCGGCAGGCTGCCGCTCGCGACCGCCGCGTCATAGGCGGCGCGGGCGACCTGATTCTGATAGACTTTGGCGACCTGGAGCGCGAGGTCCCAGTCCTTCGCGAAATTATCCCACTGATAGCCGAGGCGGCCGATCATGTCGGCGGAGAGATCCTGATAGTCATTCTCGCGGCGGTTCGAATAGTTGACGAAGCCGAAGAACTGGCCGTCGCCGACCGGCTGGACGATGCGGAAATTGACCTGATCCTGGCGCTGGACGCCATTGCCTTTCCATTTGTCGGCGTCCTGCCAGGCATAGCTCAGCGACAGGCGCGGTCCGCCGGGGGCGATTTCGCCGCTGTCGATCCGCGCGAACAGGCGCTTGGTGTCGTCGCTGCCATAGGTGGCCGACGCCTCGATGCCGAGTTCCTCGGCCGGTGCGCGCGAGAAGAATTCGATCGTGCCGCCAAGGTTGCTCGTCGATGCCGCTGCCAGCGAACCCGCGCCCTGCGCGACTTCGACGCGGCCGACATTTTCGCTGATGATCGCGCGGCTGATGTGCAGGCCATTGTGGTTGCCATAATTCATGTCGCCGAGCGGAACGCCATCGAGCGTGAAGCCGAGCTGGTTCTGGCTGAACCCGCGGATCGAGATGCGCGCCGACCATTCATAGGCGCCGAACGGGTCGGCCGCCTGGAAATTGACCCCCGGCAGCTTGTCGATGGCCTTGAGCGGGCTGATCCCCGAAACTTCGAGCGCGATGTCGGCAGCGCCGAGTTCCTGCACCTGCCGCGCCTGCCCCTGACCGAGCACGACAATCTCTTCGACATCGCCGCCTTCGGCGGCGGCGTCGACCGCGGCCTCTTCGGCGAAGGCCGGCGTCGCGGCCAGTATGGCAAGCGCAGCGATCGAAGCGGCCCCGGCCCGCAGGCGGTTCCTGAACTGAATGGTCATCGATGGATCCCCTTTTCCCGGTCGCGAAATGGCGCCTGGGTCGCGGGGGCATTAGGCGGGCGATATTGCGGCGCTGCGGCGAAGGCATGACAGCGCGATGACGGAAAGAAGAAGGATCGGCGGCAGTCGCGTCGTCCGGCCGGCGGGAACCTTCGGAATAAGTCGATGCGTGAAAAGTTCGTCTCGCAATGGACCATATATCGACATGGAAAAATCATCACCAAGAACTTACTAAAGAAAAATTTTAGTTAACTCTTTTGAACCGACTGTAAGAGATTCCGCGTTATCCAGATAAGTTACTGGTTTAGATAGTTAGTTAATGGCAATTAATTTCAACAACAAAGGGAACTTTTCAGTTCGTTCGAGAATCTGGGGGCTAGGGACCAGACCATGTACGGAAGGGGATATATTATGCCTTTGTCCTGTCTTGAATTCCGCCCAGCCCATCTCATCCTAATCCCGGCGTGCTTCGCGCTCGCGGCGTGCGAGTCATCGGGCAGTTACCGCGTGGGTAGCGTCGGTAGCGGCGGCACCTCTGGCACGGTCGGCCCGACGGGCGCTGCCGGGCCGACCGGCGCAACCGGCCCGGCGGGTCCGGCAGGCCCGGCCGGTAGCGGTCTTGGCCTTGGCGATGCCGGCGCACTCGCCGTTGGCGGCCTTGTCGGCCCGAGCGGCATTGCGGGAACCGGCCTTCTCGCCAACACCGGCGATCCCGCCGCCACCAATCCGGTGATCGGCAATGTGCTCGTGAAGACGGGCGGTCTCGTCAATGTCATCGCCGACAAGGGCCTGTTGCTCGCGAGCGCGGTCGATGGCAAAGTTCCCGGCAACACCAATCTGGTCGGCACCGTCGTCGGCGTCGTCAAAAGCACCGGCGTCGCACTCGTCCAGACGGGCAGCGGCCAGCAATATCTGGTCGACGGGCTCGCGGCTGCGCCGGGCCAGCTGATCACCGCGACGATCGGCAAAGCCACCGCAATCGGCAGCCCCAATGCCTCGCCGCTGATCGGCGCGAGCATATTGTCGCCCGGGCAGCAGAATGGCAGCCTGCTCACCGTCGGCGTCGGATCGGCGGGCCAGCTCGTCACGCTCCAGCCCGGAGCAGGCGGCAACCTGCTCGGCGGCGTCACCGGAGGCTTGACCGGCGGCACAACGGGTAGCCCGACCGGAACACCCATCACGCTCGTCAGCAACGTCGTCACCACAGCGACCGGCGCGCTTGCACAAGTGGGCGGCGGCGTCACCGGTGGCACAGCGGGCGGCGGCACGGCGGTCGATCCCGTCACCGGGCTCGTTACCGGCGTGACCGGCACCGTCGGGGGCGTCCTCGGCGGCCTGAAACCGAAACGCGGCAACTGAAGCCGCACCCGATGCGCCCATTGCGCAACGCCTGCATCGCGGCGGTGGCGGGAGCCCTGCTCCTCCCCGTCGCGGCGCTCGCGGCCCAACCCGCGGCGACGCCGCTCGACGGCCGCCCGCCCCTCGCCCCCGATCGCAGCCGCGACCCGCTTCCCGATCCCGAGGCAAAGCCTCTTTCGCTCGGCAAGGTCGAACTCGGCGCGCGACCCGATATCACCATCCGCGAAATCCGCTTCGTCGGCGCCGGCGTGCCCGCCAATGTCGGCCGCGCGGCGCAGCGCTTTGTCGGCAAGCCCGCATCGGCCGACAATCTGGCGAAACTCGCCGCGGCGATGACGCGCGCATATAACCGCTCCAGCGTCGCGCTTTTCACGCTCGTCATTCCCGAACAGGATCTGTCGGGCGGCGTCGTCACCGTCGCATCGGCCGAAGGCTATATCGGATCGGTGACGCTGAGCGGCGAGCGTGAGAGCGGCCCCGCCCCCCTCGTCGGGAAAATGGCCGGTGGGCTCGTGGGGCAGCGCCCGCTCCCGCGCGCCCGCTTCGAACGCGCGCTCGGCAACATCGCCGACATTCCCGGCGTCACCGTCACCCCTTCCCTGGCGCTCGGCGGCGCGCAGGGTGCTGTCGCGCTCGACCTCGCGGTTGACGCGAAGAAATCGACGATCGGGCTCGGCTTCACGACGCGCACCAGCCAATTCGTCAACGACGGCATCGTCGAGGCGAATGCCCGCGGTTCCAGCCTCATCCGCAGCGGCGACGAAACGCGGCTCACCGGCGCTGCGGCGGTAAACCTCAAATCCCTGCTCTATCTTGCCGCCAGCCATTCGACCCCGATCGGTGCCAGCGGCACACGCGCCGAACTGTCGGCCGCGGCGCTCCGCACCCGCCCCAAAGGGCTCGCGATCGATGGCGAGGCGTGGAGCGCGGGCTTCGGCGTCACCCATCCGCTGATCCGCGCGTCCCGGCGCAACCTGCTGGCCTCGGCGCGCATCGACTATCTCGATTCGAAAAACGCGCTCTTCGGTTCGACGATCGCGGCCGAAAAGACATGGACCGCAAGCGGGAGTCTCGCCTTCCGGCTCAGCGAGGAGCGCACCGTTGTCGGCGCGCGCGTCGGCGGCGCAAAAGGCCTCGACATCGCGGGTGCGCGCGTCGATCCCAGCGTCGGGGAGACCGGTTTTGCCTATGCCGACGCCAGCCTCGAGGCGAATCAGGTGATCGGCAAGGCGTTTGTCGCACGCGCCGCCGCAACGGGGCGCTGGACGCGCGACCGCCTGCCCGCCGCGCAGCGGTTCAGTGTCGGGGGCGCCACCTTCGGCCGCGCGTTCGAGGACGGGCTGGTCAACGGCGACCGGGGCTATGCGGCGTTCGGCGAACTGGCGTTGCGCCCGCTACGCCGCGGCAAGCTGGCGAAGAGCGAGATATACGGCTTCGTCGACTATGCCGACGTCACTTTGCTCGCGCGCACGGCAGTCCCGCGCACCGGTTTCGAACTCGGCAGTTGGGGCGGCGGCGTGCGTCTGGCCTATGCCGAAAACGCGACGATCGGCCTCGAACTCGCCGATCCGTGGAAACAGCCGGTTCCCGGATATGATCAGGATCTGCGCGTCGCGCTCAGCTGGAAATTGTCGCTTCGCCCATGATCAGGGGATCGAGCGTCGCGGTGGCGGCATGAAGCCTGTCGGCGAGGGGATAAAGCTCCCGCTCCTCGCGCTCGACCCGCGTCGCCAGCGCGCCGAATATCGCGATCGTTTCGCGGCAGAATTCCTCCCAGCGCGCCGCGACGCGCTCCGCGGTCCAAAGGTCGTCATAAGCGACATATTCTGCCGCAAGATCGCCCATTTCCAGTTCGAATTCCCGCGTGATGTGCATCAGGTCCGGGTCACCGGTCGCCCGCAGTCGTGGATAGAGGATCCAGTCCTCGCATTTCAGGTGGCGCACCAGCGTCTCGCGAAGCATGCCGCGCGCCGATGCCAGTTCGGTCAACTGCGCGGGACCGGGCGCTTGGAGCAAGTCTGTCACAATCCGCGCAAGCGCGATCAGTGCCGAATGTTCGGCGCGCAGTCGCTCCATTTCGCGGCTCAGAGGCATGATTGCTCCAGCGATACGAGCGGTCCCTCGATACCATTTTGAGGGCAGTCCGGATGGAATGCAAATCGATATTGAGAAAATCCGGAACATGCGAAGGCGTCCGTGCCGCGAGCGCGCTGGCCCGTATCAAGGTGTAGCTGGCCCGATCGATGGGATCGGCGCCGTGAACCGCCTTGTCAAAAGGGGGAGCACGCCATAGGACCGATCTTGAGAATTCATCGCAATAACAGCGGCCCATCATATGCAGCGATCGACCATCCGCGCATGGTTCCTCGTCCACAAATGGACGAGCATCATCTCCACCGCCTTCCTCCTGATGCTATGCGTCACCGGCCTGCCGCTGATCTTTCACGACGAAATCGACGCGCTGACCGAAGCGGCGCCGCAATATGGCCTGCCCGGGGTCGGCTCCTCGAGCGAAGCGCCGGGCCTCAGACCGCTCGACGAAATGCTGGCGAAGGCACTCGCCGCGCGACCGGGTGAGGTTCCGGTCTTCATGGCGTTCGACAACGACAATCCGTCGATGACCATCACCACCGCCCCCCGCCCCGGCTCGCCCGACAGCGAGATGACCATCCAGCTATGGGACCGCTCGACGGGCCTCGCGACCGGCGCGGTCGACGAAAGCGGCGTCATGCACTTCATTCTCCAGCTTCATACCGACATGTTTCTCGGCCTGCCGGGAATGCTCTTCCTCGGGCTGATGGGGCTGCTCTTCGTGATCGCGATCGTGTCGGGGATCGTGCTTTATACCCCCTTTATGCGCAAGCTCGACTTCGGCACCCTGCGCACCTCGCGCAGCCGCCGCGTCAAATGGCTCGACTATCACAATCTGCTCGGCATCGTCGCGCTCGCCTGGATGACCGTCGTCGGCGCGACCGGGGTGATCAACGCCTTCGCGACCCCGATCTTCGCGCAGTGGCAGACGACCGAACTCGCCGACATGGTGCGCGCCTATGATGGCAAGGGCGCGGTTCCGCCGTCGCGCTATGGCTCGATCGACAGGGCGATGGCGGCGGCGCGCCGGGCGGTCCCCGGCAACAACCCGCAGTTCATCGCCTTTCCCGGCGGGAACTTCAGCAGCAAGCATCATGTCGCCATCTTCTTTCAGGGCGCGACGCCGCTGACCGAGCGGTTGCTCACTCCGGCGCTCGTCGATGCCGAGACGGGCGAATTCACCGCCGCGCGCTCGATGCCCTGGTATGCGCAGGCGCTGTTCGTGTCGCAGCCGCTCCACTTCGGCGACTATGGCGGGCTGCCGCTGAAGATCCTGTGGGCTATCCTGACGCTCTTCACGATCATCGTCCTTGGCTCGGGCCTCTATCTCTGGCTAGGCAAACGCCGCGCCGGCACCGATGCGCTGGTGCGCGAGGTCGAGAGCGGCGGCCTGATAGCGCCCGCCGAATGAGAAAGCCGCATAGCCTGCGCCGGATTTTCGCCGTCCCGTTGACGCTGGCGCTGCTCAGCGTCGGCGGCCTCGTCATCGCGCTCACCGGCGACGGCTGGCGCGACGGCGCGGCATGGCTCGCGCTCGGCGTCCCGGTGCTCGCGGTCGGCTGGGCGATGAAGACGCGCCGCCGCTAGACGCAAAAAAGGGCCGCGAGGCTTGCCCCGCGACCCTTGATGATCCCGTGGACCGGGATCAGAAGCGCTTCGTCACCGTCGCGATGATCCGGCGCCCTTCGGCGAAGAAGCAATTGGCAAGGCCCGTGCAGCGGCCCGCATAACGCTTGTCGAAGAGATTGCTGCCGTTGACCGCAAAGCGCCAGCCCGGAAGGTCATAGTGCAGCGTCGCGTCGAACAGCGTCACCGCGGGGCTGGTGAAGGTCGCCGGAATGACGATCCCGCTCGGCGTCGTCACCGTCGCCCCCGGCAGCGCGACGACGCCGTTGCTGTTGCTGAGATGGCGCACGCCGACGCCGCCGCCTGCGCCGCTGCGATGCGTGTAGTCGACGAACAGCGACGCCTTGTGCCGCGGCTGCGCGGCAAGGCGTCCGCCGACTTCGGCCGGATTGTTGCTCTCGGTGACCTTCGCGTCGAGATAGGTGTAGGACGCGTTGATCGACAGCTGCTGGCGGATGCGCGCGACGACTTCGAGCTCCAGCCCCTTCGATGTGACTTCGCCCGTCTGGACCGAGAAGCCCGGATTGACCGTGTCCTGCGTCAGCACATTGCTCTGCCTGATGCGATAGATCGCGCCGGTCGCGAAGATCTTGAAATCATCGCTCATGTTGCGGCCGTCGAACTTGACCCCGGCCTCGATCTGCTTGCCCTCGCTCGGATCGAAGGCGCCGCCGCCGAACGTCTGGCCGACAAGCGGCTGGAACGAGGTGGCGTAGCTGATGTACGGCGCGATGCCGCTGTCGGTCACATAGGTCGCACCCGCGCGCCAGGTGAATTTCTTTTCCTTAACCTCGGGGAAGGCGGCGCCGGTCGCATAATTGTTGATCGTCATCCAGTCATGACGCCCCGACAGCGTCAGGATCAGATTGCCGATATGCGCCTGGTCCTGCAGATAGACGCCGGTCTGTTTCAGTCGCTGGTTGGTGAAATCGAACAGCGAGGTCGGCGCCGGGATCGGCGTGCTGCTGTACACCGGATTGAACAGGTCGATGCTCGTCGCCCCGAGGAAGGCGAACGCCGACTGCTCACGATAATTGCGATAGTCGAGACCCGCGAGGATATGATGCTCGATCGCACCGGTGCCGACCTCGGCATCGAAGCGCGAATCGACCGCGAATTGCTGCACATCGTCGGCGAAGGGGAAGTTCGACCGCGTCACGGTGCGGTTGTCGGCCGCCAGCCCGTTCGCATAAATGATCTGCTGATATTCGCTGTAATCGCTCCAGCGGGCGTTCTGTGTGAAGCGCAGCGCCGACGAGAAACGATGCGTGAACTCGTAGCCGAGGCTCCACTGCTCGCGGCGATAGAAGTTGTAATCGGGCTCACCGAGGTTGACCCCGCGCGGAACCTTGCCGAGCGGATTGGGCACGAGCACGCCGACCGCCGGAAGGAAGCCGTTGGTGTCGCCTTCGACGCGGTCCCACTGATAATAGCCGAGCGCGGTGATCTTGGTGTCGGGGCCGATGTCGAACGCCACCGCGGGCGCGACATAGGCGCGGCGCGCGGTCACGAAATCGGTCTGGCCGTCGCGGTCGCGGTACAGGCCCGTCAATCGCGCGGTGAGGCCGTTCGCCAGCTCGCCGGTGATCGTGCCTGCGGCCTGCTTGAAATCGTCGGTGCCATATTTCAGCTGGATTTCGCCGCTGGTGCGCGACGAGGGGCGGCGGCTGGTGAGGTTATAGATGCCGCCCGGCGGGGTCGTGCCGTACAGGACGCCTGCGGGCCCTTTCAAAATGTCGATCGCCTCGAAGCCATAGAGATCGACACCGACGTTCGAGATCGTCGAGCTGACCGGCGCCTGCAGCCCGTCGACATATTGGACGGGGATGAAGCCGCGCAGCGTCAGGAAGTCGAAACGCAGATCGGGGCCGTAATTTTCGCCGACGATGCCCGCAGTGTAACGCACCGCCTGCTGCACATCGACGAAGTTGAGCATGTCTATCTGGTCGCGCGAGATCACCGACACCGATTGGGGCGTCTCGATCAGCGGCGCGGTCGTCTTGCTCGCGGTGATCGCGCCCGAGGGGACGAAGCGGCGGGCAGTGACGACGATCGCCCCGTCGTCCTGCTTCACCGCCTCGACGCCGCCCTCTTCGGCAACTTCGGCTTCGGCGGCTGCGTCTTGCGCCCATGCAGCCGACGGCGCCCACGCGGCCCCGGCCATCAGCAACGCACAAGTGCGAAGGGCAAGCCCGGTGAATCTGCGCATTTCCATACCCCTTAAACTTGATCGGTCCTTTCGTTGCGGCTAAGGCAAATGCGAGTGATTTGCAATAAGCCTGCGATGAAGCAGCCCATCATTCAGGCCAAAAACCCGATTGATCGGGCCACGGCGGTGCAAAAAGCGAAGGGAAACGGGCGATGAGCGACATCGATAACATCGCGGGCCTCGAGGCTATTCTTGGCAAGGCACCCCCGGCGGTGAGTCTCAAGGTCATCGATCATGTCGATGCCACGGCGCGGCGCTGGCTTGCCGCGTCGCTGCTCATGTTCGCCGGGTTTGGCGACAGCGACGACATCGCGATCACACTCGGCGGCGGCGACGCGGGTTTCGCGGCGGCCGATGCTGCGACGCTGTCGGTGCCGCTCACGGCGCTCGACGATCCGGCGCTCGCGGTGCCGGGGACCAGCTTCGGCTCGCTCTTCCTTGTTCCCGGCATCGGCGAGACGCTGCGCATCAATGGCCGCGTCGCCGCCATCGACGGCGGTGCCGCGAAAATCGCGGTCGAGGAATGCTATGTTCACTGCGCCAAGGCACTGATCCGGTCAGGTTTCTGGTCTGCCACGCCGACGAACGCCGCCCCCGACGCTCCCCATGCTTTTGCCGCCGAAGCCTGCTTCATGGCGCTGGCGACGATGGATGCCGCGTGTAACGCCGACCTCAGCCCAAAGGGCGACCCTGCGGGCGCGATGGCGCATGTCACCGGCGACCAGCTCTGGTTCGCGGACCGCCCCGGCAACCGCCGCACCGACAGCTTCCGCAATCTCATCGTCCAGCCGCGCATCGCGGCGGCGATGCTGATTCCCGGTGCGTCGGCGGTCGCGATCGTGCGCGGTGCGGCGATGCTCACCGACGATGAAACCGCGCGCGCCAGCTTCGCGGTGCAGGGAAAGATACCGCTGCTCGCGACGCGCGTCGACAATGTAGACATCGCGATCCGCCCGAGCGCCGCACTCGCGCGCGCAAAGCTCTGGCCCGCCGCGGCCGCGCCGGCCGATATCAAACCCGCAAAAATGTTCGCCGAGCATGTCCGGCTCAACAAGGACAAGGGGATCGGCGCGCGCCTCGCCGGCGCCTTCGTCTCGGTGCCCGGGCTGATGCAGCGCGGGCTCGACAAGGATTACAAGGACAACCTCTACTGAGGGATCCTTGACGGACGCCCGCGCCCGCTCTCGACATTCGGCGTCGGAACATCGGACGCGCGGACGATCGACGATACCAAAGAGCTGATATCCCGCGCCGTCCGTTCCGGGCTCAGTGCCAGAGCCTGCTAGCGAGCCGCTACCCGGCGTCTTGCCCGCTCGCGCCGTCTTTCCGCCTTGCGGTCTGATCCCGCGGATGGGCGAACGCGCGCGCCTTTCATTACGATACCAATTAGATACCAAAATATTCCGTCTCCGAGATTTATCGCCCATTTATTGCGTAAAATGGCGCTTGACGTTTAAATTGGTATGTCTAATGTCCCCTAAAAATCAGAGCAATAATTGATTTTGGCATTTTTGGAGGGAGAATTAACATGACCAATGCAAGATATCTGCTTGCCTCGGCCAGCATTGGTACATTGCTTTTTGCCGCCAGCGCAGCCCACGCGCAGGCGCCAGCCCCGGCCGCCGCCGATACGGCGGAGAGCGAAATCGTCGTCACCGGCATCCGCGGGTCGCTCCGCGAAGCGATCGACGCGAAGCGCGATCTCGCGGTCATCGCCGATGTCGTCACCGCCGAAGATGTCGGCAAATTCCCCGACAAGAATGTCGCCGAGGCGCTCCAGCGCGTCCCCGGCATCGTCGTCAATCGCGAGTTCGGCGAGGGCGAGCGCGTCTCGCTCCGCGGCACCGCGCCGAACCTCACCAAGACCCTCCTCAACGGCCACAGCGTCGCGACCGCCGACTGGTTCATCCTCGATCAGGTCGCCTCGACGCGCAGCTTCAACTATCTGACCCTGCCCGCCGAAATCATCGGCCGCCTCGAAGTCTACAAAAGCCCGCAGGCCGATGTCGAGGAAGGCGGGGTCGGCGGCACGATCAACGTCATCACGCGCAATCCGCTCGACCTCGACCCGCTCACCCTCTCGGCCTCGGCACAGGCCGCCTATTCGGACCTGTCGGGTAAGGTCGACCCGCAGGTCTCGGGCCTCATCAGTTGGAAAAATGCAGACGAAACCTTCGGTGTCCTCGTCGGCGCCATCTATCAGAAGCGCCGCACGCGCCGCGACGGCCTCGAAATCTTCGGCTACCGCTCCTTCCCCGTCGGCGGCGGGCAGAGCGCGCTCGTCCCGACGCTGATCGGCTCGACGATGTTCGAACAGGACCGCGAGCGCTACGGCGCCAATGTCGGTATCCAGTTCCGTCCGTCGGACGAGCTCGAAATCAACATCACCGGCCTCTATTCGCGCTTCAACGCCGACAACTTCAACCAGAATTATATCGCCTGGGGCGAGCAGGCGCTCGCCGGCGGCGGCACGATCAGCAACGCCGTGGTCCGTGACGGCGTCGCGGTCTCGGGCAATATCGCTTCGGCGACCGGCGGCACGACGGGTTTCGGCGTCGTCTATGACGCGATCGACCGGCAGGCGGTCGCCAAGACCGTCTCGGCCGATTTCGACCTGACTTACCGACCGACCGACAGCCTCTCGGTCCATTTCAAGGCCGGCTGGACCAAGGCGAACGGCGACACGAGCAACGAGAATTTCATCGAATTCGCCGGCCCCGGCGCGTTCAGCTACGACCTCACCAGCGGCCGTCCCGAAGTCAGCTTCTCCAACCCCAACCCGCTCAACCCCTTGGGCATCCGTCCCGACTTCGCACGCATCCAGTCGGTGACTAACGACGATGAGGAGAAATATTTCTATCTCGACGTCGAAAAACAGGTCGAATGGGGTCCGCTCACCGCACTCAAATTCGGGGTCAAATATACCGACCATGATCGCGTCGCCGAACGTTTCGCGACCAACGGCGGCGTCTTCACCCCCGGCCTCCGCTGCAATGGCGCGCCGTGCACCTCGGCCGATTTCGCGACCGGCAGCGGCATGCCCGGCGACTTCCTCGACAATATCGCATCGCCCGGCACGCTCACCGACTACTGGCGCGTCGATCCCGCGAAGCTGCGCGCGATCTATGCCGCGTCGACCTCGCCGAGCAACGACCGCTTCCTCGTTCCCGGCAACACCTATTCGATCAACGAAAAGGCGTGGGGCGGCTACGGCCTCGCCAAATTCGGCGGCGAGGGCTGGCGCGGCAATGTCGGCGTGCGCGTGATCACCACCGACCAGACGTCGGACGGCTATATCATCGGCGGCGCCAACCCCGAGTTCACCAACCCGTTCGGGGGCTTCACCCCGTCGACCGCTAAGCGGTCGTACACCGACATCCTGCCCAGCGCGAACCTCTCGGTCGACCTCTCGCCGCAAGTCGTGCTGCGCTTCGCCGCGGGCAAGACGGTGACGCGCCCCGACTTCGTCGATATCACCCCCGGCGTCGACCTCAACGGCACGTTGCTCACCGGCCGCGGCGGCGATCCGAACCTCGACCCTTACCGCGCCAACCAGTATGACCTGTCGATCGAATGGTATCCCGACCGCGAGACGATCGTTGCGCTCGCCGCTTTCTACAAGGATATCCAGTCGTACATCGTCAACACGACCTCGACCGAAACCCTGCCGGGCGTGTTCGTGCCGGGGTCGCAGCCCGCAGGCTGCGTCGCGGCGGGCGGCGGCAATCCGAACCTGTTCAATTGCCCCTATCAGATCAACCGTCGCAGCAACGGCGACGGCGGACGCAACCAGGGCTTCGAATTCCAGGTGTCGCGCCCGATCTGGGGTGGCTTCGGCGCGGTGGTCAACTACACCTATTCGGACGCCAAGGCGAACAATGGCGACCCGATCCCGGGCAATTCGAAGCACTCGCTCAACCTGACGGGCTATTATGAGAATGACCTCGTCAGCGCACGACTCTCTTACAACTACCGGTCGAAATTCTTCATCGATATCGACCGCGCGGCACCGCTCAATCAGGCTGCGCTCTCGTCGCTCGATGCGTCGGTCAGCGTCAATATCACCGACAATATCGCGCTCACCGCCGACGCGATCAACCTGACCAACGAGAAGATCGAGCAATATTCGGGCACCCGCGACCGCCCGCGCGCGATCTATGACAATGGCCGCCAATTCTATGTCGGCGCGCGCCTCAAGTTCTAACGCGCCGAACCGCCCGCGCTATCGTGCTGCGGCACGATAGCGCGACGGCGGCACCCCGAAGCGCCGCGCAAAGGCGGTCGCGAAATGGCTTGGCGAGGCAAAGCCCGTCGCCAGCGCCACCTCGGTCATCGATTCCCCACCATACCACAGCCGCCGCGCCGCCTCGTCAAGACGCGCGCGCATCACATATTGCCAGGGCGACACGCCGAATGCGTTGCGAAAGGCGCCGGTGAAGCCCCGCTCATCCATCCCGACCAGCGCCGAAAGCGTGGCAAGGCTATGCTCCGCATCGAGCTGCCCGCGGATCGCGTCGACCAGCCGGTTGCGATCCGATGCCGACAACGCCCGCCGCACGGGCTGTGGATCGCGATGCCCATATCGATGAAACAGATGTCGCTCAAGCGCATCGCCGACCTCATGCGACGCCATCCGCGCCAGATCGTCATCCGTTTCGCGTAACAGCTCGAACAGCCGCGTCGCCGCGCCGAAGAGAAAATCGTCGCGATGCTGCACCCGCGCCACCAGTGGCGCATCGGCAAGCAGCGCCGTCGGAATGCTGAGTTCGACAAACTCCGCCCGCTCGCCCTGCGCGAGCGCGGCATAGCGGCATGCCGCCGGGATTATCCACACATCGCCGCGTGTCGGCAGCACCGGCCCCGACGGACCGACCGAAAATTCGCACTCCATCCGGTCTAGCTGCCCACCGAGATGGACGACGATCACATGATGATCTTCCTCGAAGGCCCAGTCGGTCGGCGAAGCCAGATTCTCGGTGGCGGCAAGCACGCCGAACCGGCCGATATGCGCCTGATGTCGCGCGACGACGTCGCGCCCCGATCGCGGTCTGATGCCATCCCAGACGGTTACGGCTTCGGTCAATCGCCCACCTTGCGAGCCCCACGACTCGTCCTGACAATTTTTGAAGGCTGCGCCGGAATTTGAAAGCGGACAAGCCGAAAGCGCCTTAGCCTTGGATAAACAACGACCAAGGAGACCAAATATGGCCGATCACAGCATCAAGGGTAAGACCGTCCTCATCGCGGGCGGGGGCAAGAATCTGGGGGGACTGGTCGCGCGCGACCTCGCCGAACAGGGCGCCAGGGCGATCGTCATCCATTACAACAGCGCCGCCTCGGCGGCCGAGACCGAGGAAACGCTCGCCGCAGTCCGCGCCGCGGGCGCCGAAGCCGTCGCCTTCCAGGCCGATCTCACGTCGGCCGCGTCCATGGAAAAGCTTTTTGCCGACACCATCGCCGCAATCGGCCGCCCCGATATCGCGATCAATACCGTCGGCAAGGTGCTGAAAAAGCCCTTCACCGAAATCAGCGAGGCCGAATATGACGAGATGACCGCCGTCAATTCGAAGACCGCCTTCTTCTTCCTGAAAGAGGCGGGCAAGCATGTGAACGACAATGGCAAGGTCTGCACGCTCGTCACATCCCTGCTCGGCGCCTACACGCCCTTTTATGCCGCCTATGCGGGGACCAAGGCGCCGGTCGAACATTTCACCCGCGCCGCATCGAAGGAGTTCGGCGCGCGCGGCATTTCGGTGACCGCGATCGGCCCGGGTCCGATGGACACGCCCTTCTTCTATCCCGCTGAAGAAGCCGATGCGCAGGCCTATCACAAGTCGGCCGCGGCGCTGTCCGCCTTCACGAAGACCGGGCTGACCGACATTCAGGATATCGTCCCGTGGATCCGCATGCTGGTGTCCGACGGCTGGTGGATGACCGGCCAGACGATCCTCGTCAACGGCGGCTACACGACCAAGTGACCCCTCCCCCGGTGGCCGTCCCTCCGGCCGCCGGGACAGCCGGGCGGACGGCGCACCGCCGCGCCGTCCGCTCCTCTTTTCGGGCATCACGGCCGCGGCTAGACTGGCGGCCATTTCACAGGGGATTCGATCATGCACATGCTGTTGGTCATCACAGGCGGCGCGGTGCTGCTCGGCCTATTCCTGCTCTTTGGCCATCTGTGGGGCGGGACCCGCCCCGATCTCGCGCTGGCGGCCAAATATTTCATACCCGTCTGGTTGGCGGTCGCCGCGCTCAACATGTGGGTGGGCGTCACCAAGGCGGGCTATTCGGTGCGCGAGGAGACGCCGATCCTGTTCATCGTCTTCCTGATCCCTGCCGCGCTGGCCGCCATCGCGATCTGGCGTTTTTCGCGATGACGGCGACCCGCCGGTCCATTTTGCGCAACCGCGACGGGCATCATGCCCGCGTCACCTATGAAGAATTATTCTTCGATCTGGTCTATGTCTTCGCGGTCACCCAGCTCAGCCACCTGCTCCTCCATCATCTGAGCCCCGTCGGCGCGCTCGAAACGCTGATCCTGTGGTTCGCGGTGTGGCTCGGCTGGCAATATACCTGCTGGGTCACCAACTGGTTCGATCCCGAAAATCCCCGACTGCGCGGCGTCCTCTTCGTCCTGATGCTGCTCGCGCTGATGATGGCCGCCGCGATTCCCGAAGCGTTCGGCGACCGGGGACTGGTGTTCGCGGCCTGTTATGTCACGCTCCAACTCGGCCGAACGCTGTTTGTCATCTTCCACCTCGACCGCGGCACGCCGCTCGCCGCCAACTATCGCCGGATGGCGGCGTGGTTCACGCTCTCGGGCTGTTTCTGGATCGCGGGCGCATTCGCCGGCCACGAGGGGCGGCTCGCGCTCTGGGGGATCGCGGTCCTGCTCGAATATGTCGCGCCGATGACCGGCTTCGCCTTTCCCGGCCTCGGGCGATCGCAAACGAGCGAATGGACGATCGAGGGCGGCCACCTTGCCGAACGTTGCCAGCTGTTCGTCATCGTCGCGCTTGGCGAGACGCTGCTCGCGACCGGCGCAACGCTTGGGCGCGACCAGAGTTGGAGCACGCCGATCCTCTCGGCCCTCGGCGCGACCTTCCTCGGCACGCTCGCGCTCTGGTGGCTCTATTTCGGTACCTCGAGCAAGGACGCGACGGCGAAGATCACGACGTCGGACGATCCCGGCCGCATCGGCGCCTGGTTCAACTATGTCCACGCGATCCTCGTCGGGGGCATCATCGTCTGCGCGGTCGGCAACGACCTTGCGATGGAACATCCGGGCGGCCACGCCAGCCTGCCGCAGGTGCTGGTGATCGCGGCCGGCCCCATCCTCTATCTGGCGGGCAGCGCAATCTATCGCCGTGTCGTCTATGGCCGCGTCCCGGCGTCCCACCTCGCGGGAATCCTGGCAGCCTTGGCGCTCGCCCCGATCGGACTCAACGCCAATCTGCTCACCATGGGGTGGTGTACGACCCTGCTTCTCGCCGCGGTCGCGATCTGGGAAAGCCAAACACGGCGCACCGCGCCAGCGATCGCGGGGCGCTGACCGCTCGCCGCGGCAGCGCCCTCCCCGATCAGAAGCGGCCTTCGAAGGTCAGGCCGATCATCCGCGGCTCGCCGAGCAGCGCCTGCAGGCGCCCGGCATTTTCATATTCATAGTCGAAATATTTGTCGTTGAAGAGGTTCGTCGCGACCAGATAGGCGCCGAAATTGTCGTTGCTATATCCGATCTTGGCGTTGACCAGCGTGCGCGCCGGCACGTCGCGCCCCTGATCCTGTTCGATCACGCCCTGATATTGGGCGCCGCGATAATTGGCGTTGACGTTGACCGACACGCCGCTCGCGTGGCGCCAGTCGAACCCGATCGCGGCGGTCCATTTCGGCGCGCCAGAAAAGGCGTTGCCCGACAGATCCTGCGCCTGACCATTTTGCACGGTGAAGTCGAGGAACTTGCTGTTCGCATAACCGACCGAGCCATAGATGTTCAGCGCATCGGTGACGTCGAAATCGCTCTCGACCTCGAAACCCCAGACGCGCGACTTGCCCGCATTCTGCGTTTCATAATCATATTGGTTTTCGGACAATTGCACCGTCACCTGCTGGTCCGACCAGTCGATGTAGAACGCGTTGGCGTTCAGCGTCAGCCGCCGGTCGAGCCACTGGGTGCGCAGCGACATTTCGTAATTCCACGTATATTCGGGATCATAGGTAAAGGCATAGGCCTGCCCGGGATTGATGCCCGCGCCGCCCGAACGATAGCCGCGCTGCGCGATCACGCTCAGCGTCTTGTTGGGCGCGACCTCCCACGACACGCCGCCCTTCGGCAGGAATGCCTTATAGATCGTCGTCTGCTGCGGGCCCGAGCTGTTGGCGTTCTGAACGTCCGAAAGCAGCAGCCCGTTCACCGTCTGCACGACCAGGCCGAACAGCGGATTAACCTGACCGTAAAAGGCGGGGTCGGGCAGCACCGTGTTCAGTGTCACCGCATTCTCGTTGCGCACCGTCTGCTTTTCGCGGTCATAGCGGAAGCCCGCGAGCAGTTTGAGCCCCGGGGTGATTTCCCAGCTCGCATCGCCGAACAAGGCCTGCGTCTCGATGTTGAACGGATAGAGCTGCTCGGACGAGATGAAGACACGCTGGGGATAGAGCGCGCGCACGGCCTGCGCGGTCGCGAGCGCGGTGGCAGGATCCATCCCGGCGCCCCCCTGCGCGGGCGGCAGAGCGAGGAATTGCGCGACGCGGCTCGTCAGCCCCAGATTGACGTCGAGATCGAGGCTGAAGGTGCTGTTCGCCAGATAGTCGGGATTCTTGTGCTTAGAATAATAGGCGCCGATCAGCCCCTGAAGATTGCCGGTGTCGAAAGTCAGCCGGACCTCCTGGCTGAAAATCTTCTGGTTCGTCGAATAGTCGCCATAGGCCTCGTCCTCGCGGCGCAGGTCGCCGTCATAGGTCGAAAAGGTCTTGAGGTGATTGTAGCTGCTGATCGACGACAGCGTGAAGACGTCGCCGAGCGGCAACGACACGTCGAGCGTGAACAGGTCGGTGCTCGTCTTCGAATAGGTCGGCCGGTTCGCTTCGACCGTGCGGCGCTTCCAACTGTTCGGCAGGTCGGTGAACGTATAACCGCGCCCGTCGTTGCCGTAATGCCGGTCATAGAGATACGACCCGACGATCCGCAGCCCGTCCGCGCCAAATGGGGTAAACAGCAATTTGGTGCGCACCACTTCGCTGTTCGACTTCGCATAATCGCCGCCGGTGACGCTGTTCTTGATCAACCCGTCGCCGCGCGCGAGTTCGCCCGCCACACGAAACGCCAGCACGTCGGGGACGATCGGCCCGCCCACCGCGGCGGCGAGGCGATATTCGCCGTCGGCGTCGGTGATCATCGCGCGCGCCTTGCCCTTCCACTCGAAGCTCGGGTCGGTGGTCTTGAGGATGATCGCGCCCGCCAGCGCGTTGCGCCCCTGCAGCGTCGACTGCGGCCCGCGCAGGATTTCCACCTGATCGAGATCCCAGAGGTCGAGCGGCCCGCCGCCGCTCGCTTCGCGCGGCAACGGCGATCCGTCGAGATAGACGGTGGCGAGGTCGCCGAAACCGGTGCCCGACACATTGGTGCTCGAAATGCCGCGAATGTTGAACCCGGACTCGGCAAAGGTCGACGCGACGTTCGCGGTGCGATCGATCAGGTCATAGACCGAAATCAGATTCTGCCGGTCGATCTCTTCCGCGGTGAACACCTTGACGCTCGTCGGCGTATCCTGAAGCGAGCGATCGAATTTCAGGCCCGTCACAACGATCTCGTTGCTTTCGCCCGCAACGCCCGCGTCCGCGGCGGCCGACTCCATCGCCGCTTCGTCAGCATAGGCCGGCATCGCCGCGCTCGCCAGCATCAGGGCCAGAACCGGCCGGAAAGAGTTGGTCATTGTCTTTAGCTCCCCGCTTGGCTATCGCAGGGCCGCTATTGCTATTGCGAATGAGAGTCAATAGTTAGGCCGGAACGATACAGGGGGACATATGGACGACAGTTCGGCGCTTTTGCCGGCGCTGCTGATTGCCGTGGCGGCGGGTGCGGGCACCTGGCTGTTGCGCCGCTCGTGGCGCGGCAAGGATCAACAGACCGGGCTTGTCGTCGCCGGCTGGCTGCTGATCGCTGCCGCGACGATCCTTCCGGCCTGGGCGCTCGGCCCCGCGCGCGGGCCTTTTGTGGCGCTCGCGATCGTCTCGACCGCCGCGCTCGGCATGGTCGCCGCAAATTACACCGTCCGTCAGGCCAAGGCGCGCACCGCACGCGAAAGCCTCGCCCCCGAACCCTCCGACCGCGCAACGACCAAGGGACGCGAGACGCTTCGCTGGTTGCTGGCCGGGCCGATCGGCATGGTCGCCGCGATGGGCGTCGGCATCGCCTGGGCCGCGCTCGTCCCCGGCGAACAGCAGACGCGCCTCGTCGTCGGCGGGCTCATCGTCCCCGTCGCGTGGGGCGCCTGCATGGCATGGACGCTCGCCGACAACCGCATCCTCCGCGCGACCGCCGTGCTCACCGGCGTCGCGCTCGTCAGCTTCACCGCCGCCATCGTGAAGGGCTTCGCATGACCGCCGCTCCCAAGCCCGCAAGGCCCGCCAAGAAAAAGGATCTGATGTCGCGCATCCCGGCGGGCTTCGTCCGCGCGGTGCTCCGCGGGCACAGCAGCCTCGGCCTCGCCTTCGCCGCGCTCATCTATCTCATCTGCCTGTCGGGCAGCATCGCGGTCTTCGCGCACGAGTTCCAGCGTTGGGAGAGCGCGACCGCGCCGCAGCTCACCGAGGCCTCACCCGAAGCCGTGCAGACCGCGTTCGAAGGCGCCATCGCCGCGGGCGGCCCGGGGGTCGAGCATGTTTATATCACGCTCCCCACCGCCGACTTCCCGCGCCTCCTCCTCCATGTCGATGCCGACGCGGACCGCGAGTTCGTCGCCGACGCCGCGGGCAAGCTCGCCCCGTCGACCGAGTTCGCGTGGACCGAGTTCATCACGCGCCTCCACATCAACCTCCACCTGCCGCGCACGTGGGGCGGCTTCCTCGTCGGGTTGATCGGCGTCGCTTTGCTCTCCTCGCTCATCTCGGGCATCCTCGCGCACCCGCGCATCTTCCGCGACGCCTTCCACCTCCGGCTCGGCGGATCGAAGCGGTTGCAGGAGGCCGACCTTCACAACCGGCTCGGCGTCTGGGCGCTGCCCTTTCACATCATCATCTCGCTGACCGGCGCCTTCCTCGGCCTCACGACGATCATCGTCGGGGTGCTCGGCATGGCGATGTTCAACGGCGATGTGGGCAAGGTCTATGCGCTCTTCATCCCTGCACCGCCGGTCGACGATCCGCGCCCCGCGCCGGTGCTCGACCTTCGCCCCATGTATGCCAAGCTGCCGCAGGACGGCGGCCGCCTCACCTATATCTTCACCGAACATCCGACCGAGCAGGGCGGCGCGGCGCTGTTCAACGTCAAGCAGCCGAACCGCATGGCGGGCACCGACAGCTATGCCTTCCGCCGCGACGCGACGATCTACAATCAGCAAAAGGCGACCGACAACAACCTCGGCGAGGATCTGCTCGGCGGCATGGGACAGGTTCATTTCGGCTGGTTCGGCGGCGGGATCGTCAAGATCGTCTATTCCGCGCTCGGGCTCGGCCTCACTTATCTGGCCGCGAGCGGGGTCCACATCTGGCTCGCGCGCCGCCGCGACAAGGGCCGCCCCGCGCCCGCGTGGGAACGCGCATGGGCCGCGACCGTCTGGGGCCAGCCCGCGGGCATCGCCGCCGCCGCGGTCGCGGGCCTCGCCATCGCGAGCGCGCCCGCCGCGATTGCCGCATGGCTCGCCGTCAGCCTGATCTTCCTGATCGCCGCGATCCGCCTTCCCGCGACAAGCCTCTCGACGCTCGGCCGCCTCGCGACCGGCGCGCTCACTCTCGCTGCCGCCGCGACCCATTTGGCGCTGCGCGGCGGCATCGGCGCGGCCGACGGCATGGCGTGGATCGTCAACGCGTCGCTGATCGCGGGCGGGCTGTTCCTGCTCCTGTGGAAGCGGCGCGGCGCCGCCACCGCGACAAAGCCCGAACCCGCGACCGCGCCGGCCTGACCGGAGCGGCTCCGGCTCGGCCCCCTATTCGCAGCAGCGGTCGGGGTCGTCCGACGCGTCGAGCGCGACGAGCAGGCCGATGCCCGCCAGCAGCGCGAGCCCGCCGACGACCGCCGCCACGGTCCCCGCGTCCGACATGTTGCTGCGCCCCTTCGCCGGGGTCGCGCCGCCGGGGGCATAGCGCAGCCCTGCCGCGCCCGGCCCCGTCAGCCGCTGCCCGCCGATCGAGAGTTGCGGGGTCGCGCCACCCTCGGCAAAGCCGAACTCCAGCCCCTCGCCGATCCGCCAGGCGGGCCCGCGCAGCCCCGTCCCGTCGCTCCGCTGCATCGGCGCGACGGTCAGCCCGACGCGCATTTTCCGGCGCTCGTCACTGCGCGTTTCGCCGAGCGGGATGCGCAGCCGCGCGCCGACGAAGCCGCCCGTCGCGACCGGCCCTGCGCCGCCGCGATAGCCGCCGTCCTGATAGGGATTCACCGTCTGCGCCTGAAGCGGCGCGGCGCAGCACGCCAGCAGCGCGAGCGATACAGTCATTGGTCTGTTCGTCATCGATAACCCCTCCCGTCCGGCCCATGCATCGCGCCAAATCTTGGCCGAAAAATGGCTTCGGGCACGCGCATATTCGCACGATGCCGCACCGGTCATGCAGGGGACGGCGCGGGCGGCCCGCATGGATGCATGGACCGCCGGTTTTTGTTCGGGTCCGATGTCGCAGGCGCGATCGACCGCCCGCACCAATGCCTATCGCCCCGCCCCGTCGCGCTTCGCACGGCGATGGCGCGAGGGACGTTTGCGGACCTCGGCAATCCCGTCGCCCTCGGGTGGACGGGCGGGCAGCGGCACCGCCGGCGTCCGTTCGCCGCGCGCCTCGGCCCCCTCGATCCATTCGCGATAGCCCTCGGGAATATCGCCGCCCGCCTCGACCCAGTCGGCCTCGCCCGCAAAGCGCTGCACCGGATCGGCGTCGGCCAGCCCCTCATGCACCTGCAGCGGCCCGTAAAAGGGAATGCCCGTCTCGCCCAGCCGCACCAGCCCGACCCCGGGATCGTCGATCTGCGCCGCAATCGCCTCGACCCCGCCCTCGTCGGCCGCAGCGATCAGCGCGCGTTGCCGCTCGGCGAGCGCGAGCAGCGCCGCGCCGATCTCGGCCTCGGCTTGCCGGTCGAGCGCCACCCCCTCGAACCCCTCGATCAGCCCCGCCGCCGCATCCTGCGCGGCCGCTGGCTCGCCCGTCCCCGCGCCGCCGTGGATCACCGTCCGCACCGTCGTCGTCGAAGCCTCCGCCATTGCGCCCGCCGCCGCTCCATTCCCGTTCGTGTCGAGCGCAGTCGAGACGCCCATCGCACCAGCGCCGCCACCCGAAGCCCCGGCCACTGCAACAGCCCCGGCGCGCGTCGAGAAATAGTTGATCGTCGTCCGCTTGCCGCCCGCATCCTGCCCGTAATGGCGAAGGCAGAACATCAGCAGCGCGTCATTATGCTTGCGGCGAAACCCCATCAGCTTGCCCGCGACAAAGACGGGCACTAGATAGCCGTCGATCGCGCGTTCGAACGCGATATCCTTCAGCCGCGCGACCCCGAAATCGAGCGCCGCCTCCCACGCCCGCCGAAAGCCCTCCGCCCCATCGGCGCGCCGCAGCGTATAGCAGTTCGTCTGCGCCATATTGACCATCGCCGCCGCGCGGCTGACCGACCCCGTATCGGCGAGCGCCGCGATAAACGCCCGTTGCCGCTCGGGCGTCCACCCGTCGTGCCGGTATTTGCGCGGCACCGGCGTAAAGTCGGGAAGCGGCGGCCGAGCCTCCGCCGCGATCGGTGTCCGGTTCTGCATGATATGCCCTCCTGTCTGCCAAACCGGACAGGATATGACCGGGCGGAGGAATGTAGGAAAGGGTTTTGTTTATGGTTTGTTCTTGTTGGTCATCAGCCCAGCACGCCACAAAACGCAGAAATTCAGACAATTTTCCCGAATCTTTACCCCAGGGATGATATTTGGCAAATGTTTCGTTGACAAATAATGTCCCTGGGGTATTTATCCCTCACACCTGGGGCGACCACCGCAAAATGATCCGCCCGACAGGTGAGCTATGAAGGAGAATTATTGTGTACCCCAAAGTTGACGATCTTCCTACCCCCATTCGTGGCCTCCAAAGCCTAGACACCCTTGATGCCCTGTCGGATTCCGGCGACATCAACGAGACGCCGTTCAATGTTTTCATTGGACATAATCTTGGCCATCGCGTTTTCACCATGTCGGTTCCGTTCCGCAAATTTGCAGACATTTCGGACGTCGCGAACAACCGCGAAGCCGGACCCGTTGCGCAGCGTCAGCTTGACGAGAACCATGCCAAAAAGCTCGCGATCTACATGACGAAGGGCCTGGTTTCAGCCGCAAGACTGCGTCGCGAAGCAGCAGGAAAGCCGGTTCCGGAAGCCTTTAATACGGTGCTGCGCCAACTTGGCGAACAGCCCTATTTTTCGCTCCAGCCGCTCGTCTGCAATATCCGGGACATTCCCCCCGGCGGCAATGGAACCGGCGGAATCCGGGGCTTCCGGCTGGAAACCACAAGTGGAGAGACGGCAGCGTTTCGAGTATTTATTTCCGAGCGTCACATCCTCTGGGTTGTTGATGGCCAGCATCGCCGCCACGCCGCTGACATGACCATGACGTTTCTCGACCAGGTTCGTCAGATCGGAAAGTACCCTGGCAAGGGCGCCGTTCTTTTTGCCGAGAAGGGCCGCGTGGTCACGGAAGAGGAGATGCTCGTCTGGAATGAGGCCTACGAGGCAGCACGTGCGTACGCCACGCTTACCGTGGAAGTTCACCTTGGCCTGAACATCGAGCAGGAAAGGCAGCTTTTCCACGATCTCAATCGGCTGGGAAAGAAGGTCGATGCATCGTTGGCATTCCAGTTTGACGGATCGAATCCGATTACGCACTTCATCAAACGCAATCTAGCTGCTGATCTTGGTATTGCTGTCACCGAAGCTGAGGCAAAAGATTGGGCGGACGACACGGGCGCGCTGGTGCTGAAAGACCTCGTCGGCGTGAACGCGATCGCCTTTTTGAATAAGGGCAACATCGCAGGTGCGACGCCAGCTGTTGTTGAACCGCGCGAAGCTCCGATCATGGAATTGTGGAGCCGGATCGTCGAAATTCCTAACTTCGCGTCTAATCGCGCGAAGGAAAAAACCGTCGCTGCTCAACCGGTTGTTTTGAAGGCGCTGGCGAAGCTCGCCTACGATTTGAACTTCAGCAATCGCAAACCCGACAATGCAGATGAACTCTATCAGAAATTGCTGGCCGGGATTCCTGAAATCGACTTTTCACATAGCAATCCGATGTGGAATTATTACGGCCTTACGGATGGCGAACGCCTCGATGCCGATTTGACCGGCCTTGCGGCTTATCTGCCAGAAGAAACCGGAGGCAATCGCGATATTGGGTCGATGCAGGGCGAATACATGCGCTTCGGCGCAAAGCACAACGACATCTTCCCGATTCTGGCCGATATGATCCGTTGGTCGCTCAAACTGCCGAGCCGCCGAGAGGTAATCGCAGCGGCGGAATAATAAAGCTCCGGGCCCCGTCAATTTACGCATTGGCGGGGCCGTTGCCTGGCTACTCTGTAACTAGGTTGGCCGGTATATAGGTTCGCAGCCCTCACCCAACCTCTCGCCATTCCCCCAACCCCAGTTCCCCAATCTCCCACCCCCCGATCCGCCAGCGGACCAGCCGCAGCGTCGGATAGCCGACCGCGGCGGTCATGCGGCGGACCTGGCGGTTGCGGCCTTCGGTGATCGTCAGTTCGATCCATCTATCGGGCACGCTCTTGCGGTATCGCACCGGCGGCTCGCGGTCCCACAGCGTCGGGGGGTCGATTAGGCACACGGTCGCGGGGCGCGTCGGGCCGTCGTTCAGCGTGACGCCGCGGCGCAGCGCCTCCAGCGCGGCTTCGTCGGGCTCGCCCTCGACCTGCGCCAGATAGGTTTTGGGGGTCTTGTGCTTCGGCGACGAAATCCGCGCCTGCAGCGCGCCGTCGTCGGTCAGGATCAGCAGGCCCTCGCTATCCCGATCGAGCCGCCCCGCCGGATAGACGCCGGGGACGTCGATATAGTCGGACAGCGTCGCGCGCGGGCCATCCGCGCTTGCGGTCATGCTCTTGTCGGTGAATTGCGACAGCACGCCCCACGGCTTGTTGAACAGGATCGTCGTCATGGCATCAGGCTCGCATCAGACTTCGGGCGACCGCCTCGGCGACCTTGATGCCGTCGACCGCCGCCGACAAGATGCCGCCAGCATAGCCCGCACCCTCGCCCGCGGGGAACAGCCCGGCGGTGTTCAGGCTCTGAAAATCCTCGCCGCGGGTAAAGCGCACCGGCGACGAGGTGCGCGTCTCGACCCCCGTCATCACGACGTCGGGATGGTCGTACCCCGCGATCTGGCGCCCGAACACCGGGATCGCCTCGCGCATCGCCTCGACCGCGAAATCGGGCAGGCACCCTGCAAGGTCGGTCGGCGTGACTCCGGGGCGATAGGAGGGGACGACGCTGCCGAGCGCGGTCGACGGACGCCCCTTCAGGAAGTCGCCGACGCGCTGCGCGGGCGCCTTATAGTTCGATCCGCCCGCGACGAAGGCGAGCGATTCCCAGTGCCGCTGGAACGCGATGCCGGCGAGCGGGTCGCCGGGATAGTCGCGCGCGGGGTCGATCGCGACGACGAAGCCCGAATTGGCGTTGCGTTCGTTGCGCGAATATTGGCTCATGCCGTTGGTCGCGACGCGCCCCTCCTCGGACGTCGCGGCGACGACGGTGCCGCCGGGGCACATGCAGAAGCTGTAGACGGTGCGGCCATTCTTGCAGTGGTGCGAGATATGATATTCGGCGGCGCCGAGGATCGGGTTGCCCGCATCGGCGCCAAAGCGCGAGGTATCGATCCACGATTGCGGATGCTCGATGCGGACGCCGATCGAAAAGGGCTTCGCCTCGACATGGACTCCGGCCGCGTGGAGCATCGCGAAAGTGTCGCGCGCGCTATGCCCGACCGCGAGCACGACGCGGTCGGCCTCCAGATACTCGCCATTGCTCAGGTGCAGCCCCTGGACGCGGCGCGCACCGGCGCCGTCACCGGCGATATCGAGCCCGTCGACCTTGTGCTGCCAGCGATATTCGCCGCCCAGCCCCTCGATCGTCTCGCGCAGGCTTTCGACCATCGTCACCAGCCGGAAGGTGCCGATATGCGGGTGCGCCTCGGTCAATATTTCGGGCGGCGCGCCCGCCTTGACGAACTCGGTCAGCACCTTGCGGTCGAGGTGCCGCGGGTCCTTGATCCGGCTGTAGAGTTTGCCGTCGGAGAAGGTGCCCGCGCCGCCCTCGCCGAACTGGACGTTCGATTCGGGGTGGAGCACGCTGCGCCGCCACAAATCCCATGTGTCCTTGGTGCGTTCGCGCACGACCTTGCCGCGGTCGAGGATGATCGGGCGGAACCCCATCTGGGCGAGGATCAGCCCGACGAACAGCCCGCACGGCCCCGCGCCGACGACGACCGGCCGCTTGATCCCCTTCGGCGCCTGCGTGATGAATTTATACGCGGTGTTCGGCGTCTGCTGGACGTTGCGGTCCTTGCGGAAGCGCGCGAGCACCGCGCCCTCGTCCTTCAAATTGACGTCGACCGAATAGATCAGCTTGATGTTCGTCTTGTCGCGCGCATCTTTCGCGCGGCGCGCGACGACGTAGCGGATCAGCTCGCGCGGGCTGATCCGCAGCCGCTTGCAGATCGCGGCGGGCAATTCCTCGTCCGCATGGTGCAGCGACAATGTGAGTTCGGTCAGGCGAAGCATCGGACGCCTGTAATGCGCAAGCCCGCCGGGGGGAACGCTGTTCGAAAAGAAAAGGGGACGGTCATCGCAGACCGTCCCCCTGATCTTTAGGCCGCTTCCTTCTTGCGCGACGCTTTCTTGCGCTCGTGCGGATCGAGCAGCGCCTTGCGGATGCGGATATTCTTCGGGGTCACTTCGACCATCTCGTCGTCGTCGATATAGGCGATCGCCTGCTCCAGCGTCATGCGCTTCGGCGGGGTCAGACGGATCGCGTCGTCCTTGCCCGTCGAACGGAAGTTCGTGAGCTGCTTCGACTTCATCGGGTTGACCTCGAGGTCGTCGGGCTTCGCATTCTCGCCGATGATCATGCCCTCATAGAGCGCTTCGCCGGGCGAGACGAACAGGATGCCGCGCTCTTCGAGCGGGCCAAGGGCGTAGGCAACCGCTTCGCCATTGCCGTTCGAGATGAGGACGCCATTCTTGCGGCCTTCGATCGGGCCCTTGTGCGGGCCGTACTTTTCGAACAGGCGGTTCATGATCCCGGTGCCGCGCGTGTCGGACAGGAATTCGCCATGATAGCCGATCAGGCCGCGCGACGGGCCCGAGAAGGTGATGCGCGTCTTGCCACCGCCCGACGGACGCATGTCGGTGAGGTCGGCCTTGCGGATCTGCATCTTCTCGACGACCGTGCCGCTATGTTCGTCGTCGACGTCGATGACGACGGTTTCATAAGGCTCGGTGCGCTTGCCGGCTTCGTCTTCGCCGAACAGCACTTTCGGGCGGCTGATGCCGAGCTCGAAGCCTTCGCGGCGCATCGTTTCGATGAGCACGCCGAGCTGAAGCTCGCCGCGGCCCGCGACGTCGAAGCTGTCCTTGTCGGCGCTTTCGGTGATGCGGATAGCAACGTTGGTTTCGGCTTCGCGGAGCAGGCGGTCGCGGATCATGCGGCTCGTGACCTTGCTGCCTTCGCGGCCCGCCATCGGGCTGTCGTTCACGGCAAAGCGCATCGACAGCGTCGGCGGGTCGATCGGCTGCGCGGCGATCGGTTCGCTCACGCCGGTGTCGGCGATCGTGTTCGCGACGGTCGCCTGGGTCAGGCCCGCGATCGCGACGATGTCGCCCGCTTTCGCTTCCTCGACGGGAACGCGGTCGAGCCCGCGGAACGCCAGCAGCTTCGACGCGCGGCCGACTTCGATCACCTTGCCGTCCATGTCGAGCGCGTGGATCGGCTGGTTGACCTTGACCGTGCCCGACTGGACGCGGCCGGTCAGGATGCGGCCAATGAAGTTATCGCGGTCGAGCAGCGTCGCGAGGAAGGTGAAGGGCGCGTCAACGGGCAGGCCCGGCTCGGGCACATGGCTGACGATCGTCTTGAACAGCGGCTCGAGTGTGCCTTCGCGCGCTTCGGGGCTTTCCGAGGCATAGCCGCCGCGGCCCGAGGCGTAGAGGATCGGGAAGTCGAGCTGTTCGTCATTGGCTTCGAGCGCGAGGAAGAGTTCGAACACTTCGTCGAGCACTTCGGCGGCGCGCGCGTCGCTGCGGTCGATCTTGTTGACGACGACGATCGGCTTCAGGCCGAGCGCCAGCGCCTTGCCGGTGACGAACTTGGTCTGCGGCATCGGGCCTTCGGCCGCGTCGACGAGCAGGATGACGCCGTCGACCATGCTGAGGATGCGCTCGACCTCGCCGCCGAAATCGGCGTGGCCGGGGGTGTCGACGATGTTGATGCGCGTCTGGTCGGCGCCTTCGCCCCATTCGACCGAGGTGCACTTCGCAAGGATGGTGATCCCGCGTTCCTTTTCCAAGTCATTGGAATCCATGGCGCGCTCTTCAACGCGCTGGTTGTCGCGGAAGGTGCCCGACTGGCGGAACAGCTGGTCGACGAGGGTCGTCTTGCCATGGTCGACGTGTGCGATAATCGCAATATTGCGCAAAGACATGCGGAAAGAGCCTTGATGGAAGGGGGCAGCGCGCAGAGCGCCGCGAAACGCCGCGCCCCTAACAGAAGTGGTGCTGCGGCGCAACATGATTGCCGATAGCGCGAAGCGTCAGGCGCAGGGCGAGGTCGAACCCCGATAGTCGGCGCCCCAGCGGCGATATCCCGCCGTATCGATGTGGAAGCGCGTGATCTTATAGATACCGAGCCCGACGGCGAAACGCGCGCCGTTCCGTGCATGAAGCGGGCAAAGCGCCGAGATCAGATCCTCTCGCGTCAAAGGCCGCTGCGGCACCAGGTCGAGCGCGGCAAAATGCAGGTGACGGCTCGCCTTCGCACCCTTGAAACAGCGATTTGCAACCGGATCTCGATAGCCCGAGACCACGCGCACCGGACCGACCGCCGGAACCACTTCATCGCGGATATAACGCAGCGTCGGCACCATCGCGGGCCAGGTCGACCGCGGCGGAACCGCAAAAGGCTGCGCGTTCGGGCAACGGCGCCAGCGCGCATCGCTCCGCAATATATCGCCGAGCGGCAGCACCTCGCCAACGCCTTCGCGGGCAAGATAAGCCTCGATCGCGTTCACATCGTGCTTCGCCTTGCCTGCCCGCCAACCAGCGAACAGATCGCCGTCGGCCATACGGAAACTATGGCGGATCGGCGTCGCCAGCAGGAAGGTCAGCACGAGCGCTACCAAACCGACCACCAGCCAGTGTTTCATTCCCGCGCCAGCGCGTTGCGAAGTTGCGCTGCATCATACAGCGACCGGCCCTCGCCGCGGCGCAGCTTCTGCGCCAGTCCCCTGTCGAAGCCATGCTTCCAGCGCTGCAGCGCGGGCAAGCCTCGGTTGCCGTCGCCCAGCGCCTGCAACGCGCGTGAGGCCGACAGCAGTTCGCGACGGTTCCCCGGATATCGCTCGGCGATCAGGCCCAGCTGGTGCCGCATCGCAGCGATCGACAGGAGGACGCCCGCATGGTCGCCGCGTTCGAACATCAGGACCGCACTTGTCATTCCGTCGTCGATGGCGCGCAACTGGTCGCCCACGCCCCGCCCCATCAGCGTGTCGGGGCTACATTGTCCGATCGCACGAACATAGGCCGCTAGGGCGCCGAGCATGGCCGGGGTTGGCTCCTCACCGCCGAATTCCTCGACGATCAGATTGCGGATGAAGGGTTCGAGCGCGCCAGCCTTCGCATCGCGCGACACCTTGCCGGGCATCGCGAGATCGGGGATTGCGACCGGATCGAAGCGACCATTACCCCGCGCCGCGCTGAAGAAGCTGTTCGTGACGTCGGCGGTCCCGGGGGCGGCCGACACGCCGAAAAGCAGGAAGTGGGGATTGCCGCGGCCGTTGATGTGGCAGCTCGCACAGCTCAGCCCCGCCTTCGCGGCCTGCCCACCGAGCAGCGTCGGCGCGCCGAACAGCGCACGGCCGCTGCGAACGTGCGGCCCTTCGCCCGCAAGACAGGCCGATGGCTGTTTCGACAACAGCGCATATTCCGCGCCGGGTTCGGTCCAGCGCAATTGCTCGAACGCCGGCGGCGGATCGGCGCGCGTCGCACCGAGGCAAAGGACCAGCGCGGCGAGCGCGATCAGCTGACGGATGACCGCCCCTCCGCGATCCAGCGCTTGAGCTCGTCGACCTCGTGGCAGCCGAACCCGCAGATATCTTCAAGCTTGGCGAGATGCAGCTTCGCCCCCGCGACATCGCCCCGTTCGAGCTTCAACTCGCCATAATATTCGAGCGCGCCGCGATGCGACGGGGCGATGGCGAGCGCCTCGCGATAATAGGTCTCTGCCGCATCGTAACGCTTGAGCTTGCGGTTCGCGAAACCCAGATAGGTCAGCACATCGGGGTGCGGGCCCGCCGCCCACAGCGCCGCGTCGAGCTTGGCAATCGCCGCTTCATAACGATGCTCGTTGATCAGGCTCACCGCCGCAACATAAGTCGCATCGAGCGTTTCGGCCGATACCAGCCGCACCTCGGGCTCGACTGCACTTTGCGCCTGCGGCCCCGCGGCCACGGCGGCCTCCAGTTTCGCGATCGCGTCGGTGAGCTTCGCCGAATCGGCGCACGTCCCCGCGCAGCCTTCCTGCATTGCCTTCAGCGCGCCGAGCTGCTCGTCGGCCTTTTCGGCCTTGCCCAGCTTTGCCTGTGCGATGCCGAGGTCGCGCCGCGCATCAACCATCTTTTCGTCATAGCGCAGCGCGGTTTCGAGCGGCTTCACCGCGCGCGAAAAGTCGCCCTGTGCCATGTAGCTCGCGCCAAGCAGATAATTGGCCTGGGGATTCTTCGGCACCGCCGATACGACCTTTTTGAAAGCTTTTGCCGCTTCGTCATATTTGCCTGAAGCGTACGCGTCGGCGCCCTTCTGATAATCAATCGTCGGGTCATAGCTGCTCTGGCTTGGCGGCGCGCTGGTTCCGCCGCCGCCGCCACCCGCCGCGAGAGCAATCGGCGCAACAAAAGCCGCACAGGCGGCGAGCATGGCGAATGAAGACCGGTACCGCATCGCGAGTCTCTCCCTCGGTCGTTGCCGCGCCAGCCTATCACAAGCGCCGTGCGCACGGAACGGGTCAGATCATCTCGACCAGCCGTTCAACCTCACGCGCCGCGACGTTCGCCGCGCGGACGAGATTGGCGTGAAAGTCGCCGGCGCTGTCGTTGTTCGCCTCGTCGGTCACGGCCTTGATCGCGGCCCAAGGCTTGCCGAGCCGCGCTGCGACCTGCGCAACCGCACCGACCTCCATATCGACCAAAGTCGCGCCGAGACTGGCGAGATCGGCAGCTGCATCGGGACAGGCAACGAAGCTGTCACCGCTCGCGATCCGCGCGTGCGGTAGGCCAAGCCCGGGATCAGTCATCGCCGAAAAATGCGCCTCTCCTGCTGCCCCGATCGGCCATTCCCCCGCCCGGTAACGGTGAAAGAGGCCCGGCTGATTGGCGCCATAATCATGCTGCAACGCTTCGGCGAGCCAATAAGCGCCCGGCACCGCGCCCAGCGAGCCGCACGTTCCCGTCATCAGCACAATATCGGCGTCGCCTGCCAGCGTTCCTGCACACAACGCAGCGTTGACCTTGCCGAGCCCGCAGGTCGCGATAGCGAGACTGTGCCCGGCGACCGCCAACCGCCGTTCGGCGAACAGTCCGCCGACGCGCTCGCCGGTGCCTGGGAACAGCGCATCCGCCTCTTCGGGCAGCGCGGCGAGGATCATTATATGGGCCATGGCGCCTCTCTATCGTCTCGCGCGGCCTTGCCAAGCGCGCGCCGCGCCGTCATCGCTCGTATCAATGTTCTCCCGCATCTTCCCCGACCGTTTCGTCCCCGTGCTGTTCGCGACGATCCTGCTCGCCAGCCTGCTTCCGGTACGCGGCGCCGCGGTGCCGATTGCGGCAGGACTGTCGACCGCGGCAATCGTTTTCCTCTTCTTCCTCAACGGCGTGCGCCTGCCGCGCGACGAGGTGCTTCACGGTATCCGCAACTGGAAGCTGCAGGGCAGCGCGCTCGCCTTCTGCTTCGGCTTCATGGCGCTGCTCGGCCTTGCGGCGCAGGCTGCGACCGCGCCCCTGCTCCCCGCAACGCTCGCGCTCGGCTTCATCTTCCTCGGCATCCTGCCCTCGACCGTCCAGTCGGCGACGGCAGCGAGCAGCCTTGCGGGCGGCAATGTCGCGGCCAGTGTCGTCGCGGCGGCGTTGCTCAACCTCAGTGGGGTCGCACTGTCGCCCATCCTGTTCGCACTGCTCGCGGGCGCCGAAGGCGAGATTCATGGCGAAGCGGTGCTCCGCATCGTCTCGATCCTGCTTGTACCCTTCATCGCGGGACAACTAGTCCAGCGCTGGCTGCGGCCGTGGGTGCTGGCGCACCGCGGGCTTACGACGTTCATGGATCGCACGGCAATTGCGCTCGCGGTCTATGTCGCCTTCTCGGCCGCGGTTGTCGCGGGGATATGGAACCTGCTCGACGGGCGCGAGATCGCGATCGTGTTCGTGGCCGTCGCGGCACTGCTCGCGCTCTCCTTCGGGGGCGCCTGGGCGGTCGGCGGGCTGCTGAAGCTCGCGCGGCCCGACCGCATCACGCTTCTATTTTCAGGCGCACAGAAGAGCATCGCGGTCGGCGCCCCGCTCGCCGCGACGCTTTTCCCGCCCGCCATCGCCGGCATGGTGCTCGTTCCGATCCTCGTCTATCATATGGCGCAACTGATCCTGTCCGCCTGGATCGCTCCGGCGCTGAAGGCGGAAAATGGTGTAGTGCTTGAATAACACAGGACCGCATGCCATATTGGCTTGCGGGCCCATTGGCTGACTTGGGTGGCTGGAAGGAAGACGAATGAGCGAAGTGACTGCGACGGCAACCGCGACCGACGAGCTGAAGCTGACCCCGCCCGACCCCGTACCGTCGGTTTCCCCCGAAAAGGCGGCAGGCCTCGTCCCGCTATCGACGGACCAGAAATCAAAACTCGGCGAACGCGTCGACGGCTTCATCGAAGATCTTGTCGCGCAGGACGTCAATTCGCCTGCCTTTGGACAAAAAGTCGACCAGATCACCAATATGGGCCGCAAGGAAATGCTGGAGGCGGCGAGCCATTCGAACCGCTTCCTCGACCGGCCGATCCGCGCGATGGACCGCGACACCGACATCGGCCAGAATCTGATCGAACTGCGCACCACCGTCGAACGGCTCGACCCGTCGGCGAACGGCAAGCTCATCTCGAAGCGCGGTTTCCTCGACAAGATCTTCGGCGGAAAGATCAACAATTATTTCGCGCAATACCGCAGCGCCCAGACGCATATCGGCGGCATCCTGACCGCCCTTGCCAATGGCAAGGACGAGCTGTTGATGGACAATGCGGCGATCGACGTCGAGCGCCGCAAGATGTGGGAATCGATGGGCAAGCTGGAGCAGATGGTCCACATCGCCCAGACGCTCGACGAAAAACTCGAAGCCAAGGCGAACGAACTCGACGGCGTCGACCCCGCCAAGGCGAAGGTGCTGCGCGAGAATGCGCTCTTCTACGCGCGCCAGCGGACGCAGGATCTGCTCACGCAAATGGCTGTGACGGTGCAGGGCTATCTCGCGCTCGACCTCGTCAAAAAGAATAATGTCGAGCTGGTGAAGGGCGTCGATCGCGCAAGCACGACGACCGTCGGTGCGCTCAAGACCGCGATCACCGTCGCGCAGGCGATGACGAACCAGAAGCTGGTGCTCGAACAGATCACCGCGCTCAACACGACGACCGCGAACATCATCGACGGCACGTCGAAGATGCTGAAGGACAACACCGCGCGCATCCACGAACAGGCGGCGTCGAGCACGATCCCGATGGAAACGCTCCAGCGCGCCTTCCAGAATATCTATGACACGATGGACGCGATAGACACCTTCAAGCTCAAGGCGCTCGACAGCATGAAGACGACGGTCAACACGCTTGAGGGCGAGGTCGCGAAGTCGAAGGGTTATATCGCGCGCGCCGAGGGTGCCAGTCAGGCACAGGCGAGCGTCGGCGGCGCCGACAGTCCGCTCGCGGCGCTCGAAGGCTAAGGCGAAGATGAGCATGAGCGAAGTCGACAAGGTCCGGCTGTCGGCGGCATCGGCGATCGAACGGTCGCGCGAACGGCGGCGGCCGATCGGCACCAAGAGCGTCGCGCTGCGCCGCCAGCATCTTTATAAAAAGCTGGGCCGCGTGCTGATCGCAGGCGGCATCGTACTGATCGGCGCAGCAGTGTTCGGCGCCCTGATCCAGCCGCTCGGCTTCACCGGCCTGCTCGCGCTATTCATCCTCGTGATCGGGGTTGCGGTGCTGTTCGGCCGCTCACCCTTTCCCGAACCGCGTCAGGCCGACCTGCCCAAAACCGATTTGAAACAGCTCGCGGGCCGTACCGAAATCTGGCTCGAGGCGCAGCGTCCCGCCCTCCCCGCCCCCGCGCGCCAGCTCGTCGACGGCATCGGCGTCCAGCTCGACCTGCTCGCGCCGCAGCTCCAGACGCTCGATGCCGCGAGTCCAGCCGCCGCAAATATCCGCAAACTCGTCGGCGAGGATCTGCCCGAGCTGGTCGCGGGCTATCAGCGCATCCCCGCGGGCCTGCGCACCGAGGCGCACGCCGGGCGCACCCCCGACGAAACGCTGGTCGGCGGATTGAAGATGCTCGAAAGCGAGATCGGCAACGCCGCGCGCAGCCTCGCTGCGGGCGAGCTCGACAAGCTGGCAACGCGCGAACGCTATCTTCAGCTCAAATATCAGGGACTTGAGGGCGAAGACGCAGCCTGATGCTCGACCAGTTTCTCGCTCCCGAAAATATCGTCTTCAGCTCGGCGTTGCTGCTCATGCTGCTGATCGGCGTCGTGCAGGCGATCGGGCTCGCGGGCGATATCGATGCCGATATGCACAGCGATACCGACGGCGATATCGGTTTTGCCGATACGCTGCTCGCCTGGGCCGGCATCGGCCGCGTGCCGTTCCTGATGTGGCTGGTGATCTTCCTTGCGCTGTTCGGCGCACTCGGACTCGGACTCCAGCAGTTGATGACGGCGCTGACCGGCGGGCCCGGCACGAACCTGCTGATGGTTCCGCTGACCGCGCTCGCCGCGCTTCCAGTGGCGGGCGGCGCGGCACGCATCGTCGCGCGCATCGTGCCCGGGCTCGAAACCACCGCGATCGAACGCGACGAACTGGTCGGCCTCTATGCAGAGATCAGCATCGGAACCGCCCGCGTCGGCAACCCCGCACGCGCGCGTGTGACCGATCCGCATGGTCAGCCGCATCAGATCATGGTCGAACCCGACAGCGCCGATCAGGTTTTCCAGACCGGTGAGAGCGTGCTGCTCGTAAAGCGCGAAGGCGATATATTCAAAGGCTTTACCCGCGGCGATTTCTATTTACCCCGGCTCGACTGACCCTAATATCCATCCGGGGGCTTCCAATCACGGAGGCGCGAATCGACAGCAACGGGTGAGTCATGATTGAAATTGCTATTTACGCCGGCATCGGGCTTGCCGCGCTTCTGATATTGGGATTGATTGTCACGCGGCTTTATCATCGCGCGACCAAGGAAATTGCCTTCGTCCGCACCGGATTTCGCGGCGAACGCGTGATCATGAACGGCGGCGCGCTTGTCCTGCCCGTGCTCCACGAAACGATGCCGGTGAACATGAACACCGTCCGGCTCGCCGTCGAGCGCAAGAATGTCGACGCGCTGATCACGCTCGATCGCCTCCGCATCGACGTGAAGGCCGAATTCTACGTCCGCGTCCGCCCCGATGCCGGGTCGATCGCGATGGCCGCCCAGACGCTCGGCCTGCGCACGATGAACCCCGAAGCGCTGAAGGATCTGGTCGAAGGCAAGTTCGTCGACGCACTGCGTTCGGTCGCGGCCGGCATGACGATGAACCAGCTTCACGAACAACGCGCCGACTTCGTCCAGAAGGTGCAGCAGGTCAGCTCGAACGACCTGTCGATGAACGGGCTCGAGCTGGAATCGGTGTCGCTCACTGGGCTCGACCAGACGTCGATCGAACATTTCAACGCCAACAACGCGTTCGACGCCGAGGGCCTGACCAAGCTGACCGAGCAGATCGAACTGCGTAAAAAGGCGCGCAACGACATCGAGCAGGACACGCGCGTCCAGATCGAGACCAAGAATCTCGAAGCCGACAAGCGCAGCTTCGAAATCGCGCGCGACAACGAGTTTGCGAAGCTCGGCCAGCAGCGCGAGATCGAAATTCGCCGCGCCGAGCAGGCGGCCGAGGTCGCGCGCGAACAGGCACAGCGCAATCAGGAAGCCGAGAATGCGCGCATCCAAGCGAAGCAGCTGGTCGATGCCAAGCAGATCGAGGCCGACCGCGCGATCGAGGAAGCACGCATCGCGCAGGAGCAGGCGATCGAACTGGCGCGGCAGGAGCAGCAGATCCTGATCCAGAACAAGAGCCGCGAGGAAAGTCAGGCGCGCGGCGAAGCGGATGCGGCACGCGCCGTCGCTGTCGCCGCCGAAGAACAGGTTGCTACCGCACGCGAAACCGAAGTCGCGGAACGTTCGAAGCGCATCGAATTGATCGAAGCGGCCAAGGAGGCCGAACGGCAGGCGATTTCGGTAAAGGTACAGGCCGAGGCAGAAAAAGAGGCCGCAGCGAACCGTGCCGCAGCGCTGCGGCTCGAAGCCGAGGGCGAGTCCGAAGCCGAAAAGCTGCGCGCCGAAGCCGCGCGCATCCGTTTCGAGGTCGAGGCCGCGGGCCAGCGCGCGATCAACGAGGCGGCGAACCTGCTGTCGTCGAACCAGATCTCGCTACAGACCAAAATGGCGCTGCTCAAGGTGCTGCCAGAGGTGGTGCGCGAAGCCGCCAAGCCGATAGAAGCGATCGATTCGATCAAGATCATCCAGGTCGACGGGATCAACCAGACCGGCGGCAGCGCCCCGAACGCTGGCGCAAATGGCGAAAGCGGCAACCTCGCCAGCAACGCAGTGTCGGCGGCGCTCGCCTATCGCGCGCAGGCGCCGGTGATCGACAGCCTGATGAAGGAACTTGGTTTCGACGGCGGATCGCTCGATGCGCTGGTCAAGGGCGCCGCGGCGGTCGAGCCGATCGCGCAACCCGCAATCCGGGAGACGCCGCGCGGGCGCAAGCCACGTCAGAACGCGGTCGTCGCGGACGCCGACGATAGCGAGGAAGAAGCCTGATCGGGCGTAGCGCCGGCGCCAGCTAGGCCTGGCGCCAGCGTTGCGTCCCGAACCACAATAGCAGGACGAGGAGCAAAGGCGGCGCGAGCCCCCAATGCGTCGTTCCCGCCAGCGGCGCGAGTGATGGTGCCGACGACAGCAGCCACAACGCAGCGAGCAGCGCACCCACAGCAAGCGCCTCGAAGGCGAAGCTGCGCCAGAAGCGCCGACGCGCGCGCGCATAGGCCGCCTGCGCATCGATCGCACGCGACACCCCCGCCGCGAAACCGCGGTCGCCCGGCCCTTCGGGCGGTGCCAGCATGGCAGCCAGCATCGCGTCGACATCCTGATGGCCCGGCGTCGTCATGCCTCCGTTCCTTCGTCGATCATCTTCTGCGCCTTTGCGCGCCCGCGCAAGACGAGCGATTTGAGCGTGCCCAATGGCACCCCCATGATTTCGGCCGCCTCGCCATGCGACCAGCCATGACCGAAGCATAAGGTGAGCGCGGCACGCTCCTGCGGCGACAGCGCAGCAAGCAGGCGGCCGGCGTCGATCGCGGCATCGCTCGCCCAGCGCGGATCGGTCGATGTCGCGGCCTCCTCTCCCGCCGCAAGTCCCTCGCGCCGCCGCGCGGTGCGCCGCTGGTCGAGGAACAGCCGCCAGCCGATCCCCATGACCCATGCCGCATAGCTCCCTTGCCCCCGAAAATCTCCCGCGCGCTGCCAGGCACGAACAAAGGCCTCCTGCGCCAGATCGTCGGCGTCGCACCCTGCGGTGCGGGACAGAAAGGCACGCAATCGCCCTTCGTGACGCAATACGAGGAGCTGGAAAGCGGCGCGATCTCCCCCGGCAACGCGCTGGTTGAGGGCCCAATCTTCCTCATCACGCAGCGGGGCGCTCCCCGGCATCGGCGCGCGCAAGGCGGCGACGGACAAGAAGTGCGACACCGACAAAAGCCGGGAACAGGGCCGCACCGACCGCGACGCGGATCAGTTCCTCATGGCCCTGAAGCAATCCGAACCCCGCCATCGCGAGGCCGATCGCGATCAGCACCAGCGCGTTCCGATCGTCGCCCGGCGCGTCCGCGCTCGGCACTCCGATATGCTCATAGGGCTTGTTGAGCTTGTCGATCAGCGGGCCGACCGCGTCCGACTTGCCTTCGAGCGCACGGCGGATCGAGCGATGGAGCATCCACGCGTGCAACAGCCGCGCGAGGAGGAAAAAGCCGACGACGAACAGCGCCACCATCGTGATATTTTCGATCAGATGGAAAAAGTGGGTGCTGATCGCGACCAACTCGGTGGTCGGTGGAGGCGCCGGCAGAAAGGCGGCGATGTCGCGCGGGTCGATATAGGCCGCAACGTCCGCCGGATTGATCATCTGCGGCGGCAACGTCACCGGCGCCGCGGCGACCGCTTGCGGAACGACGGCGGGTGGCGGGGCTGCGGCGGCGGCCACGGTGGCAATCAACTGATCCAAATTCTCTCACTCCTTCACACCGCGCAGGGCTGGTGAAACCATAGGCGGCGATACCGGGCAAGCGCGGATGGTCCGCACCGGGGAGGACCGATCAGCCGCCGCGCGCTATCGCCGCCGGGACCGGCGCAATGACCGGTCATCGTCTGGACGGCATGAAGGACGTCGCCGGATGCACGGCATGAAAGTTTTTTTGGCGTCGGCGCCTAGAGTCCTTCGCCGCCGGTCCAGTGCGCGTTGACGAGGCGGCGCGCTAGCGCGCTGACCTGGCTGCGGATATCGGGAACCGCAACGACTTCCCACAGATCGCCGCGCGTCATCGGGCCGATCGCCAGAATATGTTCGGACGACTTTCCCGACGCATCGACGACATGCCCGTCGCGATCGATATCGAGCCCGAGGCGCAGCGTATCGGGACGGATGCGCCGCGCACCGAGTAGGCGCTTGACCAGCGGATCGGACGAACGCAGCAGGTCGCCTTGCGGTCCGGTGCAATTGATCATTCGCACGGCGCGGGTAGTTACCAATTCCGTTTCGCCGCGCGGCAGCCACGACACCGCAAGCGCATCGGGTTCGACCGCAACACTTGCGATCTTGCCCGCACGGAAATGTAACCGCCCCGAAGCGATCAGGGCATCGATCCGGCCGGCAACCTCGGGGGCGAGCCGGTGCCGATGGACGTCCCAGAAGGGACGCAAATGGCGCAGGAAGCGCGCACGCTTGTCGGCATCGGCGGCCGACCACATCATCTGGGTGATCGGACGGATCGAATCGACGACAAGCCGCCAGTCGCGATCCTGCGCCTCGTCCCGCGCCCAGCGCACGAGTTCCGAGAGTTCCGGCGCAGGTTTGGCGAGCACCGGCTTGGGGCGCGGCAACCCGTCAATGTGGCGATGCGGCCGCAGCCCGCGGCGCGACAGCGCGGTGATTGGCCCTTCGTGACCCTGCGCGGCGAGCCGCAGGATCACGTCGACCGCAGTCAGCCCGGTGCCGACGACGAGCACCGGCGCCTGCTTGTCGAGCCCGTCCTCGAACGCGCTCGCCCACGGATCGCCGATATAGCGATGCGACGGCAGATGTGCGCCCTCGATTGCGGGCGGATCGTGCGGCGGCAGATTGCCGATCGCAAGCACCGCGCGGTCGGCTTCGATCAAGCCGCCGTTGACGAGCCCGAGCGTAACCTGTCCGCGCTTTTCCTCGATATCGAGCACTTCGTCGTCGACGAGCTTCAGCCGCCGGCCATATTTCTCCATCGCCTGACCGAGCGTCTCGCGCAGATAACGGCCATAGGTCGCGCGCGTCACAAACGCCGCCTCGCAGCCGAGCCCCCGCGCCGCAACCCATTCACAGAAATGATCGGGCCGGTCGGCAAAGGCGCTCATATTGCCCGCGCGAACATTGAGCAGGTGCGAGGTTTCGGTGCTGCTGTACGCAACCCCGGCGCCCATCCGGTGCCGGTCGCGTTCGATCAGTAAAACCTCTACGTCGGGCTGCTCGAGCAGATTGATCGCGAGCAAGGTTCCCGAGAAACCCGCACCGACGATCGCCACGCGGGTCGCGGTGCGAAAGCGCGGGCGCGGAGAATGAACCTGGGCTTCGATCATCCTCATCGGGTTACCACATCGCCCGACACGGTGACACGTTCGAGTGCGCGATATTCGGGCCAGTAATCGCCGACGGCATAATGTTGGGTCGACCGATTGTCCCAGATGCCGATCGCGTTCGGGGTCCAGCGGAAGCGGACCTGATACTCGGGCACCTTGATCCGGTCGAAGAGCAGGCGGAGCAGGCTGTCACTCTCCTCTTCGCTCACCCCGACGATGCGACTGGTGAAGGTGTAATTGACGTAGAGGATCTTCTCGCCTGTTTCAGGGTGCGAGCGCACTACCGGATGGCGTACCGGGGGAAAGTCGCGCGCGAGTTGCGCCTTTTTCTCCTCGGTCACGCGGCCGCCGAAGCTGCGCACGATGTCATGCTCGGCCTCGAGCCCTTCGATGCGGTCCTTCACCGGCTGCGGCAGCCCCGCATAGGCGGCGACGGTGTCGGCCCACATCGTATCGCCGCCCAGCGGCGGCAGGTGCCGCGCGCGCAGGACCGACGCGATCGACGGCCGTTCGCGAAAGGTCACGTCGGTGTGCCATTTATTATACGCCTGAAACGGCGCGAGCGTCTCGGCGGTCAGCTGTACGCCCTCGACGCCTTCGATCTTCAGAATCTCGGGATAGCCCTCGACCGACGGAATCACCGGATGACCTTCGAGATCGCCGAACAGCTCGCCCAGCCGGACATGGCTTTCGTGGCTGATGTCCTGATCGCGGAAGAAGACGACCTTGAAACGCAGCCACGCCGTACGCAGAAAATCGGCCTCTGCGGACGACAGCGAGCGGTCTAGATCGAGCCCGCCGATCTCCGCGCCGATCGTCGGGGTCGAGGGCGAAATCGACACGCCGAGCGATCGCGCGGTCTCGAACAGGTCGGGGGTGTTCAGCTGCGTGGCCATGAGCGATCCTTTCGATTCGGAATACGTCTGGGAGCAGCAAAAGTAACTCAACTTATATGATTGACAAGGCCTGACGCGTCAAAGTGCATGATATGCGCGACCTATGGCCGATATGGGATGGAATCGGGCAGGATCACGCCGACATCCTGCGCATAACGATCCCACGCCGCCGCAAGGTCGGCCTTACGGTCAGGGTGGGCGAGCGACAGGTCCCGCGTCTCGCCCGGATCGCGTGCAATGTCGAACAATCGCCAGATGCCGTCGCCGATATCGGTCAGCTTCCAGTCGCCGCGGCGATAGGCGCGCGATCCGAACAACTCCGCCCCCACGCCGTCGTTCGCACCATAGACACGCGCATCGGCGTTCTTGAGCCAGGCGGCCCACGACCGACCGGTGATCGGCACGACCTTGCGCCCCGCGAATTCGGTTGCCTGTGCATCGGCGCCCGCGAGGTCGAGCAAGGTCGGCGCAATGTCTGCGACCGACAGATATTGGGTGTCGGCGCCTTTTCGCGCCGCGATGCCCGCACCGCTGATGAACGCGACCGCCCGCGTACCGCCCTCGCTGTTATAGCCCTTGGTCAGCCATGAGGGCGCGGTCGCCGCCTGTGCCCAGCCCGCGCCATAGGTGAGATAAGACGACGCCGTACCGCGATTGGCGAAACTGTTGTCGGCGTCTTTCAGCGAGCTTGCCAGCATCTGCGCGCCGGTGGTTTCGACGTCGAGCGCCTCGGCACCATTGTCGGCGAGGAAGACGATCACCGTGTTGTCGAGTTCGCCCGACGCGCGCAGCGTCTCGATCACGCGCCCGACATTCTGATCGAGCCGGTCGACCATCGCAGCATAGATTTCCATGTTGCGCGCGGCGAGCCGCTGCTGGTCGGCGGTCAAGCTATCCCAGCTGCCGTCACGGTTGCGCGGCGTATGCGCCGTCACGTCGGGCGCGAGAATGCCGAGCTCACGCTGCCGTGCGACGCGGCGTTCGCGCAGCACATCGAAGCCTTCGTCATAGCGCCCCTTGTAGCGCGCAATGTCCTCCGCCGGCGCTTGCAGCGGCCAATGCGGCGCGGTGAAGGCGAGATAGGCGAAGAAAGGCCGTTCTGCCTTCCCCCTCGCGGGTCGTTCGCCAAGGAAATCGATCAGCCGCGTCGCGAAATAGTCGCTCGAATAGAATCCCTTGGGCAAGCGCACGATGACCTTGCCATTTTCGCGATAGGTCGCGATCCCGCGCGTACCGGGAGTGGCTTCGGGTTTGATGTCGGTGCCATAATGATTGTGTCCACCCTGCAGCAACGCAAAGCTGCGCTCGAACCCGCGCGCATGCGGGTCCTGCTCGGCGGTCAGCCCCAAATGCCATTTGCCCGACAGCAAGGTGCGATAGCCATTCGCCCCCAGCCGCTCGGAGAGCGTCGCGACGTCGCTGCGCAAATAGCCCTCATACCCCGGCTTGCCCTGCTGGTTCGGCCGGATCATCTCGGCCATCGTGCCAAGCCCGGCGCGGTGATTGTCGGTGCCCGACAGCAGCATCGATCGCGTCGGCGAACAGGTCGGCGCGGTGTGGAAGCCCGCAAGCCGGATGCCGGCGAGCGCGAGCTTGTCGAGATTCGGCGTGCGGATCTCGCCCCCGAACGCGCCAAGATCTGAATAGCCAAGATCGTCGGCGACGATGACGAGCAGGTTCGGCCGCCATTCCTTCGCCTGCACCGGCGCGACCGATGCGGCGCCGATCAGCGCGGCAAAAAGCAAACGGGCGAAACGCGAACCATAGGTCATCGGATGATCCTTCGAAGGCAAAAGGTCGGCGCGCCCGGGCGAATGGAACCGGGGCGCGCCGCAGACAGGGCCGGCGCAGTCACAGGAAGGGAGAGGAGAACCACAGGCGCCGGCCGATTTCGTCAGGCGGGTTCGTATTGAACCGCCTTTTCCTTACGCACCGTGCGGCTGCGGCGTCCGTCGATGCCGACCGGAACCTCGCCCGAAATCGTCGCGCGGCGGAGCGTCCGGCGCTGCAGTCCGAAGTCGGCGGTCGCGCGGTGCTGGGTCGACTGATTGTCCCAGATCGCCACGTCGCCTTCGCGCCAGCGCCAGCGCACGACATTCTCGGGCTTGGTGATATGATCCTGCAGCGTCTGGAACAGCCGCGCGCTGTCGGTAGCGTTCAGGCCCACGAACTGCTTGACGAAATGGCCAAGCAGCAGGCTGCGCTGCCCGCTTACCGGATGCACGCGCACCACCGGATGTTCGGTTTCATAGACCGTCGACGCGAAGACGCTCCGATGCTCCTTGATCCGCTTCGCCGCGCTTTCGCCGTCGGGCGCAGATTGCAGGATCGCCGCATAATCATAAAGGTTGGTGTGCGTCGCCCACAGATTGTTAACGAGCTGGCGCAGCACTTCGGGCAGGCCCTCATAAGCGGTTTCGCCGTTCGCCCACTGCGTGTCACCGCCGGCTTCGGGGATCGTGAGCGCGCGCAGGATCGATGCCTTGGGATAGGCATCGACGAAGGTCACGTCGGTGTGCCAGCTTGACGCCGCATAGCCTTCCTTGCTGTCGAGTTCGAGCAGGTAGCGCGAACCCTCGGCAACCGGCACCGTCGGATGCGCGACCGGATCCCCGAGCAGCGCCGCGAAATCCTCATGCTCCTGATCGGTCAGATGCTGCTGGTCGCGGAAGAACAGCACCTTGTGCCGTACCAGCGCGGCCTGGATGGCCTGCACCACCGGCGCAGGCAAGTCGCCCGACAGCTCGACACCATGGACGATGGCGCCGATCGTGCCGGTCACCGGCGTGATTTCGAGCGGAATATTCTTGTCGCGCGCATTGGCATAGCTGTTGTGAAGGTCCGTCATATCAGTCTCCTTTGGGGGTTGGACGGCGGGGGTATCCGGCAAGGGCCTCTGCGGGCGGTCGTCGAATGGGGTGGGCGCGTGGCGCACGCGCAGATGGGGTGGACGCCGCCATCACAGCTTCGTCCGCATCGTCGCGCCGATCGTGCGCGGTTCGCCGATCAGCGAGGTCACAATGCCGGTGTTCTGCGCCGACAAGGTCTGGAAATAATCCTTGTCGAACAGGTTGCGCGCCCAGAGCGACAGGTCGAACAATCCGTCGTCGGTACGGATGCCGATGCGCGCATTGGCGATGCCATAGGCCGTTACGTCGGCGTAGCGGCTGTCGCTCGACGAGGTATTGAAGGTCGACCGATGCGAATAATCGGCGTGCCCGTAGAGCGACAGGTCGCGCCCGCCGAGATTGCCGAGCGGCGCCGACACGTCGCCGCCAAGCGTATAGGTGAGCTTGGGAACACCGGGCAGTTGCTCGCCCGTCAGGTCCTGGATCCCGCCCTGGTTGAGCCGTTCGGGCGCCTGCGGCGCGGTACGGTAGTCGCTGTATGTCGTGTCGGCATAAGCGATCGACGCATAGAAGCTCGCACGGTCGCTCGGCGCATAGCTCAGGTCGCCCTCGACCCCGCGCGATCGCACCCCCGGAATGTTCGCGATATATTGGCGGACGTTGACCGTGTTGGGCACCTGCTCGGTGATCGCGGTCTGGTAATCGCTGATCTCGGTCCAGTATCCCGCAACGTTGAGCGTCACGGCCTTGTCGAACCATTGCGACTTGATGCCGAGTTCGTAGCTGTCGACCTTTTCCGGCGCGACGTCGGGATCGATCCCGGCGGGAAGGTTGGTGAGGTTGAGGCCGCCCGACTTGTTGCCACGCGAATAGGTCGCGTAAGCGAGCGCGTTATCGCTGAACTGCCACGAGAGCGTCGCGAGCCCCGACACGCTGTTATCGGTGAAGCCGGTTGAGTAGCTGGTGACCGGGTTGAACTGCGCACGGAGCGCCGCCGCCTGTGCCGCCAACCCCGCCGGGAGGGTTGCCAGATTCGTCCCCGCGACATGGATCTGCGTGAACGAACCGCTCTTCTTCTCGTGCGTGTAGCGCAGCCCCGCCGTGAGCGTCAGCCGGTCGGTGAATTTCCAGTCGAGTTGGCCGAACAGTGCATAGCTTTTGGTCCGCGGGTCCGAGGTAGAATTCGCCTCGAACCCATTGAGCGCGGCGTCCCATGCAGTGAGCGGGATCGGCGAGGTCGCGGGACGATTCCACAATCCGGCGGCGGGGCCATAGGCGCTCGCCCCCTTGCCGCGAATGATCTGCCAGAAATAATAGGCGCCGACGACATAATCGATCGGGCCATCGGTGTCGGAAGCAAGCCGGATTTCCTGACTGAACTGGCGCTGGCGGTTCGCCTGCTGCGCTTTGACGATCACGGGAAGCGAGGTCGAATCGCCGTCATTGGACGGGTTCCAGTCCCACCAACGATAGGCGGTGATCGAGGTCAGCTTGACCGCGCCGACGTCCCAGTCGAGCTGGCCCGACACGCCATAGCCATCCATGTTGGACTGATAATGGCTGTCGGCCTCACCGCGCCGCGCGAAGGGATCGATCGTCGGAAAGCTGTAACCGGGAAAGCGCGCCGCGCGCTCGGCAAAGCTGTTCGGAATCGCCGCGCCATTCTCGTACGTCCCGAAATAATCGGCGAAGACATTAAGGACGTGGTTCTGCTTCTGGCGCGAAAAATCGCCGATGATGCGCGCCTCGAGATTGGGCGTCGGGGTGAACAGCAGCTGCCCGCGTACGCTCCAGTTCGAATAGTCCTGCGCGCGCTCTTTCTGCGTATCATTGTAGAGGAACCCGCGGCGTTCGGTGGACGATCCGCTGATGCGGATGGCGAGCAGGTCGTCGATGATCGCGCCCGATGCCGAAGCGCGCAGCTGGTAATAGCCATAGTCGCCGACGCTCGCCTCGCCCGAAAATTCGGGGTTGAAGCTCGGCTTGCGCGAGGTGATGTTGATCGCGCCCGAGGTGGTGTTCTTGCCGAACAGCGTGCCCTGCGGTCCGCGCAGCACCTCGATCTGTTGCAGGTCGACCAGATCGAACTGCGATTGGCCGGGCCGCCCGTAATAGACATTGTCGACATAGAAGCCGACGCCATTTTCCAACCCGTCGTTGGTCAGCGCGACATTGCTGCCGAGCCCGCGAATGTTGATATTGGTGTTGCGCGGGTTGAAGCTGAACACTTGCAGGCTCGGGACGATCTGCTGGATCTGGGTCAGCGAATAATTGCCCGTCGCCTCGAGCTGCGAGGCGCCGACGACCGACAGTGCGATCGGGACGTCCTGCGCGCTTTCGTCGCGGCGGCGCGCCGACACGATGATTTCGGCGCCGTCGTAGGACGCGGCGGACGCAGCCGCTACCGCAGCGCCAGCGGCGCTTTCGTCCGCGGTGCTATCGGCAGCCCCACTGGATTCTTCGGCGGCGGTTTCAGCCGCAAAGGCCGGCCCGGCAGGCAGCAACAGCGCCGCGCCGAGCAAAAGCTTCAGGTGATGATCGGGAGAGAAACGGTTCATTAGATATGGTCCCCGGGCGTTGATCCCGCCCCCTTTTTGATGTGATGAATGGTGGCGCGGTGCGCCGCGCCGCATCGGGCAGCCGCCAGCTCCGCCCCCCACAGCGCACGGGCGGCGCTGCGCAGGGACGCAGGATAGCGAGCCAGATCCGACAGGTCGGATTGGGTCAGCAAAGGCATGATGTTTCCCCGCGCCGGCGCTCGGGCGCCGGACGTCAGGCCGCAAACGTCTCGCGTGAGGAGGCGCGGCTGGAGATTATGGAAGGCCGCTGGGCGCGAAGGGCGCGGTCGGTCCGCTACCCCGCGAGACGCGCGGCGATGATCTAGTTGATGCTGTTACACATACGCATCGCAATACCCCTTCTGGGGGGAACGCAATGCCTGGCGATGTCGCCCGAGCATCACGCGCTTTAGCCGTTGGTAACGCGGAGCAAGCTGCTTCCCGGTCAAAAGCCGCGGGTCGAGGGGGAGAGCCCGTCATTCGTCTCGACCAGTCCCGAATGACAATGTCAACTTAATCGATTGATTTTAGATTCGTCAACGCCGGAGGCCGATTTTTGCGACGAAGAAAATCTATCGGCGGACAAGCCGAGGCTAATCCGCCGATGATGATAAGCGGCGAGAAGCGCTATTTGCGCGGGCCCGTGGCGGGCGTGGTCAGGATCGTATCATTGGTATCGACTACGAATACGGCGAGTAAGGTCGCCGGCTCGGTCTGGCTCGCATTCGCGCTGATATTGTGAAAATCGCCTGGTAGTTCGGTGAAATTCTCGCCCTTGCGAAAGGTACGGACCGGCCCGCCGTTGATCTGGTTGAGCACCGCGCCGTCCAGCACCGTCGCATAGATCAGCGCCGACGGCGCGTGGACGTGCGATGGATTGACCGCGCCCGGGCCATATTCGACGAGCACGCCCTTGACGCTCTTACCCGGAACATTGGGCAGTTCGTGCTGATACACGAGCGTGATCTTCGGGTTTATGGCGGGCGCGTCGTGCCCGGAATGCCCGGTTTGCGCAGTGGCGGGCACGACGGCCAGAAACGTGGTCAAGGCGAAAGCGGCAATTGCGGTCTTCATCGTCGGTCTCCAGATCGAGCGGGTAGCGGCCGCATACTAGCCGGTTCGCACCTGCTGCTGGAGAACCGAGGCTCGGCAAAACACCTGTACCATATCCAGGAAGCCTCAAGACAGGCGGAGTGCCAGCGCGAGCGCGCCCAGAAGGCCCGCATCATGACCCAACGCAGGCGCGACGATCACCTCCGCGGGATCGCCGACGAAATAGCCGGCACCTGCCTCGGCAGTCCTGGCGCGAACCCGGTCGAGCAATCCCTGCGTTTCCATCACGCCGCCGCCGAAAATCATCCGCGACGGTGACAGGATGGCCTGAAAACTCAACGCAGCCTGGGCGAGATACCAGGCGATGATTTCATGGCCGGGATGGCCCCCGGGAAGATCGGACAGCGAAGCACCCCAGCGGGCGATGATCGAAGGGCCTGCGGCGAGACCTTCGAGGCAATCGCCATGAAAAGGGCAATGCCCGTCGAAACCGGCATCGTCCGGATGGCGGGGCATGCGAATATGGCCCATCTCGGGATGGCTGAGCCCGTGGATCAGCCGCCCGCCGACCACTGCGCCGCCGCCGACACCGGTCCCGACGGTCAGATAGAGCGCCGAATTCGCCCCTTCCCCCGCGCCCCACGTCCATTCGGCCAGCGCGGCGCCGTTGACGTCGGTGTCGATCGCAACCGGGCAGTCGAACGCGCGCGCAAAGGGGCCGGCGACATCGGCATCGCTCCAGTGCGGCTTGGCCGTGCGGGTGATATGGCCCCATGTTGCCGAAGCTGGATCGAGGTCGAGCGGGCCAAAGCTGGCGATGCCAACCGCCGTATAGCCGCCGCCCTGCGCGCGCAGCCAGTCGATTGCGGCAGGGATCGTCTCCTCGGGACGCGTCGTGTCGATGCGAGTGCGCGCATGAATCCGCCGCGAGGCATCCCCGACTCCGACGATAAATTTGGTTCCGCCAGCTTCGATCAGCGCAATTTTTTCGTCCATATCCTCTCCCCTTGCGCCAGTCTTACAGGACAGACGCGCCGGCGGGGGGCGCGTTCGACCATGATAAGCGGCTTGTTACCCGCCGGAGTGCGATAGCGCGTTTCGATATGATCGACCACGGCGCCCACGGCATCCGTCTCGACCAGCGCGACGACCGCCCCACGAAACCCCCGCCGGTCTTGCGCGCGGCGGTACGCGACGGGGTCGAGGTCGGCACGCGCGGCTTTCCATCCGGCCTGGCGTCACATCGCGGAGCGCAGACGCGCCGAGTCGACGGGCGACGGCTTCGAATTGCGACCGCCGTTCATTGTAATGCCCCTCGACGAGCCCGCGGCTGATCCCCGAATAGACGATCAGAATGGGGATTCCAAATGGCAGGCCGACTGAACGCACGGCGAGGCTCCGGCCGTCAATCAGCGGCGCATGATCGGGGAACCCATATGCCGAGGAGCATCGCGAGCCGGTCAGCCGACCAGCGCAGCAAGTCCGGCGCGATCGATTGCATTCCAAATCGCCTCGCGTGCGGCGAAACGGTCAGCGGTTTCGCCATGCACGGGCGACGACGGGGTTTCCATGACGAGCAGTTGGACAATTTCCGGTCGACTCGTGTCGAAATAGGCGGGATTGAGTTCGACCAGCACGTCGGCCGCGCGGCAGTCGCGTACAAGTGCGCCGGTCGTCCTCAAGAGACATGCCGGGGCAGCGCGGGCGGCTGACTCCATATCGGCCAGTTCGGATTCCAGCCGGCGTCGCTCGGTCGACCCTTCATATTCGACCGCCATCTTGCGCCGCAAATAGCGGCCGGTCGATATGGGGATGAGCAATGGTGCCCGGCCGTGCGTGAAGGCGATGCTGTCGCGAATCTCTATGACGCGCCGCGCGCCGATCGACGCATCGCGGACGAGCCACCAGTCGCCTTCCCCTTCTCCGCGGCGCATCAACGCCTGCTGGGGATCAAGCAGCAAAGACAGGCTGTTAAGCCGGAAGATTACACCGGTCGCGGTCATTCGGTGACATTTTCCGCCCTCGAATTTGAAGGGGTTCATCACGCCAACTTCGGCGCCAAGCACGCCGTGCGGCGGCGCGAGTTCGATCCAGGTTTTGATCCGGTGACAGACCGGGACCGGCGGCGCGTTCACCTGCGGCATGGCGGCGAGCATTGCGACAAGTGCATCCGACGATCGACGGAATTTCCTGACCGCCTCGACCGGAAAGGGCGGTACGCTCACCTTCGGATCGAGCTGGCTCTCGAACCGGCCGTCAGCGCCCTTGACGACGATGGGGGTTTCCTGGGCCGGAGCGGCGGCACCACAGCAAAGCGCGGCGACGAACAAAGGGATGAGACGCATTGGTAATTCTTTCGAATGGGGATGAGGATGATCCGGCAATCAATAAATCTCGTGCCAGTTCTCGATCTCCGACGACCGATTGGCGAGGCCGAAGCAAATGAGCCCGGGGCGACTGGCCGAGGCGCCCGCCTTCTCCAGCCTATATTCGAGGCGTCGGCACCGGAAGCCCTCGACCTGTTCCTCGCGCGCAATGGTCAGCGTGCCTTTCGAGGCCCTGCCCTGCCAGCGGTGGACATGGCCGAGCGGCCAGCTGCCGACACGCTTGGCCCGCTCGCCATATTGCCCGCTGAACTGATCGTAGGAAAATTTCGGGCGCCCATCGAAGTCGATACCGCCTTCGCAATCATTGCAGCTGACTTCGCCGAACTTGTTATAGCTCGCCTTCTGCGCCTCGATATCCGGCGCCACGCGCAGGTCGTCGATATAGCCGGCCTTCCCGGCCGTCGCGCGAACGGGTGCCGCAGGCGCTGGCTGCGTCATATTCGTTTCGCCGCCCCCTTCCGCATCGGAAGTCGGCTCCTCCGGCACCGGGTCTCTACCGCCCGCGCCACCACGAAGACCGCTCGAGATGGTATCCCGCACGGCCGTTTCGGCTTCCTGCTCGACCTGCTGCGTCGCGCGGTCGACAAGACGTTTCAACAAACCTTGGGCCTGCACCGCTTCGGCTGTGCCGAAGAGCGCCAAGCTCACGAAAATCGTGCGGAAAACCTGTCGCATGATGCGCTCCTGATTGTCGTGATGGTGATATTGGGGAGGGTCAACCGAGATCGGTCGTCAGCGTGGCGGTCAGCCGACGCGGCATATTATAGAGATAGATGCCCGACGCCCCGTTCGCCCAACCGAATTTATTGCCGACATTCGCCATCTGCACGCGAAGCGTCGCAGGCGCCTTGCCGATTTTGAAGCGATAGCGCCCGCCGACCGACGCGATCGCGCGCGCGGGGATGACCAGCTTCCCGTCGGTGCTGGCCACCCGATCCGACGTGCTTTCGATGACCAGATCGACGGAGACGGCGGGCGCGAAGGTCGGCCGGTAATCGAGCACAGCAGTCGACAGGCGGCCAAAACTCGCGAGCGGCTTCTTGCCGAGCAGCCCGCTGTCGACGGCATTGCCCGACAAGGTCGCGTCGATCAGCGCTGTCCCCGCGATCGCGGTCAACCCGGGGGCGATTTGCCCGGACAGCGAGAATTCGGCACCGCGATGGCGGACGTCGCCAAGCTGGCGGAACAGACGTGCGCCATCGATCGAGTAGAAGGGTTTCGTTACCTCGAACACACCGGCGACAAGGCGGATGGCGGGGGTAATCGTCCAGCGCAGACCGGCGTCGATCTGGCGCGTGCGGATCGCGGGCGGCGCCTCGTCGCGGTTGATCGCGTGACCGGGCGCAACCGGGCTTTCTTCCAGCCCCTCGGTATAGCTCCCATAGACGGCAAGCGACGGTGAAGCATGCACGGCCACGGTCGCATTGAGTAGCAACGGCGCGTCATCGGTTGCGATCACCGGCGCGCCGGGACCGAACACGCGCTTCCGATAATCGGTCTTCTGCACGCCGATGCCGATTTCGCCGACGTCTTTCCACCGCCCTTCATAAGCGATACCCGCAGTCCATTGGCGCACTGTGTCGCGTGTCTGCGGCCCGAAGACCGACGCCGGTTCGGGGAAAACGACGGGATCCTCGATCGGATGGTTGCCAATGAAAATCTCGCGTCCGCCGCCATAGCTGCGCGAGCGGTCGCGCCCCTTCAGCGACAGGTGCAACGTGTGGAGGCGCGGTCCATCGACAAAACGGCGCGACAGGCGCAACTCACCGCTGGTCGAGGCCGAACGCCGGCCGGGTTCGGCGATCACCACCTCGTCGGCGGTGCCGTCTGGCCGGACGTTGAGGAACAACTGTGTGTGCGAGCGATCGAGGTCGAGGATCGAGCGGAAAGCGCCGGCCTTGAACGTCCAGTCGCCGCGCCGCACCGTGGAGACGAGACCGGCGTTGACGGTCTCGCCATGGTTGGCCGCCCATTTCTGGCCGATGCGCGTCACCCGATTTAGCCGCGGCGGCAGATAGTCGCCTGCGGTCAGCAACAGCGGCGGCAGTTCCTCATCGGCGATCCCGATGCGGCTCCAGAAGGGAGTGATTTCGACTCCATCGACCGGCTGCCACCGCGCGATCAGGGCCGCGGTGCGGAATTTGGCGGCGCCGCCGGTATGGTTACGGTCGGCGAACAGGCCATAGCCGGCGCCAACCGCCAGCCGGTCGGTAACCGGAAGCTGGCCGTCGAGTTCCAGCACTTTCGATCCGAAGGGGCCGAGACGTCCGCTGACGCTGAGCAGCCTCCGATCGCCGGGCTTGCGCAATTCATAGTCGGCGATGCCGGTCGGCGCGGGAAACGGATAACCCTGAGCCGACAGGCCGACGCGCATTTGCAATCCCGCGATCGCACGATCGGTGAAGGTCGCCTGCTGGTCTATATAGAGGCCGTCGAGACGGATGTTGCCCGCCTCCTGCGCCGAAAAGCCGCGCACATAGCCGGGATTGTAGATGCCGATCTGTTCACCGCCGATCGACGTCCCGAAGGCATCCTCGGCACTGGTGGTCGCATTGTCGTCGGCACGCTGCGCGAGCGCTGCAGCGGGGGCTGCGGCGAGCGCAAACGCGATCGTGGTCGAACAGGCGCGGCGCATCACTTCACCTCCTTCATACGGCGTTGGACATCTTCCCAGTCGGTCATGAACATCGCGGCGGCGAGCCGCGCGGCGGGCCGTTCGGGGTTCAGCCGATCGCTGCGCAGGTCGTCATTTTCGTGCGAATAGCTCGACATATGGACGAGCAGCGGATGCACGCCCGCCGATCCCGGCTGATACCAGCTGCGGTCGTGCTGCAGTTGCAGCGCTAGCGGGCGCGGTCCCCAGGCATATTCGGCATCGGCATCATATTCGGGGAGCCTGTCGGCGACATAGAGGCCGTAAGCGGAGCCGGTGCGGATCTGAAAGCCGCCGCGCTGTATTCCTTCGCCCTGCACCTGGCGGCGCGCCATCATGTCATAGGGGTTGAGGAAGACGCTCAGCACCGCGCCCTCTTCGGAGGGGGTTACATACCGACCGTCGCGCTGGATCGTGTCGGGCTTGCCCTCGATCACACTCTTGGCGCGAAGCGTGAAGGTCGCGCCGACCAGCCGGACCCCGTCGAGCGTTGGCACGACCGAGATGTTGATATCGGCCTGCAAGCTCGTTCCGCGCACGTCGCGCAGCGAGGGTTGCCGCATCAGTGCGTCGAATGCGACCAGCGCGCGGCGGCGCAACAGGTCGACCTCGGCGATCGGAATGGGCGAGCGCGTCCGCGGCTGATGCACATGAATGTCGGGCACCTTCGAATACCAACCCGGCAGGCCCGTGCCGGGGGCCGGCGTGCCGACCGCCCAGCGCTCCATAAGTTTCTTCGGCGCACGATTGTCGCCGGGCGCGGCGAGCGCTGCAGGCGCAGCCGGCGCCACTGCAAAAAGCCCGAGAATGGCGAGCTTCAACAAGGATAATTTCATCGTTCCAGCTTTCTGAAGGAGGAGGCTGCGGCGCTCAGCCCGGCAGTCCGAGCGCCCCGCCGATCCCGCGCAGGAGGCCGCGCTTCTTTTTCGGCTTGCCCTCACCCGCCGCGTCATCGGCATCACCGTCGCCTCCGCCGGCCATCATCGAGGCAAGATCGACACCCAGCAGGCTCATATGCGTCGCCCGCGTGCGAAGTTTGACGGCCCAGCCGGCGGGCGCTTCGCGCGGCGAGCCGTAATTTCCTTCGGGACCATATGCCGTCATCATCAGCATCGACGATTCCGCCGCCTTGGCGACCGCGGCCGGGACGATACATTCGGTCGCTTCGGGCGCGAGCAGCACGCGCTGCTGGACAAGGCGCGCGATATCGCCCTGTTCGAGATAGTCGGGCAGCGCCATCGCCGGCATACGCACTGCGCTCGACGTCCACATGAAGACGGTGCCGTCGGCCTTCGCGCCGGTAACCGACAGCAAGTAGCCGCGCGCATTGGTCAGCGCGGACCAGTGAACCCTGACCGCTCCCGAAGCGAGCGCCGCGTTGCGCGGAGCGAGCGGCGCAAGGAAATCATTCCCTGCGGCAACGGCAAAGCGCATCTCGGGCGAATAATTGCCCTGCACGACATGGTCGCCGACCAGCGAGGCGGCGCGGGGAACGCGGGTTCCGTTCCGGCCGTTTGGCCACTCGCCATAGGTCGCGTGACTGGTCGTCGAAGGCGGCGTCATGCCGCGCACATTGGGCACCGTGCCAAAAGGCGATGGCGCACCAGGCTTCATCGCTGCAAGGTCGATAACGACGGGTTGGCCAACTGGCGCCTGTTCGCCGCATCCCCAGTAAAGTTCGATCCGACCCTTGGGGCCGTCGGGCGTGCCGGGCCGGAAATCGGGCTTGCCATCGGCCTTGGGGGTCGCCGGCGCCGGTGTGACGAGCGGCAAGCGATCGCCGGCGCGCAACGCCTGCGGCGGCAGATGGTCGGCGCTCGGCGCCGGATTGCGGCGCACTGAGCCGAGTTGGAGCATCAGATTTTTCTCGATGCCCGTGGGTTGGCCAGTGGCCATGCCCGATACGGTTTCGGCGGAGAGCCAATAGACCGCGTCGACCTTGGGTTTGGACGCCTGCTGTGCCGTGGCGCCGGTCGCCGCATAGGCGAGCACGCCGAGCGCGCCCGCGGTCAGGATCATCTTCATGACGAGGCTTTCTTTTCAGGGTTTCGGGGCGACAGGCGGCGAAATGTGGAGGCGCAGGCCCGGATGGTCGATCACGAAGCGCCGGTCGGCGAACATGTCGATGCCCAGGATCACCGCGGGCTGATCGAGGCTGAATCCCAGAACCTTGAACACGGGCAGGTCGGCGATGCGCACCTTGCGGCCCGCGACCTTCGCGTCGCCGATCGACAGCATATCGATGACTGCTTCGACGCTGGGCATAGCGTGGTTGGTCGCACCCTTGATGTCCGTCGCCTTGACGACACCCGGGCTCTCGGAGGTGATCCCGATCGCCTTGGCAGCCGCCCAGTTGAGAATCGTCCCGCGCGCGCCCGTGTCCAGGATCGCGGGCACTTCAACGCCATTGAGGCGGATATTGAGACGCGGCGCGCGCATGTCGTCGAGTGCGAAGGGAACCGACGCCGGGGCGCCTTCCAGCATCCCCGCTGCGACCCTGGGCGTCATGCGCCAGCGGCGGCCGGGGATGTCGAGCTCCACGACGAAATCGGCGATGATGTCCGCGCCCAATATCCCGTCTACACCCAGATGATCGGTCGGCCCGGGCGGCAGCAACATCAGTTCGGGCGAGCGGAAGACGTGACCCGCGACCTCGACCTGCTTGACGACGGCCGTTTCGACATCGCTTCGCCCCGCCGCACCGTCAAGCGGGTCGTCCGACAGCTTCGCGATCAGACCGGGCATTTCGGCGCGCAGCTTCGGCATGATCGTGGTCGAGCTGGCAGCGGTATCGATGACGAAACGCTTCGGCGCGCCACCATCGATGCTGACGAGGACAACGGGATGTCCCGAAGGCAGGATTTCGAGCGGCTGCGCAAGCGCCGCGTCGGGGGCCGCTGCAATCGGTACAGGCTCGGCGGCCGTTGCGCGCGCTTCCGCTATAATGAGCGCGCCAAGCAATCCGAAGGCGGCAAGGCTCATGCGATAACGATATGCCATAGCGTGTGTCTCCTTGGCGGCGCAGCGCCGCGAATGGAGGTCGGCTATCGGTCGGGAGGATCGCCTTCCACAGGCCTGCGACCAAGGCGGATCGCAGAATTGCAGGGCCCGAACCGTCGCGACGAAGGCAGACGCTGATGCGACGAGCAAGGACGTCAGCCGCGCCCCCTTCCCTTATGCTGGGCGCAAACTACACAATGGAACCGCCATGTCGCTGAAGCCCGAACATCGTCAGACCATCGCGCTGGTCATTGCGACCTGGACCTTGTCCGGTATTCTGTACATCATTCCCTATCATATCTTCAGCGGCGCCAGCACCTATGTCACCGTGTCGGTGACCAACATCTGCGTGATGGGAATGCTGCTGTCGTGGGGCGTCTGGTGGACCGTCCGTCGGACTCGCCACCGCAACATGGCGGTGCGCCTCGCCGCAATGGGTCTCGCCGTGTGCCTCGCGTCAGGTCTGTTGGCGCTGATCGACGCGGCAACGGGCGAATGGATCGGGCGACTTGTCGTATCGAAGCAGATGGCCGCCCCCTTCGGCCTGCGTGCGACCAACAATTTCATCGCGCTGGTGTGGCAGTTTGCGCTACTCGGCGCCGCCTTTACCGTAATCGAGGCGAACAAGTTGACGCGCGAGCGCGAGCTGGAACTCGCGGCAGCGCGTGAGATAGCGAGCCGCGCAGAGGCAGCCGCGAGCGCTGCAAGCCTTGCCGCACTTCGCTATCAGCTCAACCCGCATTTCCTGTTCAACACGCTCAACGCCATCTCGTCGCTGATCGTGACCAAGGAATATGCGACGGCCGATGCGATGCTCGCCAAACTTTCGGAATTCCTGCGCGCGACGCTGTCGTCCGAACCCGATGCGCTGCTGCCGCTCGAGGACGAGCTGGCGACGCTGCAACATTATTTGGAGATCGAGAGCGTCCGTTTTGGCGAGCGGCTCGCGGTCGAATTCGTTTGCCCGCCGGCCCTCAACGGCGCCCTTGTTCCAAGCTTTCTGCTCCAGCCGCTTATCGAGAACGCGATCAAATATGCGCTCGCGCCGTCAGCCGTTCCGGTAACGATCCGGGTCGAGGCGTCGAGCGAAGGCGACACACTGACGATCGCGGTCGAGGACGACGGAACGGGGAAGGAAAAGGACAGGAAGCCGGGGACCGGCGTCGGCATTGCAAACGTACGTCAACGCCTCGAAACGCTTTATGGCGCGCGGGGCAGCATCGAGACACGGAAACGCGAGCGCGGCTTCGTCGCGATTGCGCGCCTGCCGCTCGACCGGCGAGAGGCCGCGGCATGAGTGCGCTACGCGTCCTGCTTGTCGATGACGAGCCGCTGGCGCTTCGTCGCCTCGAAACGCTGTTTGGCGATATCGACGACGTCGAAGTGATCGGCACCGCGTCAACCGGAGACGAGGCGGAGGCGAAGATCGCAACACTGCGCCCCGACCTCGTCATGCTCGACATTTCGATGCCGCAAAAAAGCGGGATTCGCGTTGCCGCGGACCTCGCCTCCGATCCGCGCCCCGAAATCATCTTCGTCACCGCCTTCGAACAATATGCCCCCGACGCGTTCGAGGTCGACGCCGCCGACTATCTGCTTAAACCCGTCCGCTTCGACCGCCTCCGCCAGGCTGTCGAGCGGGCACGCCGACGCCGGACGATGCGCGATGCCATCGACCGGTTGGCCGGAACGCCAGCCGGAACCCGCGAGGAGGCGATCTGGGTGCAGATTGCCACCGGCAATTTGCGCCTTCCCATCGCTCAGATCGAATGGGTCGAAGCGGCGCGCGACTATGTGCTGTTTCACACCTCGACGCGAAGCTACATCCACCGCATCTCGATGGCGGCGCTCGAACAATTGTTCGATCCGCAACAATTGATGCGAGTGCACCGTTCGACCTTCATCCGGCCCGCGTTGGTGAATGGCGTCCAGCGCCTCGGCAAAGGCCTGATCGCGCTCGAGATGGAAGATGGCGCAGTCGTGCAGGTGGGGCCAAGCTATGTCAAAATCGTGCTGGACCGGCTCAGCCTCGCCTGACGACTTCGTCGCACCGGTGTCCGCCTTCATCGATGCGGCGGCGCCCTGATCGCATCGCGATCCGGTTTCGAAGCAAGCGCCACGCGCCAGCGTCCGCCCTCCCATAGCGTAAGGTTTGCGGCATCGAGCCGCGAGCAGGGATGACCGGTCCGTCCCGCGCCACCTCCGGCGAGCGACCGCCATCCCTGCTCTACTTCACCGACGATGGAGAAACATGATGAGCAAACTCCCCTTCCTCGCCGCCGCGATCGCCCTCGGCCTTCCGATACCCGCGCTGGCGAAAGCCGAAGCCAAGCCCGAGGCGCACGCCAAGGCAGAGGCCAAGCCCGAAGCACGCGCGAAAGCCGAAGCCAAGCCCGAAGCTCGCGCAAAGGCCGAAGCGAAACCCGAGGCGCGTGCAAAGGCAGAAGCCAAGCCCGAGGCCTGATCGGAACGGTTGGCGGAGTGCTGGCGGGATAACGTCCTCACCGGCACTCCTCCGCCCTCTTCAACACATCATTCGCTTTCAGCAACCATCGGCCGTAGGGAGACCCTACATCGACGATGCGCCCCGATGCCGTCATCCCCCACCGGGATATCGATCTACGAACGCTCGAAGGGCGCGAACAATTGAACGACAGGATCGATAGGGTGGCGCTGGAACTCTGCTCCGACGAATGGAGGCTGGGCGCGCATTTCAACCGCTTCAATCCCGCCTGGTGTGCCCGGCCGACATAAAAGGCCGATCCACGCGGCCGGATGCGCCGCTGGGCCGTTAGTTTTACCCGCACCCGGCATCGTAGAAATATTCGCTCAAGTGGAGCCCAAGGGCCGAAGGCTGGAACGAAGTCTACTGCCCCTGCCTGACAAGGACATTCCGATGAAAATTTCGCGCACCTTGCCGGCGCTGACACTTGCCCTGATGCTGTCCGGCGCCGCGGCCCCCGTAGCGGCGGCCGCCGCGGCGCAATGCGACAGCGGATGGGCCGGAACCATAAGCTATTCGCGGCACCAGTCGAACAGCAATTCAAAGACCGAAAAACGGGTTTCGGGCAAGGGTACCGAGACTTCCGACTGGGGCATGACCTATGACTATAAAGCGCAGGTCGTGGTTCGCGCGACGGAGAACCCCGACCTCAGCACCGGCCTTGCGAACATCAGCCTGAATTCGGTGTCGACCGAGACCAAATCGGCGAACGAACGCTTCATCTGTCCGCACGAACGCACGCCGCGCGAGATGTCGGGAAATTTCGTCTACAAGAGTGAGACGCGCGCTAACGAAAGCGGGCTGGAAGCCGGGGTCAACATCTCGCTGGACACCAGCGGCACCTATAGTGTCAGCATCGGACTGCCCGATGTGAAGGGCATGGTGTCGGGGTCGAACTCGGCAAGTTACAGTGGCCAGTGCAAGGCCAAGGAAAGCGTAAACCAAAGCCTCGGCGACATGCCGACGACTGTCGATGGCGTGCGCTTCGGCAGCAGTGGCGAGGACCGCTACCAGCTTTCCGATCCCAATCGCCTATCGGGCAGCCATTCGGTCTCGCTACTCGGAACCACCGAAATGCTGACCTGGAACCTCCGTCGCTGCGGCGGCGACCTGCGGCTGGTCGACGTCAAATTCGAGGACATGCGCTTTCCCGAATGGGGGGCGTGGAAAGACATTGTCGAGCAGGTGGGCACGATCGACGGGAACCTCGTACGCCTGACCGCGATCGTCGCCAACGACGGCCCGGACGAGAAAGCAGCGACCGTAAAATTCCGCGACACCTACAAGGGCGACAAATGGGATGGCGCAAAACCCGACGGGCTGCTCGGCGAATTATCGGTCAGCGTTCCCGGCGGCGAACAGCGGGAGGTGCAATTCGAATGGGACAGCTCGGGCTTCTCCTGGTTCGACGACGGCCGGCCGCGCCTGGTCCAGCGCATCAAGGCCGAAGTCGAGGACAGGGGCAAAAAGATCGACGATATGACGCGCAACCTGAAGGTCGCGCCGAAACCAATCGTCCTTGTTCACGGCCTGTGGTCGAACTGGCGCGCTTGGGAGACGTGGCAGAATATCCTCACCACCAGTCACAGCTACGACTGGAAAGCGTTTCCGGTCGGCGAACGGCCCGAGCACGGTCGGATGAATACCGGCGAGGAGCTAGGAAATTTCGGCCCTACCAACACGATCGCCCAAAATGCCGTCGAGCTGGGCAACTATGTCCGTTACGCGCAGAAGGATCGCAATGCCTGGCACGTGGATCTGGTCGCCCACTCGATGGGCGGGCTGATCAGCCGGCGCTACATCCATGCGACGATGCCGACCTATCCGGACGGCAAGCCGCAGGTGTCGCATCTTGTCATGCTCGGAACACCCAATATGGGTAGCCGCTGCGCCGACCTGCTCAGCGTGCCACTCGAAACCGCCGGCCGGTCGATGGACGCGCTGCGTGAATTGCGGCCGAGCGTGGTCGAAGGGTTCAACGCCGAAAACAGCAACCGCAAGGGCGTGCCTTTCTCGATCCTCGTCGGCAATCCGCTGCCACCGGCCTGCTATATGCTGAGCCTCAACGACGGCGTGGTTGCGGTGCCCTCGGCCAAATGGACGATCACGGACAGCGAGACGCAGGCGATTCTTCACACGAGCATGACGGGAACGGGGCCCTTCTCGTCTTTCGTCCAGCCACGCGTAGCACTCGGACCGGGCAAGCAGGCGTCAGGCGATCAGTCCGCACGCGCTGCGGCAACGTCGGCCCGCGCGCCTGCGCGGATCATGATAACGGGTGTCGAGGGGGATAAGTCGGCGGCCCCTTCCGATTTCTCGAAAGTGCTGATGCTCGCCCCGGGCCAGACACTCGATGTTTCGATCCCCGTCAAAAACGCTTCGAACTTTGGCCTGACCTTCGTGGCGGCGAACACCGTGTCCGCAACGTTGATCGACGACACAGGCGCCGTCGCTGGAGCCAACCTGACCGATACGCCCGAAGCGAACCAGATTTTCCGATCTTTGATCGTGAACCGGACGATCGCGCAGGGCAACTGGATCCTGAAGTTGCACAGCAAGGACCGTGCGGATCGTGAAATCATCCTGTCGACCTGGTCAAATGCCCCATGAAGTGCCGGATCGACACTCCGCCGTCAGAAATCAGGATTATAGCACCTGTGCCCGACGATGGTTTCGTGGATCGAGCCAGATTTCGGCTCGGCCATATCCGCTCCGCCGACGTCGTCGGGATTCGACCGCTCTTCCAGCTGGCGTCCGCTTGCTTTGTCATAGACGATCATCCGCAGCGCGCGGATCGTCCCGTGCCGGCAGTCGATCTTGAAATACCAGTTCGAGGGTGAATAGACTTTGGTGGCACCTGGCGGCAGGTCGGAACGCGCCCACACATATACATGATCGCCCTCCAGCCTATCCGCCTGCCTGTCCATCTGCCAGCGCCAGCCATGTTCATCATTTCCGATGACCACCCATTCGCGCGCGCTGGCCGCCGAAGGGACGAGCGCCACGGCGGCGGCGGCGAGCAGCATTAATTTCATGATTCCCCCCATTCCCCGAAAGAATAGCCGCGAGACGTTGCACGCTCAAGACACGACGCCTTCGCACGCTCGATCACCGCTTTTCCTCCATCCCTTTTTGGCGTTGCGGTACAATTCCAGTGCCGCAAGCGAAGCTATCTGCCCCCTGCGACCCAGGAGAGTTCTTCCTTTCAGGAAACACGGCTCTTCATCTTACGCCCGTCCGGTCTTGATCGGACGGGCGTTCTTTTTTCTTGGTCATATCGGTGTTCGGTAGCCTCTACGGCCGAAAGCAACCTGTCAGGTTTCGAACCCTAAGCCGCAAAGCCGGCCCGCTTGGCTTCAGCCTACACATCTCTCGGATTGGCGGCATTGCCATTTCCGCGTCCCGAAGACTAGCCACATCTGGTTCACGTGCCGTAACGGGTTCTACGTTGCCGAATGGTGCGCCTAGGGAACGGCGCAAAAAAGTTAAGACGGCCTCGGCAACAGCTTCTGGCGTGGTGGTGTGCGCAGTCATGACCGAACCCGTCTCAAGATCGGATTTCCCTGTTTCACGTTAGTTCGCAGGGAGTATTCCGAATTGAGGCTGTCGCGAGCATATTTTGATCGCGAAAAACCGCGCAAATCCGCCACGGGTCAATCCAAATTCCCTAAATTCAGAACAGGGAATTTTCATAACCCGAACAGGGAATGTCTTTCGCATTCAGGCTATCGATCAGCGAACGCAAATTCCCGTCGCAAGCGCCCGATAAAGCTCTTTGAGTTCATGTCTCTGCCGCGTATAAGCGCAGGGTCTTTTTGACGCAGAATGCTTGGGCCAAGCCCCGAGCGCAGCACGAAAAAGGGCAACATTTATCGGCCTCGCGCAAGCAGGCAAGTTGTCTGTTGCCCCGCTGCCCCTGCGTCAACTGCTCACCCTGTTTCTCTTGCTGGCCAAGTTGGAGAACAGACATGAAGCTTAAACCTACCGCAGCGCAAACACGCCCATCATCGCGCGTCAATTTCGATCAAAGGCTCGGGCTGATCGAATATCGTTCGCCGGCGTCGTTGACGCCCTACATCAACGACCCGCCCAAACATCCTGAGAAGAAGATCGTTAAGCTGATGGCTTCGATAGACCAATTTGGCTTCGCCGCGCCTGTCCTGGTCGACGTCCACAGCACGATCATCGCGGGTCATGCGCGGATTGAAGCGGCTCGGCCTCGCCGAGATCCCCGTTCTCGTCGCTGACAAATGGACCAACGCCGAAGTCCGCGCTTATCGCCTTGCGGATAACAGGGTTGGCGGAACTGTCGTCGTGGGACGATAATATCTTGGCCATCGAACTCGCCGACATCTTCTACAACAACCGTCATGTGAAGCACCCGATCTTCCAGTGGCTCGACTTCACGGTCGACGACTATGGCGGCTTCGTTCGCGCGGTCGATGATCGCACGTTCGGCAGCGTCCGCAACCGGCTGATCGTCGGCGCTAATATCCAGGCGGGCACGATCGACACCGAACAGTTCGTGAATTTGCCGGGTGCGGTCAAAGGCGCGCTTGTCGCCTCGATGGCCGACAAGTCGAAGAATATCTCCTTCTATGCCGAGGATTCGCTCTTCGTGCGCCCCGACCTCGCGCTAATCGCCGGCGTGCAATATCTTCACGCGACCCGCGACCGGCGCGATCGCTTCCTGTCCAACGGCGACCAGTCGGGCAAGGCTAGCTACGATCTCTGGAGCCCGCGCTTCGGCATTCTCTGGGATGCGACGCCCGACGTCCAGCTCTTCGGCAATGTGTCGCGCAGCGTCGAGATACCGAGCTACGACGCCAATATCTTCGCGACACCGACAAGCGGCCTCAAGGCGCAGCACGCGACGACGTTCGAGATCGGGACGCGCGGGCGCAGCGGCGCGATCGGCTGGGATCTGTCGCTCTATCGCTCGGAGATCGAGAATGAGCTACAGTGCCTCACCACCGGCCCGTTCAGCGCCTGCAGCATCGTCAATGCGGGCAAGACGGTGCACCAGGGGTTCGAGGCGGGCATCGATGCCGCCGTTCCGCTGTCGGATGCGGGCGACACGCTCGCGATCAACGCCGCCTATACCTACAGCGATTTCTTCTTCGACAATGACCCGCGCTATGGCGACAATGAGCTGCCGGGCGTGCCGCGACATTATCTGCGCGCCGAGGCGCTCTACAAGCATCGCTCGGGCTTTTACGCCGGACCCAACATCGAATGGGCGCCCGGCCATTATTTTGCCGACAACGCCAACAGCCTGACCGTCGATCCCTATGCGCTGCTGAACCTCAAGGCTGGCTACGACCCCGGCAAGCGCTGGTCGATCTATGTCGAGGGCCGCAACCTGACGGGCAAAAACTATATCTCGACCGTCGCTGTCGCGGGGACCGCAAGCCCGACCGCAGAGCTCTTCAATCCCGGGATCGGCCGAGCTGTCTACGTCGGCGTGCGCGTCCGTTGGTGAGAACGGGAAGAGGAGACGGGCTAAGCCGATGGAATCCAGCTGACTGTTTCAAAACTGGCCGAGTACGGTCAGGCCGCTTCGTGTTGGAAATTAAGCCAAGCGGACAATCGCGGGGTGTCAGTAAGCTACGACGGCTGACGGCAGACTGCTGACGTTTTGCTACGGTCCCATCTAAAAAATCAGAATCTGGTGTTGGCACCCAAGGTCAATGATTGTCTTTTCGACAGGAGCCGAAAATACTGCTGTTGTGGCGACAAGCTAGGCAAGCGAAAACCGTCAATGGGGGGGAATGTAATGGACCTGTCACGCAGGATGATGATCGCTTCGGGATTGATGGCAGCGACCATGCCATGTGCTGCAACCGCAAGAGCAGATGACGGGGTTCCATCAGCAGACAAAGAGCTCCGCGTGCCAGTCACGGGCGGCGATCTATACGTCAGGGTCAACGGCAATCTCGAGAGCGGGCGGCCGCCGCTGATCATGGTGCACGGTGGCCCCGGCGGTGCACTGTGGCAACTTTTCCCTGCCCTGCCACTTTCCGTTGATCGAGCGATCATACTTTACGATCAGCTCGACAGTGGGCGCTCGGACGCACCGGGAGACAAGGCGAACTGGACCGTGGATCGTTATGTGTCCGAAATCGCTGCGATCCGCGATGCTCTCAAACTCGAAGCCTTCCATCTTTATGGGCATAGCTGGGGCGGCATCCTCGCCAATCGCTACGCCTCTCGACGGCCCGCGGGGCTCAAAAGCCTTATATTGCAGGGAACGCCCTTGTCTGCGGCGCGCCTCGATGCGAGCGTCCGGAGCCTGTACGGCGCGCTACCAAATGGTGTCGCGGCGGTCATCGAACGGAATGAGCGCGCCGGGACATTTGACGATCCGGCCTATGGTGAAGCGATGACCGCGTTCATGCGCAAGCATCTCAACCGGACGAGCACCCGGGCGGTTGCCATGCCATATATGGCGTCTCTCCCTGCCGATCGGGGGGACGCGCTCGCCCTCGCCATGACGGGTGGGGCCTTGGCGCCGTTCGGCGGTGCACTAAAAGATTTCAACGACGAGAATCTGCTGGGCGAAATTGCGGTACCTACACTCCTCCTTTGCGGGGAGTTCGATATTATGACACCGACGGCCACCCGGGCGATGTTGCCATTGCTGAAGCATGGATCGTTCCTGGAAATCATCGGCGCAGGCCATATGGCGCAGTTTGACCAGCCCGAAGCATGGCGAACCGCAATCTCGAACTTCCTGACGGCATCGAAAGGGCGTGACGGCCTCAAGCAGTGACCGAGGCCTACAGAGCATTGTCAGTGTTGGCCGGCAACGGACTGGCCCCTTTTGGGGCTTCGGTACCCAATAGCGGACGTCCTTTAACTTCGCGAACGCGAAAAACCCCGCCGGGGTCGAACCGAGCAGGCGTTGTCGGCTGGCGCCGCATTGCTCACGCCCCGATCAGCGGCTATCTGATTGCAGACCGGCGGGGGGCGGATGGCGATGAAGAGATTGTGCGGACATCTTGCGGCGATCGCCTGTGCGATCAGTCCCGTACCTGCGACCCGCGCGCAGTCGCCTCAAGTGCAGGACGACGCGCGGAAAGCTGATTTCGACAAGCGCATGACAGACCTCAAGCGACGCCAGAGCGCAATTCCGTACAGCGAAAAAGCCGCGCGCATCGCCCTGCTCGCCGAACGCGCCAAGTTGATTGCCGAATATCATGGCGACGACAGTGTCCCGCACGCCGACGCCCTCCAGCTTCTGGCTTTTGAATATTATTCTGAGAAGCGCTGGACTGAAGATGCAGCGCTCCGTTCACGCGCGCTTGCTATTCGCAGGAAGCTGCAGGGCGATCGATCGAGCGACACGCTCTATGCCGTGCGCGCGCTCGCCCACTCACTCGCGGAAGATGGCCGAAGCGCAGAGGCCACAAAGATATTGGCGGAGGTACTGGGCGCCTGGCAGGGCGGTTCCACCCTGACCGACGTAGCCGAGCAGACGGTGCCGCGCGGCCGCACGGTCGAGGGCAAGGCGCTCGGCATGGCCGCGGCTGCGCATGCAAGGCTCGCCCTCGATAATGGCGACGCGGCCTCCGCCCTCGCCTCGTCGCGTATTGCCGCAGCATCTTCGCTTGCCTATCGGCGCGGCTTCGGCACGGGTGTGCTCGACGAGCAATTGGTCGAACTTGCAGAGAAGGACCCGTCCACCCACACCGGTGAGGAAATGTTTGCAGAGTGGTCGCGTCTCCACGCCGACGTGCTTTGGGAAGCGGGCCCGAAGAGCCCGTCGGCCAAGTCCGACGCCCTCCTCATTCTCCAGGACATCATGGCGGGCCGAACCTCGCGCGCGTTGGCGCGTTCGGCAGCGACGCGCGCCGCCGCTGCGTCGGGAGCCGCCGGACTTGCCGCCGAGCGAGATGCAAAGGCGGCGGAACTCGGCGCGCTTTTCGCGAGGAGCGAAAGCACGAAGGCCGGCAGCGACGCGGATCGGGCGCTGTGGCAGGAAATCGGCACGGCCAACGCCGCGCTCGAGGCGATCGATTCCCGGCTGGCCGCCGCAACGCCAGGCTATTTCGAACTGGTGAAGCCGGCGCTCTTGGACGAGCCCGCTGCCAAAACACTATTGGCCGCCGACGAGGCATTTTTGATGATCGTGCCCACGCCGCGCGGTACGCACAGTCTTGTCGTGACGCGCGGTGGCGTCGAGTGGCATCGATCTGCCATGACCGAAGCCGAACTCACGAGGCATGTACGCCGTCTGCTCTGGGATGTCGGCGCGAACATCGATGTGACGCCAGAAGAAGACGAGCGCTGGTCCGCCGAAGGCGAAGGCGACTTTCCGTTCGATCGCGGCACGGCGTACCGTCTCTACGAGGAGCTGGTTGCGCCCGTCAGTGGAGCGCTGGCGGGCAAGCGGCACCTTTTCACCTCTGCGGCAGGATCGATCTCCTCGCTGCCTCTCGGCATCCTCGTGACCGAAAAGCCGACAGGCACCGACGGCGACCCTGCAGCGTTACGGGCGACATCCTGGTTCGCCGACAAGGCGGCGATCGTCCAGCTGCCGTCGCTCCAGTCGCTTCAGCTTCTCCGCGCGGTTGCGGGCGCAAACATCCCCACAGGAAGCAGCATGATAGGCTTCGGAGACCCCTTGCTCGAGGGCAATGCCGCGACGCGCGGCGTCGAAGGCCGGAACCGGACGGCACGCGGCGGCGGCACGCCGCTTGCCAGCAATATCTGGCGTGCGGCGAGCGGCGAGACCGAACTTGCAGATCCCTCGGCCCTCCGCCGGCTTGCCCGGCTTCCCGGGACGGAGAAAGAGTTGAAAGCGATGGAGGGGCTCGTCGGCGCCGGGAATACGAAGCTTTTCCTGGCAGGCGAAGCGACGGAAGCGAAGCTGAAGGCAGCCGACCTTTCTTCATCGTCGATATTGTTCCTCGCGACGCACGGACTTGTCGCGGGCGAGATCGCCGACCTCGGCGAACCGGGTCTCGTCTTTACGCCGCCCGCAGCTGCCAGCCCCGCCGACGATGGCTTGCTGACCGCGAGCGAAGTGGCGGCACTCCGCATCGGCGCGGGGTGGGTCATCCTGTCCGCCTGCAATACAGCAGCCGGCGACGGCCGTGCCGGGGCGCCCGGCCTTTCCGGCCTCGCACGCGCCTTCTTCTTCGCGGGCGCGGAAAGCCTGCTCGCATCGCACTGGCCGGTCCGCGACGATGTCGCGGCCGTCCTCACCGTCCGCCTGTTCGAGATCTTACGCGCGGATTCGAAACTGTCGCGCGCCGAAGCCCTGCAGCAGGTAGAGCGCGAAATTCGCAATGACACACGCGACGACCCCTATCTTAGGAGCTGGTCGCACCCGAGCGCCTGGGCGCCCTTTTCGCTGATCGGAGACATCAGCGACTGACGTGACCGCGACCAACCGTCGGTCGCACGGATTCTATAACCGGATCGATCGGAGCTTCATTGGATGAGCCAGGCGGCGATGTTCGCCCGGCTCACCCGCCGATTATTTCCGATATTGCCACTGATACTCCGGGATATTGTCCTTCCGCAGGAAAGCGGCGGTCCAGAAGTTGATCTTCAAGCCGGGCTTGCCCCCGTAGGCAGCCGACTGCACGAAGGCATGGCTTGGGCAGGCCATGGTATCCGAACGCACCGTGTCGATGAGTTCGAGGCATTGCCCGACGAAGCGCGCCGACTTGGGCCCTGTCGATTCCACGCCGGTGATCCGCGCAATGACGGTGCCCGCGGGCGCCGAAATCTTCTTGAGATAGGGATCGGCGGTCTCATTCTCGACGATCGTCACAACGCCGTTCGCGACAGACAGCTTGATCTTGTGGTCGACGGCGTACCAGTCGCCATCGATCGCCTTGACCGAATTGGCCGGCAGGTCCGGTATGGTTTGAGCCTGCGCAGGCACGGTCGCCAACGCCAGCGCGATGAATGCTGTTCGCATATATTCCCCCCCAGTTGAAGGTGATGACGCTGCCGCATTTCGCCCGATCCCGCAATAAGGCAATCGCGAACGGAATGACCGCTGTCGTCCCGCCTCTATCCTATTAGTTGCGCATTATGCCGGCGAGAGAGCGGCGAGCCGTTCGTCGCACAAACGGCTATTTGGTAAGTTTTTGTTAACCTCAAAACCGCATTTTCGCAGTGGGGGGCACAGAAGCGGCAACGACCGCGCGAATGGAGTGTTCGCAGTGCTCGAATTTACGACGCGGCCGACTTCGGTCGCAGGTCCGGTCGGGCCGCTCACGATGGACGATCTGCCGTCACCGACGGCTGCCTATTGGGTTGCGCGCCGCAAGGCGGAGCTGCTTGCCGCGATCGATGGCGGACTGATCGGGCTCGATGAGGCCTGCAAACGGTATCGCCTCAGCGGCGAGGAATTGGAGGCTTGGCGCCGGACCATCCGACGCGCGGGGATACCTGGCCTTCGTGTGACGAAGGCGCGACGCGGGCCAGAGCGGACTTCAGGATAGACATTTCTCACCGGGCGCTCCCCCACAGCGCACGGTGGCATGAGGACGGCGCGAGCAGACTGGTCCCTCTCGCGCCGTCCTTTCAGTTCAACGGCATTTGAGTTCGCCGCGATCGATTGCCCGTCCGAGCAGACCGCCGCCTGCCGCGCCGATGATCGTCCCGACCGTGCGGTCGCGGCCGCCATCGAGTTCGCGCCCGACGAGCGCCCCGACGGCAGCGCCGATGATGAGCCCGGTCGTGCCATTCTCGCGGCGGCAATGGTAACGGCCATCCTTGCTCCGCCAGATGCGATCGCCGTGCGAAAGCCGCCTGGGCTCATAGTAGCGCCCATTTCCGTCGTAGAGGCCGCGATCCTTGGCGCGCTTGCCGTGCGCGGGCGCCCACGGCGGCGGGTCGGCGAGCGCCGGACCAGCGGGTACGGCGAGCGCGGCAAGGACCGCGGCGGCAATATATTTCTTCATGGCGCGTCTCCTTCTATCCTGGACCGTAAATATAGTTGAATAACCAAACCACGGATGAACGGCCGCCCGAGAATGATTTTTGCGCGAGATATCGCGCGGCTGGCCGAAGGAGATGCAGCCGCTGCGAGCGGCGAAACGCAAGAGCCCCGCCGTCCCAGAGGACGACGGGGCCGCGACAACGCGCCCTGGATCAGATTTGCGCGAAGCCCCCGTCGACGAACAATTCGGCGCCGTTGACGTAGCTCGAGGCATCCGATGCGAGGAACACCGCAACCTTCCCGATTTCGCGCGGATCGGCGAGGCGCCCGAGCGGGACGCCCGCGGCGAGACCGCCTTCGAGGCTTTTCCATTCTTCTTCCGTCGCAGTCAGACCCTTGAGTCCGGGCGTTTCGGTCGCGCCGGGTGCGATCACATTGACGCGGATCTTGCGATCCTTGAGGTCGAGGATCCAGTGGCGCGCGAAGTTGCGGATCGCCGCTTTCGTCGCGCCATAGACACTGAACGCAGGCAGCGCCTTGATCGCACTCGTCGAGCCGGTGAGGATGATCGACGCCCCGTCACGGAGCAGCGCCAGCGCCTTCTGCACCGTGAACAGCGTCGCCTTCACATTCAGGCCAAAGGTGCGGTCGAACTCTTCCTCGGTGATTTCGCCGAGCGGCTGGAACGCGCCACCGCCGGCGTTGGCGACGAGGATGTCGATCGGCGCGCCATGCTGCTGGACGACGTCATAGAGGCGGTCGAGGTCTTCGAAGCGGGTGACGTCGCCCTGGACGCCAATGGCGCCATGGCCGATCGCCTTGACCGCGGCGTCGAGCTCTTCTTGACGGCGGCCGGTCACGAACACCTTGGCGCCCTGTTCGGCCAGTTCCTGCGCGATACCGAGGCCGATACCACTGTTCCCACCGGTGACGACGGCGACTTTATTGTTGAGGTCATAGGTCATTGTCATTCTCCTTTTCGTGGGCGGCGAACCGTTCGCCGTCCGATGAGAATGAGATAAATTCGCAACGCTGATCGCTGTAGTCGGCAATATTGACACTTATCGTTCCATTGATAGAACGATTCTATGCAGGACCTCAACGATCTGCGCTATTTCGACGCGGTGGTGACAAACGGCGGCTTCGCTCCCGCGGGCCGTGCGCTGCGCCTTCCCAAGTCGAAGCTCAGCCGCCGCATCGCCGCACTCGAAGAGCGGTTGGGCGCGCGCCTGATCGAACGCTCGTCGCGACGCTTTCGAGTCACCGACATCGGCCTCGCCTTCCACGCGCAGGCCCAACTCGCAGTCGCCGCTGCCGAGCGCGCCGAGGCGCTGGTCGAGGCGAGCCTGTCCGAACCGCGCGGCACCGTCCGCATGTCGTGCCCGACCGGGCTGGTATCGATCGTCGCCGACCTCCTCCCCGATTTCCTCGCGCTCTATCCGAAGGGGCACGTCCGGATCGTTGCCGCCGACCGCCCGGTCGACATCATCGCCGAGCGGATCGACGTCGCGCTGCGCGTTCGCGTCAAGCTCGACAGCGACGCCGCGCTGACGATGCGTACGCTGGCGCACAGCCGCCGCATCCTGATCGCCAGTCCCGCGCTCGCGAACCGCATCGCCGGACGCGGAATCGAAGTGCTGGGGAACCTGCCCACGCTCAGCTCGTCGGGCGAGGACGGCGAAGTCACCTGGCGGCTCGAAGGGCCCGAGGGCGCGATCGAGAATATCCGCCACACCCCGCGCCTCAGCTGCGGTGACTTCACCGCAATCCGCGCGGCCGCGCTCGCGGGGCTCGGCATCGCGATGCTGCCCGACCACGCCTGCGCCGCCGAACTGCGCGCGGGCACGCTCGTCCATGTGTTGCCCGAATGGCGCAGCGAGGACGGCATCGTCCACCTCGTCTTCACCACGCGCACCGGCCTGCCGCCGCTCGTCCGCGCGTGGATCGATCATCTTGCGAAGGGATTCAAGAATCCCGAGCTGTTCGCCGAGCGCTGATGGCCGTTTGGAGACGGTCGGCTTTCGGGGGGCAAACAGAGAGAGCGGACGTTCCGCCACGAGCTAGAACGCTCGCTCTCTAGGATGCCGCGATTTTGGTTAGACTTCGATGCCTTCCGCCAAGGTCAACGCATCTTCAACATCGACGCCAAGGTATCGCACCGTATTTTCAATCTTTGTATGACCGAGCAGAATCTGTACTGCACGCAAATTCCCGGTCGCCTTGTAAATGATCGACGCCTTTGTTCTGCGCAACGAATGCGTCCCGTAGTCTTCACTTCGGAGTCCGACCGCGGTGACCCATTCGTCGACGAGACGCGCATATTGTCGCGTGCTCATATGCGCTGAGTGATCGATGCGGCTCGGGAACGCGTAGTCCTCTATCGATCCGCCGCGACGTTCGAGCCAAGCGAGGAGACTCCCGCGAGCATCCGACATGATTTCGAACTGAACGGGTCGATTGGTCTTCTGCTGGATCACCATCGCTCGCGTTCTCAACTCACCGCCGGCGACGAGGTCGCCGATCTTTATCTTCACCAGATCGCAGCCTCTCAGTTTGCTGTCGATCGCAAGATCGAAAAGCGCCCTGTCTCGAAGCCGATGCTCTCGATCCAAGTGAAAGCGAATTGCCCATATCTGCCGTGGTTTTAACGGCCGCTTTGCACCAACCTTTCGACCGGCATTCCACGCCGGTCGTGGAGGCAAATAGTCGAATTCTGACCTACCCATGATCGTTCTCCTGCGGCCAAAATGGCCAAAAAGGGAAACGCGTGGGTCAAGCCGATTGGCCGATTTCAGACCGTCGGCTCTTGGATTTGCATTTGCGAAAGCCGACGTTTTCAGCACCGCGTACAATACGGTCTTTGGGGGAGTGCACTGGTATCCGCCAACAGCCTGACGCCTCCGGGAGCATGTGAGGAAAAGCTAGGCTCGGGAGTCCTGGGCCTAGCCCGTAAGCGACGCTTCGGACCGCAAGATGCGCGCGATGTAGCCGAAGAACCGGCCGGCCAAGCTCTGGCCCTCGGCCTCGATCCGCACCTCGCCCGCGATCGGTTGCATCGGTCCCGCGCCTCGCGCGGCGATCAGGCGGATGCGGTACAGCGCTTCGTGCGGTTTCAGCGCCTTGGACGGGTCCTCGTCGACCGCAATCGGTCCGCCCTGCGTGGACGCCAGGATCGGCTGGTCCATCCACTGCACCGCGCTGGCCGACCGCTCGAGGAGTTTGGCGGGGCGCGAGGCCATCAGCGGGTCGTTCGGAACGAAACGCGCGAGCGCGCCGTCCGCGACGCGGCCGACATCGTCCTCGGCGATAAAGGCCTGCACGTCATAGCTGTCCGGTGTGACGATCCGCGCGATCGTCTCCGCCCCGCCCAACCAGCGCCCCGGATGGATATCGGCTTCCAGATCGGCCACCTCGCCCGCGAAGGGCGCGCGCAGGACCAGCCGCGTCTGGCGGCGTTCCAGCCCGCGCAGCGCATTGGTTTCTGTCGCCAGCTGGCGTTCGATCACCGCGCGGTCGGACAGGTCCTTTTCATCGGCGCCGCCGCGATCGAGCTGTGCCTGCAACTGCGCGATGCGGACGCGGCTTTGCGCTGCAGCGCTGATCAGGTCGGGGGCGCTGAGTTCGACCAGCACCGTGCCGGCTTTGACCCCGTCGCCGTTCCGCACGAGCACGCGCTCGACCCGCGCCGGATCGCCCGCCACCACCGGCGCGGCACCGATCGGCGACAGCACCGCCGGCGCGGTCACATGCCGGTCGAGCGGCAACAATGTGAGTAAAAGCAGGATCGCCGTTCCAACAATGATGATCCGTCCGCGTCGCGACGCCAGGATCGCATCGCGGCGTTCGCTCCATTGTTTCAGCTCGGCCATCACAGGACGCATCACAAACACCCCCATTTCGACGACGAACAATATGATCCCCAGCAGTTTGAAGAAAATGTGATAGACGAGCAACGCGATGCCGATGAACAGCACCAGCCGGTACAGCCATGTTGCCCAGGCATAGACGATGAGCGTCCGGCGGAGCGTGTCGGGCATTTCCTCCGGCACCGGTTCGCCCAGCCCGAACAGCAATTCGCGCATCCGCCAGCGCCCGAGCGCAAACGCGCGGGGCTGGAGATTGGGGACGCCCAGCATGTCGGACAGGATATAATAGCCGTCGAAGCGCATGAAAGGGTTGAGGTTGATGCCAAGGCTCATCACCCAACTGCTCGTCGCGGTAATGAACGCGATGCTGCGCAGGCTGCCGTCCGGCAACATTACCCACAGCATCGTCGCAACGCTGGCGACCATCAGTTCCGCCGCGACGCCTGCGCAATCGATCATCAACCGCTGCCGCCGCGATGTCAGCCGCCAGGCGGCGGTAGTATCCGTGTAGAGCACTGGCATCATGACGAGAAAACTGACGCCCATCGTCGGCACGCGGCATCCGAAACGTGTCGCGGTATAGGCGTGGCCAAGTTCATGAATGACCTTCACCGCCGACAGGCCGATGCCATAGGCGATCAGCCCCTGCCAGCTGAAGAAAAAGAGGAACGACGCCATGAAAGCGTCCCATTGCCGTGACACTAGGATCAGTCCGGCGGCCGCCAGAATGGCAAAGCTCCACAGTATCAGCGGCGACCAGATGGGCGCGACGCGCGGCAATGTGCGTTCGAGGAAGGCGGCGGGGCGGACGAGCGGGAGGCGGAAGAACAGATAATTGTCCATCATCCACTTCCACCACGCCTTGCGCTGGGCATTGCGCGCGCTGTTAAAGCTAGCGACCGTGTCACGCATTGGCAGCACGGTCAGATTGTTCGCCAGCGAAAATTCGACGACGCGGCCGACCGCTTCACCCGCTTCCTCGGCATCCAGCCCGTCGTCCGCCAGCCGGTCGCGAATGTCGTCGAGCGCACCGTTCGCCCACGCCGAGAATATCCGGAACTCGATCCGCCCGAGTTGGAAAAAGGCGTGCTTGATCGGGTCAAACAACGTCCAGCTGGGCGCGCCGTTGACCAGCGGTGCGCCGGGTTCGATCCGTAATTCCTGCCGCAGCGGCGGGATCGACACCTCTGAGGGAGGAACGACGGCGGCGACCGCAGTCATAGGCCCAGATATTGACGCAGACTGGAGATCGGCCGCCTTAACAGGACATAGCTGAGCGGCGCCCAGCGGCCATAGACCTTGGCCGTCCCACGCGACCCAATCCGCGGCTTGGCACCGATCGGCTTGGCAGTCACGGTAAAGGCCAGCACGCCGCTCGCCGTCTGGCGCGACTGATAGCTGACATTCTCCAGTCGCGCGTCGATCGACCACAAGGGCTGGGCATCGAGCCATGCCTTGACTTGGTTGCCGGGCGCGAGTTCCATCTGTTCTTTGGTCGGCAAATCGATGCGCAGTTCGATATCCTCAGGGTTCACAATCTGGAGGATCGGGTCGCCGACGTTGACGGCGCGCCCCTCCCAATCGCGGCGGTCGCTATATAGCGCAACGCCCGCGCGCGGCGCGACGATATGCGAGCGCGACAGCATGTCGCGTGCATAGGCGTAATCGGCCTCTGCCACGTCATATTCGGCGCGCATGATGGTTATGTCGCGGGTTTCGTCGTCGGGTTCGAAGGCGGCGCTGGTCGACCGCTCAACCCGTGCGCGCGCGACCTGCAGCTTTTCGGCCGCCTGCTCCAGCTCGTTGCGCACCTTGGTGTCGTCGAGCGTCAGCACGGGCTGCCCGGCCTTGACCGCCGCATTGGGCGCAACGTCGATGCTCTTGATCACCCCCGAAAACGGCGCGGCGACAACGAAAGGACGTGCCGACACGACCTCGACCGGCGCCAGCGCCGTCATCTGCACCGGAAACAGAGCGATCCCGGTCAGCAACACGACGAGCCCCTTGCGTTCGCGTGGGCCGAATTTGCGGACGCGGCGCACGGGAACTCCGCCTGCCAGCGCGCGCCAGGCATGACCCGCGGTTTCGCCGAGCCGATCGAGCCGGATTGCCTCCCCTTCGCGCATCGGCGTCGCACGCGCGACGATGAGCCCAGCAAAGGCCGCGCCATTGGCATCATGCAGGGGCTGCCAATACCATGCACCAAAGGGATAGTCGGCGAGCGCCGCATCCTGATGCAATATATTGGAAGCGAAGGCACGCGGCTGGTCGATCGTTGCGTCGGCCGCCAGCGCTGCGATCGTCTTCTCGACCGCCTGGATCAGCGGCGCGTTGCGATCGATCGTCGCCAGGCTCGACGCCGCGATAACCTGAAATCCCTCGCCGATCCGGGCGTGGCGCAGGACGAACATCTGGTCATAAGCGATGATCCGCCGCGTTTCATTGGCGATGTGATACACGAGTTCGGGCACCGTCGGCCAACGGCGCAGTTCGCCCTCAAACTGCAACAACGCCGCAAGGCTGCCCTGATCGGGCGGGATCGCCCGATGAATTTGCGGCGGAGCCTGAAATTCAGGATGATTTTGCATCGGCCACCGGGGCTTTTAGTGGAGCAGTGGCCGCCGCGTTTTCCGCCTGAGGGAACAACGCCGACCCGCTCATGCCCGGCAGCACCAGGCCTGATTGTTCGGTGATATCGGCGGTGACCCTTATCGTCTTGCTGACCGCATCGACCGACGCACCGAAGCGCGTCACGACGCCGGCGGCTTCCTGACCCGTTTCGTCGATCTTGAACCGGAACGCGGCGCCCGGCTTCAACCAAGTCAGCCAGCGGCTGGGGACTATCAGTTCGATTTCCAGATTGCCGCCGCTCTGGATCTTGAGCAGCGGCTGGCCGCTGGCGGCGACTTCACGGGCATGCGCGATTTCCTCGACCACCGTGCCCGCAAAGGGCGCATAGACCGCGCAATCGGTCAACTGCGCCGACACCGCGGCGGCCTCGGCGACCGCCTTGTTCATATTGGCCTGCGACACCGCGACCTCATTCTTGCCAACCGCCTCATATTGGTCGAGTTCGGCGTTGGTTTCATAGGTTTTGCGATATGCAGCGGCGGCGGCATTTGCTGCGTTGAGCTGCGCTTTCGTCTGCGAACAGTCGAAACTGGCGAGCAGCGCGCCTTTGCCAAAGGATTTGCCCTCGCCATAGGGCATCGACGTGATCCGCGCGGTAATACGCGAGGCGATGACCGCTTCGTTCTTCGCCTTGACGATGCCGCGAACCTCGCCGACCGGCTCCGCCACCTTGGCGACCGCGGCCGGCGCAGCGGCCGCCTGCGCGGCTGGCGCCTTGGCGACGCGGCCGTCGTCGGACCATTGCACCTTGCGGTCGAAGGCGCCGCTTTGCGACACGGCGAATACACCGACGAGCAATATGGCGGCACCGGCGATATAATAGTTCCGGCGCTTTCCGCTTGTCGCGGGAGCCTGATAATCTCGATCTTCGGTCATGATGTCACTCCTTTCAGTCGAGCTTGAGCGCGGTTTCGCGGTCCTGCCAGAGTCGTTTGAGTGATGAGGAAAGTGCCGCGACATCCTCCGTGCCGCTGATGTCGGGGCCGAAATCATCGATGCCCATCGACCCGAAAAGATTGGCGTAAGCGTTCTGGGCCGCCGCATAGGCTATATCATATTTCACCTCGCTCACGAGGGTATTCATTTCTTCGCGCAGCAGCGTCTGCTGGCTGATCGCGCCCGCTTTGAAGCCAGATCGGATCTGGTACATGATCTTTTCCTGCACCCGATATTGATGGTCGGCGGACCCCAGCTCTTCGGACAGATGGCCAAAGCGTGCGCGCGACACATTGACTTGGGTGATCACTGCCATCGTCAGCGCCATTTCGCGCTGTTGCAACAGGTCCTGCTGTGCCTGCACGGCCTTTTTTTGCGCCGGCACCTTGAACAGGTTCAGCACGTTCCAGCTCGCGCGCGCGCCGACGTTCAACCAGTCGTTGTTATAAAGGAAATCGTTCGAGTCATAATTGACCCCCAGCACCGCCTTGAAATTCGGAAGCGCGCGGAGCAGCACCGCGTCCAGCTCCTTCGCCGTGATGCGCTGGCGATAGCTGACCTCGCGCAGTTCGGAGCGATTGCGCAGCGCGGTCATCATCATGTCCTCGCCGCTGAGCTTGATGTCCGGCAGCTTTTCCGCACGGTCGGGCAGGACCAGCGTGAATGGCGTTCCCGGTTTCAGGTTCATCAGCGCTGCCAGCTGCGCCTTTGCGATCACCAGTTCACGTTGCAGCTGGCGGATCTGGATCTGGATATCGACCAGCTCGCGCTGATAGGTCAGCGCGGTCAAAGGCGCCGACAGCCGCCGCTCGGCCAGCCGCTCCGAATTGCCCAGCGTGGTCGTCACCGACGTTTCCAACTCGCCGAGCTTAGTCAGCAACCGTTCGGCGCTGACCGCGCGCCAATAAGAGGTGCGGACATCCTCGATGATCCGGTTCGCGACCTTGCGCCGCGCCTCCATCGAGATGAGAACCTCGTCTGCCTTTTGCTGTGCGCGAACATAGGAAAGGCCAAAGTCGAGCACGTCCCAGCTCAGCCCTAGGTCGGCGGTGAAAACATTCTTTTCGGACGAGGTCGACGGTTCCAGCGACTGGCGGCCCGACAGCAGCGACAGCGAACTGGCGCCCGAATAATTGCTGCGGCCGGCGTAGCCCGAACTCGCGACGAGCTGCGGCAGCATGTCGAAGCGCGCGGAATCGAGCTCGCGACCCTTCAGCGCCTCCTGCGCCATCTCGACCTTGTAATCGAGGTTGTATTTGAGTGCGCGGGCCATCGCTTCATACAGGTCGATCGGACCCGAAACCGGTTCCTGGTTGGCGTCGACGGCCTGGATGTTGCGATCTGCGGTGGTCGCGATCTCGCTGGCCGTCAGCGGTTTCGGGGTGACGGTGCACCCCGTGAGCAGTGCCGCCATCGACACGCTGGCAATGAACAAGACATTCTTCATCGTTAAACCCCGTTGAAAGACGAACGAAGACGAAACTTCCGAAAATAGCCGATGCCAATCCTACCCCCCAAAGGCCGACAAGAGTTTTTCGGTTTCTGACAAACTGGAAGTGCTGGCTTTCGCCATGATATCCCCCAGCGGAGCGGCAGCGCCGATCTCGCGCTTGGCGACCGGGGCATCGAGCTGGATTTCCCCCGTTGCGCCCTGGATGAGCACCGGTATTTCAATGCGATGTCCGTCGGCACGAATGCCGATTGCCACCAGTCGCAATTCGTCGGCGTCGGCAGGACGCTCGATGATCGCCAGCCCGCGCGCGTCGAAGCTGATCCAGTCGGGAAGCGGTTTTCCGTCGCGGGTGCGTAGCTGATATTCGGTGATCGGCGGTGTGCCGCCTCCCGCCTCGTCACGCAGCTCGAGATAGATCACATGGCTGCGGACGATCGATTCCAGCACCATCTGATGATCGTCTGTGGTCAGCGTCCGGACAGAGAAGCCTTCGGGACGCTGGATGTCGGTCGCATCGAAACGGTTTTCGAACATCCGGTCGATATCGGACTTCATGATCGTGAAGCGATCGAGGTAGCGCACCACGCTGTTGATCGGGTGGGCCGTATCGGTCAGCGACCGGGTGCCGTTCAGCGCATCGATGCCGTTCACCGCGGCGAGCACCGGAGCCCTTGTGTCGAGAAGGGGCGTCCCGTTGAGCGACCGCACGCCGTTGACCGCATCAAGGATGATGGGCCGCGCGCGGAATTCGGCTTCGTCGGACGGACGGACGACCTCGACCCGCTCCAGATCGTTACCCACGCCGCTGCCGAGCAGCGCGTTCACATCGACGCCCGCATTGACCACGGTCACGACGATCTGCGACTCCACTTCGCCGCCGCGTCCGTCGGACACGGTGTAGGTGATGACCGCCGTCCCGGCGAAGCCGGGCGGGGGCACGAATGTGATCGTACCATCGGCGTTGATCGTAACGCTGCCCACCGAGGCGCTGGCGGCGATGACCGTCAACGGATCGCCGTCGGCATCGGCGGCATTGTCCAGCACCGGCACGGTAACCGGCGTGTCCTGCGGCACGGTCACGCTCTCATCCCCGTCGGTCGGGGCGGTATTCGCCGGGCCCACGGTCACCGGTACGACGATGAGGACCGATCCCCCGCGCCCGTCGCTGACCCGCACCGAAAAGCTGTCGCTTCCCAAAAAGCCGGGCTTCGGCGTGTAGACATAGCTACCATCGGGATTGACGGTCACGACGCCCTGTGTCGGCGGGAAGGCCACGATATAAGTCAGCGTATCGCCATCAACATCGGATCCGACGACCTGGCCGGTAAAGGGTGTTCCTTCGAACACATTCGCGGGCGGAGCCGAAGCGGTCGGCGCGTCGTTGACAGGGGTCACGGTGACGGGGACAGTCACCAGCACTGTGCCGCCATTGCCGTCGCTGACTGTCACGGTAAAGCTGTCGCTGCCGTTGAAATTGGCGTTCGGCGTGTAGGTATAGCTGCCGTTCGCATTGATCGTGACGCTGCCGTTGGCGGGCGCTGTGCTCACGGTATAGGTGAGCGGATCGCCGTCGCCATCCGACGCGGTGATCTGGCCGCTCACCGGTGTATCTTCGGCGGTCGTCGCGGGCGGCGCAGAGGCCGTCGGCACGTCGTTGACCGATGCAACCGTGATCGGGACGGTCACCAGCACGGTGCCGCCATTTCCGTCGCTGACCGTCACGGTGAAGCTGTCGCTCCCGTTAAAATTGGCGTCGGGCGCATAGGTGTAGCTGCCGTCGGGGTTGAGCGTCAGGACCCCATGGGTCGGCGGGATCGACACGGCATAGGTCAGTGGATCGCCATCGGGGTCCGACGCGGTGATCTGGCCGCTGAACGGCGTGTCTTCGGACACCGATGCCGGCGGCGCCGATGCTGTCGGCGCATCATTTACCGGCGTGATGGTCACCGGGATCGTCACCAGCACCGTGCCGCCATTGCCGTCGCTGACCGTCACGGTGAAGCTGTCGCTGCCGCTGAAATTGGCGTTCGGTGTGTATGTATAGGTCCCGTTCGCGTTGATCGTCACGCTGCCGTTGGTGGGCGCGGTGCTAACGGTGTAACTCAGCGGGTCGCCCTCGACATCGGATGCCGCAATCTGGCCCGAAACGGGCGTGTCTTCGCTGGTCGATGCTGGGGGTGACGACGCCGTGGGGGCATCGTTTACCGGCGATACCGTGATCGCAACCGCCACCTGCAGGGTGCCGCCGTTGCCGTCGCTGACCGTGACGATGAAGCTGTCATTGCCGCTGAAATTGGCGTTGGGGGTATAGGTATAGCTGCCGTCCGGATTGACAACGGCCGTGCCGTTCGCGGGCGCGGTCGTGATGGCATATCCGAGCGGATCGCCATTGGGATCGGCGGCGGTGATCTTGCCGTTCACCGGCGTGTCTTCGGCGGTCGTCACGGGCGGTGCGCTTCCGGCCGGTGCATTGTTGACCAGCACGATGGTGACCGGAACCGCTACCGTGGTGGTACCGCCATTGCCGTCGCTGACCGTGACCGTGAAGCTGTCGCTGCCGACAAATCCGGTCTTGGGCGTATAGGTATAGCTGCCGTTCGGGTTGATCGTGATCGTGCCGTTGGCGGGCGCGGTGGTGACGGTATAGGTCAGCGGATCGCCGTCGGCATCCGATGCGATGATCTGACCATTGACCGGCGTATTCTGCGCCGTGGTGGGCGGCAGGGCCGAGGCGACGGGCGCATCGTTGACGGGGGTGACGGTGACCGGGATCGTCACCAGCACCGTGCCGCCATTGCCATCGCTGACGGTGACCGTGAAGCTGTCGGCACCATCGAAATTGGCGTCGGGGGTATAGGTATAGCTGCCGTCGGCGCCGACGACGACCGTGCCGTGGGCCGGCGCAATCGTGACAGCATAGCTCAGCGGATCGCCATCGGGATCCGATGCGGTGATCTGGCCGCTGACCGGAGTATCTTCGGGCGTCGAGGCTGGAGGTGCGGAGGCAGTCGGCGCATCGTTGACGGACGCAACGGTGACCGGGATCGTGACCAGCGTCGTGCCGCCATTGCCGTCGCTTACCGTGACCACGAAACTGTCGCTACCGCTGAAATTGGCGTTCGGCGTATAGGTATAGCCGCCGCTCGCATTGACTGTGACACTACCATTCGCCGGCGCCGTGGTGACCGCATAGGTCAGCGGGTCGCCGTCGGCATCGAATGCCGCGATCTGGCCGCTGACCGGCGTATCTTCGGTCGTCGCTGCGGGCGGGGCCGAGGCGCTGGGCACGTCGTTGACCGAGACCACCGTCACCGGCATGGCTACCAGCACCGTGCCACCATTACCGTCGCTGACGCTGACCGTGAAGCTGTCGCTGCCGTTGAAATCGGCGTTGGGCGTGTAGGTGTAGCTACCGTCCGCATTCACGATCAGCACGCCATTGGTCGGCGCCGTGACGACGGTGAAGGTGAGCGGATCACCATCGGCGTCCGACGCCGCGATCTGACCGCTGACCGGCGTGTCTTCGGCCGTCGTCGCGGGCGGAGCCGAGGCCACTGGCGCGTCGTTGACCGGCGTCACGGCGATCGGAATCGTGACCAGCGCCGTCCCGCCATTGCCGTCGCTGACGGTGACAGTGAAGCTGTCGCTGCCGTTGAAATTGGCGTTGGGTGTGTAGGTGTAGCTGCCGTCCGGATTGACCGTGACACTGCCATTGGCGGGTGCGGTTGTGACCGCGAAGGTTAGCGGATCGCCATCGGAGTCAGACGAGGTGATGATGCCGCTCACCGGCGTATCTTCGACCGCCGTTTCGGGCGGCGAAGACGCGACGGGCGCGTCGTTGACCGGAGTCACGGTAACCGGGATCGTCACCAATGTCGTCCCGCCATTGCCGTCGCTGACACTCACCGCAAAGCTGTCGGTGCCGTTGAAATTGGCGTTCGGCGTGTAGGTGTAGCTGCCGTCCGTGTTGACCGTGACGATGCCGTTCGCCGGTGCGGTGGTGACGGTATAGCCAAGCGTATCGCCATCGACGTCCGATGCGACAATCTGCCCGCTGACGGGGGTATCTTCGGCCGTCGTCGCCGGCGGCGCCGATGCGGCCGGCGCGTCGTTGACCGGCGTGACGACGCCCTGCACCGTCGCGGTATTCGACAGCTGACCGTCGGACACGGTGTAGGTGAATTGCGGCGCACCATTGTAATTGGCGTTCGGCGTAAAGGTCAGCGTGCCGTCGGGATTGAGCGTCACACTACCGCCCACGACCGACACGCTTTGGTTCGCGGCAATCGCCGTCCCGTCGATGGCGGTGACCGTCAGCGACGGACCGTCGTCGTCGATATCGTTCGCCCGCACATCGAAGGTGACGGGCGTGTCCTCGGCGGTGACGAAATTGTCGTTCACCGCCACCGGGCCGTCGTTCACCGGCGTCACCGTCAGGGTCACGGTCGCCACCGCAGTGCCGCCATTGCCGTCATCGACGCGATAGGTGAAGGCGTCGGTGCCGTTGAAATCGGTGTTGGGGGTATAGGTATAGCGCCCGTCGGGGAAGAAGATCAGCGTGCCGTTCGCGGGCTGATCGACGACGCTATAGCTGAGCGGGTCATTATCGGGGCCGGTGTCGCTGTCGTTCGTCGCGACCGAGCCCGAGAAGGGCGTATCTTCGGCGGTTGAGCCGCTATCGTCGGCCGCCACCGGCGGCAAATTGGCGACCGACAGGGTAAAGCCCGCCGATGCCGAAACACCGCTGGTGTCGGTGGCGATGACGGTGATCGCATAGGGGCCTGCCTGGCTTGCCCCGCTGGCCAACGTTCCGACGATCTCGCCCGTGACTGGATCGATCGACAGCCCCGGCGGCAGACCGGTCGCGGTAAAGACCAGAGTATCGCTGCCATCGCTGTCGCTGAACGCCGCAGCTGTAGGAATCTGGACCGTTGCGCCGTCGTTCGACGCCTGTGCCGGCAGGGTGCCGGCGACCGGCGCGTCGTTAGTCCCGGTCACAGTCACCGTCACGGTGGCGGTGCTCGTCCCGCCCTGCCCGTCGCTGATGGTGTATGTCACCGATGTCGTGCGCGTTTGACCGGCGCCCAGATCGTCGAATGCGGTGCCGGGGTCGAAACCATAGCTGCCGTCGGCGGCGATGGTGAAGTTGCCGCCAGCCGATCCAGCCACCGCGGCGCCGACATTTGCCGCCACACCATTGACCGCGCTCACGGTCAGCGGATCGCCGTCGGGATCGCTGTCCTGTCCCGCGGTGCCGGGCGTCACATCACCGCTGCCCAGTGCATTTTCCGAAACCGTCAGCACATCGTCGACCGCTGTCGGGGCCGGATTGACGACGGTCCAGGCAAAGCTCTGCTGCGTTATGGCGCCGCCATCGTCGGTCGCGGTGACCGTGACATTATAGGGTCCGCCAACGCTCGCCGACCGGTCGATGATGCCGGAAACAACGCCCGTCGCGGGATCGATCGCCAGCCCCGGTGGCAGGCCGGTCGCGGCGAAGGTCAGCGTGCCATCGGCGTCGGCAAAATTGCCCGAGACGTCGAGACTGACCACCGCGGCATCGCTGCCCGACTGCGCCGCGATCGGCGTCGAGGTAGGCGCGTCGTTGACCGGCGTCACCGCGATCGTGGCAACTGCCGCTGCCGAGGTCGCACCCTGTGCATCGGTCACGGTGAAAGTCAGACTGCGGTCTCCGGCGGTCGGATCCTCGCTGCGGTTTTCATATTGCAGCGCGCGGATCAGCGCCGTGACATCGTCGCGCGATATGGGCGTCCCTGCCCCGGCCGCATTTTCGATATGGAGCAAACCCGCGCCGTCATAGTTGTAGCTGAAGGTCGCGGCGCCAAAGGTGACCGTTCCGGTCGACGGCGTACCGGCGACGAAATCGATCCGCCCGTTCAGGTGGATGATCTCTTGCCCCGCATCGACAAAACCGGCGAGCGCGATATCGAGGCTGACGATCTCGTCCTCGACATCGAACGCCGACCCGTCTGCGGTCACGATCGAAACGGGCGCATCGCCCTCGGCAAAACCGACGCCGCGGTCCACACCGGCGCCGGCACCGTTCAGATCGACGGTCGGCGTATCGTTGCGGGGGTCGACATTGATCGTGATCACCGCCTGTGCGGTTCCGCCATTGCCATCCGACACGGTATAGGTGATCGTCACCGGGCCGTTGAAATCGGCAATGGGAACAAAGGTCAGCGTCCCGTCGGGGTTCATCGACAGCACGCCCGACGGCAGGCTGACGGGCGATCCCGGCGCGATCGGCTGACCACCCGCGACGGTGACGACCGTCAGCGTATCGCCATCGGGATCGACATCGGCACCGGCCGCGCCGCTGACCGTGCCTACGCCGGTGATCGGATCGAAGGTGACGCTGCCGTCCTCGGCGACCGAGACGATATCGTTTGCCGCGACCGGGGGTGGGTTTGTCACCGTGAAGTCAAAGCTTTGCGTGACCGTCGCCCCGAACGGATCGCGTGCAACGATCGTCACGCTATAAACTCCGCCGACGCCGCCCTGGCTGGCATTGGCCGCGATCGTGCCGCTGACCAGCCCCGTTTCGGCGTCATAGGTCAGTCCCGGCGGAAGCCCGGTGATGTCGTAATCGAGGTCATCGCCGTCGATGTCGCTGAAGTAGGAGGAAATATCGAAGCTGACGCTGGCGCTGTCGGGCTGGGTGCGGTCGGGCGCCGGGCTGGCGGCGACGGGCGTATCGTTGGTCGCGGCGACGTTGATGCTGACCACCGCATCGTCGAACCCGCCATTGCCGTCGCCGATCGCATAGCTGAACGTCGTGGTGCCGTTGAAATCGGGATTGGGCACGAAGCGCAGCATCCGGACCCCGCCGACGTCGACGAGGGTGACCGTTCCGTCGGTGACTGTCACCGGCACGCCGAGCGTCAGGGTGACGTTGTTGACGCGGATGACCGCGACGCCGTCGCCGTCGGGATCGCTGTCGTTGGCCAGCACGGCGATGTTGACCGCCGTGTCTTCGTTGGTCACCGCGCTGTCGGCGTTGGCAATCGGCGCGATATTGACCGCGGTCAGGGTGAAGGTGACCGACGTGGTGCCGCCATTGCCATCATTCGCGGTGATCTGGACGCTATAGTCCGACCGTCCGGTCGGCCCTGAGGCGCCCGACACGATCGTGCCCGAGATGACCCCGGTCACCGGGTCGAGGGTCAGCCCCTGCGGCAGTCCGGTGACCGTATAGCTGAGCGTGTCGCCGTCGATGTCGGAGAAATAACCCGACACATTGATCGACACCGACGCGCCGTCGTTGCGTTCGGTATTGGGGATCGGCGTTCCGACCGGCGCGTCATTGACGACCCCGACATTGACGTTGACCACCCCGGTGCTGAACCCGCCCTGCCCGTCGCTGAGGCGATAGATGATCGTGTCGATGCCGTTGTAATCGGAGTTCGGGACATAATGCAGCGTCCCGTCTGGGTTGATTGTGACCGTGCCGTTGGCGGCGATCGGCGGGAACGTCGGGTCGACGACCAAGGTGTCGCCGTCGGGATCGGTGTCGTTTGCGAGCACGTCGATATCGATCGCGGTGTCCTCGACCGTCGTCGTGAGGTCGTTGACCGCAGTCGGCGCCGGATTGGCGACGCTATATTCGAAGCTCTGCGTCGTCGTCGTGCGACCGTCGCTGGCCGTGACCACGACCGTATAGGGGCCGTTGACCGAAGCATTGGCGGCAATGATACCGGTGATCCGTCCGGCGCTATCCATCGACAGCCCCGGCGGCAGGCCCGTCGCGCTGAACGTCAGGGCGTCGCCCTCTACATCGCTGAAAAAGCTCGCCACATCGATCGGGTTGGCGGTCACCGACTGGCTGTCGGCGCCGGCAATATCGGGAATGACCGCGGCGACCGGCGCATCGTTGGTGCCGTCGACGGTGACGGTGATAAAGCCGGTGTCGAAACCGCCGTCGGTATCGTCGAGCAAATAGGTGATCACCGTCGTGCGCGATTCACCGACCTGCAGATCGCCGAAGTCCGAGCCGGGATCGAAGGTATAGGTTCCGTCGGCGTTGACGATGAACGTCCCGCCGTTCGAACCGGTCACCGGCTGGCCAACGCCCGCGGGATCGCCGTTGATCGCTGCGACGACTTTACCGTCGCCATCGGGATCGACATCATTGTCGAGCACATTGGTGCCGCTAGTCGGACCTGCATCTTCGGACAGGCGCAGCGTGTCGGCAAAGGCCTGCGGCGGCAGGTTCTGGATATTCCAGGTCAGCGTCGTCTGGACCGTCCCGCCATTGCCGTCGTCGGCGGTGATGATCATGACATAGGGCGTATTCGCCGAGGCGTCGTTGGTCAGCGTGCCGCTGATCCGGCCGGTTTCGGCGTCGAAGCTGAGCCCGGGGGGCAAGGTGCCGGTGAATGAGAAGTCGAGATCGGTGCCGGCATCGACGTCGCTGAAATAGCTTCCCACGTCGAAATCGATGACCGCGTCGTCGCTGGTCGTGATCGCGGGAATGGGCGTCACGGTCGGCGCGTCGTTGACCGCGCTGACAGTGACGGTCACCGTCGCGCTTGACGTTCCGCCATTGCCGTCGTCGATCGTATAGATGATCGTGTCGGTGCCGTTGAAATCGGCATTGGGCGTGTAGGACAAGGTGCCGTCGGCGTTGATCGTCACCAAGCCGTTCGCGGCCAATGCGCTGGTCACGGTCAGCGGATCGCCGTCGGGATCGACGTCGTTGCCCAGCACATTGACGACCAGCGGCGTGTCTTCGGCCGTGGTGACCGTGTCATTGTTTGCCGTCGGCCCGGGGTTGGTGGTTGTGAGCGTGAAGCTGCGCGTCTGCGAAAGCCCCGTCGCGCCGGGCCGGTCATAGGCGGTGACCGTGACGGTATAGATGCCGTTCCCTGCCGGGCCGCCCTGGCTGGCATTTTTGTCGATCGTTCCGGAGATCACGCCGGTCGCGGGATTCATCGTCAGCCCGACCGGCAAGCCGGTCACGACGAAGTTGAGCGTGTCGCCATCGGGATCGCTGAAGAAATCGCCCATGTCATAATCGAAGGTCTGGCCATCGGCGCGGACGCGATCGGGGATCGGCTGCTGCGAGATCGGACCGTCGTTGACCGGCAGGACGTTGACCGTGACGACCGCGGTGTTGATGCCGCTGTTTCCGTCGTCGATCGTGTAAGTGAAGGATTCGGTGCCATTATAATCGGCATCGGGGGTGAAACGGAGCATCGTCACGCCGCCGACGTTGACCAGTTGGACGCTGCCATTCGCGGTGTCGACCGCGGGACCGCCAACGGTCAGCGACTGGTTGTTGACGCGGACGATGAAGGTCGCATCGCCGTCTGGATCGACGTCATTCGCGAGCACTGCGATATCGACCGAGGTGTCCTCATTGGTCGTCGCGCTGTCGTCATTGGCGTTCGGCGCGATATTCACCACCGTGTTGCGATAGGTGATCGACGACTGGCCGCCATTGCCGTCGTTCGCGGTGACGGTGATGGTATAGACGGTCGAACCGGTCGAGCCCGAAGCGCCGGCCGTGATCGTGCCGGATATCACTCCGGTCACCGGATCGATGCTCAGCCCCGGCGGCAGACCCGTCGCCGAATAGGTCAGCGTATTGCCGTCGACGTCGCTGAAGAAGGTCGCGGCGTTGAATGAAACCGTGTCGCCGTCATTCCGCAGCCGGTCGGGGATCGGGGTCGTCGAAGGCGCGTCGTTGACCGGTGTCACCGTCACCGTCACCACCGCCTGCGCGGTGCCGCCATTGCCGTCCGAAATCGTATAAACGATCGTGTCGGTGCCGTTGAAATTGGCGTTGGGCGTATAGGTGACCGCACCATTCGCGCCAATCGTCACGGTGCCATTGCTCGCGGTAGCGGAGGTAATGGTCAGCGGATCCCCGTCGGTGTCGCTGTCGGGCGTACCGCCGCTGGCCGACCCGTCGAGCAGGTTGAGGGTGACGGCGGTGTCCTCCGCGGTGGTCACCGCGTCGTCTACGGCCACCGGCGCCGGGTTGGTTACAGTGAAGGTGAAGGTATCGCTGACCGTACCACCATTGCCGTCGCTGGCCGTGACGACGACGGTGTAGACGCCCCCTACCCCGCCCTGGCTGGCCGCCGGGTCGATCGTCCCGCTGATCAGACCCGCGGCATTGATTGTCAGACCGGCGGGCAGGCCCATCGCGCTGAAGCTCAACGCGTCGCCATCGGCCAGATCGGCAAAGAAGGTCGAGGTGTCGAAACTGACGCTCGCGCCATCAGGCCGCGTGCGGTCAGGGATCGGGCTGGTCACCACCGGGGCATCGTTGACCGGCGTGACGGTGATCGTCACCTGCCGCTCGACCGTCCCGCCATTGCCGTCGTCGACGATGAAGGAGAAGATGTCCGTGCCGTTGAAATCGGCCGCAGGCGTATAGCTGTAGGTGCCGTCGGGATTGATCGTCACTATGCCATGCGCGGGTGTCGTCGAACCCGCGCGATAGGTCGCGATATCGCCGTCGGCGTCGGTGTAGCCCGGCAGCGTGCCGTTCAGCACATTGTCTTCGACAATCGTCACCGCCAGGTCGCTGGAAACCGGCGCATCATTGATGTTGGCGACGGTGAAGCTGATTGTGTTGGGCGACTGGTCGGTGTCGATCCCGCCATTCGCCGTGCCGCCATTGTCGCGGACCTGGAACGTGAAACTGCCGAGCCCGGCACCATTGGCATCTGCGGCGGGCGTCCAGACAAGCTGTCCCGCCGCGATCTGCGCCGCGGTGACAAAGCTGTTCGCGGTGACGGCGACACCGTTCAGCGTCAGGACGCCATTCGCGGGCAGCGTCGTGATGACGACGCCGGCAAAGCCATCGCCCTCCGCCGCGTCGCTGAAACCGAAATTGCCGGCGGTGAACACAAAGGGCGTGTCTTCGGTGGCGTTCAGCACCGCATCGGTGCCCGCCGGTGCGTCGTTCACCGGGATGATCGTAACCGTCGCGCGCGCGGACGCCGAACTGAGCGCGCCGTCGCTGACGGTGACATCGATCGTGCGCGCGGCAGAGGCGGGGCTATCCGACGTCGAGGCATAGCGCACCGCATCGAGCGCGGCCTTGTATGCCGCGGGCGCCGCCGCGCCCGACAGGGTCAGCGTGAAGGTCGACGGATCATAACTGGCGGTAATCCCGGCCGGGAGCGCACCGACGATCGACAAAATATCGCCCGCCGATCCGTTGGCGATCACTACCGTCGCGCTGGTCAGCGCCGCGCTGTCGATGTCGGCGACGATGCCGCCGGGCGCGATGATCGCGGTGCCCGCGCCATTTTCGGTATAGCTGGTCGCATAGCCGGTGCCGCCCGCCGCGCCGTCGAGGTCGAGTGTCGGGGCGTCGTTCACCGCAGTCACATTGACCGTCACCGTTGCGGTTTCGGTCACGCCGCCCGCTGTGACCGTATAGGTGAAACTGGTCGTGCCGTTGAAATCGGCGGGCGGTGTATAGATGATCGCCCCGTTCGCGGCGAAGGTCACGCTGCCCTGTCCGGCGGGCGGCTGGGTCACCGAGGTGACGACGCGCCCTGTATCCTCGAAATTGTCGGGCGACGCGCCATTCGATCCCGTCAGCACGTTGAAGCTGATTGGCGTGTCCTCGGTCGTCGTCACGGTGTCGGCAACGATATCGGCAACCGGCGTCAGGGTAATCGCGATAACGTCGGTATCGACCGCGCCGTCGGGCGCGCGGCTGGTGGTCATGCTGATCTGCGCCGGGCCGTTATAATCTGGATTGGGCTGGAACCGCAGGCCGTCGAGCGCGGCATTGATCGCCGCGGCCGATCCGCTGAACGTCATCGTCGTATCGAGCGTGCCGTCGCCGCCGGTAAAGGTCAGCCCGGCCACCGTCGACAGCGACAAAAGCCCATTCGTGCCGGTCAAGGTTACCGTCAGCGTGCCATTGTCGGGGTCGCTGACCGAGACGATCTGCCCATTGGCGGTGCTGAACTGGATAACCGTATCTTCGGCCCCGGTCACCGTCGCGGGGACAGTGTTGACAACCGGATCGGCCACGGGCGTAACCGTTCCGGTCACCGTCGCGGTCGATGTCGCGCCATTTTCATCGCGCACGGTATAAGTGAAAGAGGTCGGGCCGTTATAATTAGCCGTCGGCGTAAACACGAGGCGCCCCTGGCCGTCGAGCGTCACCGTGCCGCCGGTCACCGCCACACCCGGCCCGCCCGCAACGATCGCCGCGCCGTTGACCGCAGCCACCGTCAGCACCGCGCCCGCATCGACGTCGATATCATTGGCACGCACATCGATCGTCGCCGGCGTATCTTCGGCAATTGTAAAGCTGTCGTTGACCGCCACCGGCGCATCGTTGACCGCAGCGACGTTGAAGCTGATCGCGTTCGGGCTCTGGTCGGTATCGACCCCGCCATTCGCGGTGCCGCCATTGTCGCGGACCTGGAAAGTGAAGCTACCCAATCCATTGCCATTCGCGTCGGCGGCCGGGGTCCAGACAAGCCCGCCCGTAGCAATCTGCGCCGCGGTAACGAAGCTTCCCGCCGTGACCGGCGCGCCATTCAACGTCAGCGTGCCATTGGCTGGCAGGGTCGAAATGACAAGGCCGGCAAAGGCGTTACCATCGGCAGGGTCGCTGAATCCGAAATTGCCTGCGGTAAACACGAACGGCGTATCTTCGGTCGCATTCAGCACTGCATCGGTGCCGGCGGGCGCGTCGTTCACCGGGGTGACGTTGAAATTGATCCGGTTGGCGCTCTGGTCGGTGTCGACCCCGCCGTTCGCGGTGCCGCCGTTATCGCGGACCTGGAAGGTGAAGCTGCCCAGGCCCGTGCCGTTATCGTTCGCGGCGGGCGTGAAAGTGAGCAGGCCCGCGGCAAGCTGCGCCGCGGTGACGAAGGTCCCCGGGCTGATCGGCGCGCCGCCCAGCAGCATCGTACCATTGGCGGGCAGCGTGGTGATCAGGACACCGGTAAAGCTGTTTCCGTCGAGCACGTCGCTGAAGCCGAAATTGGCGACGGTAAAGACATGGGTCGCGTCTTCGGTCAGAGTCAGTGTCGCGTCGGTGCCGCTGGGCGCATGGTTGATCGCTCCGACCTCGCCGAACACCGTGGCGGTCGCAGTCAGGGATCCGTCGGAAATCGTATAGGTGAACGACGGCGAGCCGCTGAATCCCGTCGTCGGGGTAAAGGTGAGCGTGCCATTCGCGTTGAGTAGCACGCTGCCGCCGGTCACCGCGACGCTGCCGCCGGGAACGATCGCGGTGCCGTTGATCTGGGTAATCGTCAGCGTCGGCGAGTCGATATCGCTGTCGTTGCCGAGCACGGCAAAGGTCACCGGCGCATTTTCGGTCGTCGCAAAGCTGTCGTTGACCGCAACCGGCGCGTCGTTGACCGGAGCGATCGCGATCACCGTGGTTGCGGTCGCCTGTTCGCTGTTCGCGTCGCCCGACGTGCCGGGGTCGATCCCGCTGTTCCCCTGATCGTTGATCGTCGTCGTGAGCGTGACCGGGCCGTTGGCGTTCGCCGCTGGCGTATAGCTCAGCGCCGACGCCATGCCGGCGTTGATCGCGGCGATCGTGCCGGTCAGCGTGACCGTGCCCGTGCCATTGCCGCTGACCGCGACGCCGGGTACCGCGGCCCAGTTGAGCACGCCGGCCAGCACGCTCAGCGTAACGCGCACCGCGCCGCTACCCGCATCGACATCGCCGAAACTGATGCCGGTGATCGTCACCGGCGTATCTTCATTGGTCGCGATATTGGCGGGCACGGTCAGTGTCGGCGTGTCGTTGACGGCATTGACCGTGACGACGACATTGGCGGTCTCGACCACCCCGCCCGATGTGACGCTATAGCTGAAGGTCGAGGTGCCGTTGAAATTGGCAGCAGGCGTGAAGATCAGCTGGTTCGATGCGTTGAGCGTGACAGTACCGTTCGGCACATTGACCGTCCCGCCTGGCGCGATCGCCTGCCCCCCAACCGCCGTAATCTGCGGCGCCGCATTTTCGAAACTGTCGTTCGCCAGCGGAGAGATCGTCACCGCATTGTCTTCGTTGACCGTCGCGGTGTCGGCGACGATGTCGGCCACTGCGGTGATGGTGATCGTCGACGTGTCGGTCGTCGCGCCGCCCGAACCCGTATTGCCATTGTCGTTCGACACCATGGCAAGCTGGATCGAACCGTTGAAATCGCCGACCGCCTGACGGAAAACCGGCTGTGTCGCGGCATTCGCCAGATAGGCGTTGATGTCGCTGATCGTGCCGCTCAGTACGATGCTGTTGGTGCCCGAATTGGCAATGGTGACACCCCCAGCCGACGCGGCGGTGATCGTCCCTGTGCCCGCCGGGACCGACAATGTGACCGAAATCGTTCCGTTTCCAGCGTCAGCGTCGCTGACCGACAGGCCCGACAATGTCAGCGCGCCATCTTCGGCCACCGTATAGCTGCGGATCGTGTTGACGATCGGATCGTTGAACGCCGTCACATTGATCGTCGTCGTCGCGATCGCCGAGCTGAGCCCCGCGGAATCGGTGACGGTGCCGTTGATCGTGCGCGCAGTCGTGGCCGGAGTGTCGGACGTCGTCGCATAGCGGATCTGCGCCACCGCCGCTGCATAGCTGGCGGACGATGCCACCCCACTGAGCGTCAGCGTGTAGGTCGCCGGATTATAGCTCGCGACAATACCCGCGGGCAGCGCGCCCGCGATCGACAGCACATCGCCCGCCGACCCGTTGGTAATGACGATGGATGCCGACTGCATATTGACGCTGTCGACGTCGGAGACACCGACCGTCGGCGCCGCAATCGCCACCGCGGCGCCATCTTCGGTATAGGCAGCCGTGTAATTATTGCCGGCTGCCGCGCCGTTCAGGTCGAGCACCGGGGCGTCGTTAACCGCCGCGACGTTGAAACTGATGGTGTTGGGCGATTGATCGGTATCGACCCCGCCATTCGCGGTGCCGCCGTTGTCACGAACCTGGAAGGTAAAGCTGCCCAGCCCATTGCCATTCGCGTTCGCCGCACCCTGCCAGACCAGCTGACCCGCCGCGAGCTGCGCCGCCGTAACAAAGGTTCCGGCGGTCACTGGAACGCCGTTCAGCAACATGGTGCCATTGGCCGGCAAAGTGGTGATGACGACGCCCGCAAAGACATCGCCGTCGATGGCATCGGTGAAGCCGAAATTGCCTGCGGAAAAGACAAAGGGCGTGTCTTCGGTGGCGCTGAGCACCGCGTCGGTGCCCGACGGTGGGTCGTTGACCGGGGTGACGTTGAAACTGATCGTGTTGGGGCTTTGATCGGTATCGACCCCGCCATTGGCGGTGCCGCCATTGTCGCGGACCTGGAAGGTAAAGCTGCCCAAGCCGCTGCCGTTCGCGTTCGCCGCGCCCTGCCAGGTCAGCTGGCCTGCCGCGATCTGCGCGGCGGTGACGAAGGTTCCAGCAGTCACCGGAACGCCGTTCAGCAGCATCGTGCCGTTGGCAGGCACGGTGGTGATGACCACACCGGCGAAAGCATTGCCCTCGACAGCATCGCTGAACCCGAAGTTCGCTGCGGTGAAGGCGAAGGGCGCATCTTCAATCGCGGTCAGCACCGCGTCGGTGCCCGACGGCGCATCGTTGACCGGCGTGACGTTAAAACTGATCGTGTTGGGGCTCTGGTCGGTGTCGATCCCGCCATTCGAGGTGCCGCCATTGTCACGGACCTGGAAGGTGAAGCTGCCCAGCCCGTTGCCGTTCGCGTTCGCCGCACCCTGCCAGGTCAGCTGGCCGGCGGCGATCTGCGCTGCGGTGACGAATGTGCCGGCGGTGACCGCAACCCCGTTCAGCCGAAGCGTGCCATTCGCGGGCAAGGTCGTGATCAGCACACCGGCGAAGGCGTTGCCATCGATGGCGTCGGCAAAACCAAAATTCGCCGCAGTGAAGGCGTAAGGCGTATCTTCGATCGCGGTCAGCACCGCATCGGCACCGGCGGGCGCGTCGTTGACCGCGGTGACGTTAAAGCTGATCGTGTTCGGCGATTGATCGGTATCGATCCCGCCATTCGCCGTCCCGCCATTGTCGCGGACTTGGAAGGTAAAGCTGCCCAAGCCGCTGCCATTCGCGTTCGCCGCACCCTGCCAGGTCAACTGGCCGGCAGCGAGCTGTGCCGCGGTAACGAAGGTACCGGCCGTGACCGGAACGCCGTTCAGCAACATCGTCCCGTTCGCGGGCACGGTGGTGATGACCACCCCGGCAAAAGCGTTGCCCTCGACCGGATCGCTGAAACCGAAATTGGCTGCCGAAAAAGCGAACGGCGTGTCTTCGATCGCCGTCAGCACTGCATCGGTGCCGGAAGGCGCATCGTTGACCGCCGCGACGTTGAAGTTGATCGTATTGGGGCTCTGGTCGGTGTCCTGCCCACCGTTCGCGGTGCCGCCATTATCGCGGACCTGGAAGGTGAAGCTGCCAAGCCCGTTGCCATTCGCGTTCGCTGCGCCCTGCCAGGTCAGCTGGCCGGCAGCAATCTGCGCTGCGGTGACGAATGTGCCGGCGGTGACCGCGACACCGTTCAGCCGAAGTATGCCATTGGCAGGCAATGTGCTGATCACCACCCCGGCAAAGGCATTGCCTTCGACCGGATCGCTGAATCCGAAGTTCGCCGTAGCGAAAGTATAGGGCGTATCTTCGGTGGCGGTCAGCGTTGCGTCGGTGCCCGATGGCGCATCATTCACCGCGTTCACGGTGACGACGATATTCGCCGTTTCGGTCACCCCGCCCGAGGTGACGGTATAGCTGAAAGTTGACGTCCCATTGAAATTCGCCGCGGACGTGAAGGTCAGCTGGTTCGAGCCGTTGAGCGTGACCGTACCATTGGGCACCGCCACCGATCCGCCGGGCAAGATGGCGATACCCGCCACCGCGGTGATCTGTGCCGTTGCACTTTCAAAACTGTCGTTCGCCAACGGCGAAATCAGCAGGACGGTGTCCTCATTCACGCTGGGCGCATCGGCCACGATATCGGCAACCGGGGTGATCGAAATCGTGACGCTGTCGGTGTCGCTCTGCGCTCCGCCCGTACCGTTGTTTCCGCCGTCATTGGTCGTCATCGTCAGCGTGACGGCGCCGTTGAAATCGGCGACCTGCGTATAGGTGGGACGCGATGCGCCCGCGAGGAAGGCGTTGATGTTCGCCTGCGTACCCGTCAGCACGATGCTGTTCGTGCCCGAACCCGTGACGCCGACGCCGCCCGCGCCGGTGGCGTTCAGAACACCGCTTCCGACCGGGACCGACAGTGTGACGGTCAAGCTGCCGCTGTTCGCATCGATGTCGGCAATCGACAGGCCGGTCAGCGCCAATACACCGCTATCCTCGGCGATCGTATAGCCTGCCGCCGGCATGCTATTGACCGGTGCGTCGTTGACCGGCGTCACGCTGATCGTCGTGACCGCGGTATTGGAATTGGTAATGCCGTCGTTGACGGTGACGTTGATGACGCGCGACGTGCTGCCCGGATTGTCCGACGTCGATTCAAAAAAGACCGACTCGATCGTGTCGGCGTAGACCGCCTTGGTCGCCGAGCCGGTCAACTGGATCGTGATCGTGCTGCCGGTATCGACGACGGTATAAGTCAGGCCGTTGATCGTTCCGGTCGATCCATTGGACAGGATCGTGCCCGCGACTCCGCCTATGCGGAAACGGTCGCCCGCCTGCTCGTTCGTCAGCACGATCGCCGCCGACTGCATATTCGCATTGTCGCCGTCGGTGATCGACGCATCGGTGTCGGCGATCGATACCGGCGTGCCGTTTTCGGTGTAGCTGGCGGTCCAGTCGCGCCCACTGGTCGTATCGGTCAGCGAATTGAGCCGGACATTGTCGATGGCGAAGTCAGAGCCGCCGCCATTGCTGTTGAAGCGATAGGTCAACGCGGCGCTGTTTGCGATGCCGGTCGGCAGGTTGATCGTGATGTCGCTAAAGCCGGTGGTCGAGCTCGACTGGTTGCCGGCGATCGTCGTGTTCGGTCCCGATGCGCCGTTCAGATATGTGACGGTACCGACTAACCCGCCCGATGGGCCGCCCGTGGTGATCCGGGCATAGGTGATGCCGCCAACGACGATGTCGAGCGTCGCCGCTTGACCCGCGCCATTGACGAGATTGCTCGAATTGTTCCAGGCAATCGATGTCACAAGCTGCGTGCCGCCACCGGGCCCCGAGCCGGGGCCGGCAAAGCCGGTAACCGTTTGCGACACGTCGCGGTTGCCCGCCGCGTCGATCGTCCACCGGATAGACTCGCTGCCGTAAGTCGAATTGGCGTCGCTGCGCGTCCAGCCACCGCCCGCCGCAAAGGGATCGGTCGTGAAATTGGCGTTGGCGACGTTATTGGTCAGAGACGGCGTAGAATTGAGATCGAGCACCGGCACGTCGTTGACGAGAATTTGAACCGTCGCGGTGCTGGTGCCGCCATTCGCGTCAGACGTGGTATAGGTAAAGCTCTGCGTACCGAACGATCCGGCGTTCGGCACAAAGGTGAACGCACCGGTAGTAGCGTTCGTGATTGTCAGCGTTCCATTCGCAAGCGCGATCGCAGATCCGACAGTATAGGTGGCGCCGTTGATCTGGGTGATCGTCAGCGTGTCGTTGCGGACATCGCTGTCGGCGCCATTGCCATTGTCGGCATACAGGCTGCCGGTCAGACTGGTGGTGCCACGGTTGATCGTGAAATTGTCGTTTTGGGCTGTCGGCGCTCGGTCGATGATCGCACTGAGTTCAAACCCGTCCGCGGCGGCGCCGGAGATGGTGAAGGTCAGCGATGTGAAGGTGCCGTTGACCAGTACGCTGCCCGCGGCGGTACCGGCGCTATTGGTTAGGCTCGATTCTGCACCTGTCGTGGCAACGAGTTGCTGGCGCACGATGCTCGTCGAACCCACGACCAGATGGCCCGATCCCGACAGCTTGGTCAGCGTGGCACCGGCGGTCGCCAATGTCAGCGTCGCACTATTGCTCAGGCCCGTACCGGCCACACCGCCCAGCCGGTCGATATTGATGATCGGATTGGTCACCGCTTCGCTGAACGTGATGGTGATCGTGCCGGTGACCCCCGCCGCAGCCGCGCTGTTGAAAGTTGTGACGATGTCTTGCGTGCCCTGCGCGCCGTTGGCGAAGGCCGCGATATTGTTCAGCGTATCGTTGGTAAGGGCGGTAAAGGCGTTGGTGCCCGTGAATGTCATCGTCACCGTAACGCCGTCGATCGTCGTGCTCGCGCTGTTCCCGGCGATCGTCCACGCCGACGAGGGATTGGTCAGCTGCAACAGGTCGTTATAGCGTTCGGACGTCAGCACATAGGCGGTGACCTCGCCACTGCGCGATTCCAGCACCCAATCCCCACCCTTCGCCGCCGCGCCCGTCGGGTCCGACGAGGCTGCGACATCCGCTCCGGTTTTTGCAGCGATCGTGTCGATGAAGCTCTTGCCGGCATCATCGACACTGACGTTGCAGCCATAGATCAATATGTCGCCATCGGCGTTCAGCTTGGTGCCGATCGCACGAAATGCTTCTGCAAGCTCGCCCTGAACAGCGCCGATGTCGATGCTGGTGGTTCCCAGCATGAAGCGATTTTCAGTCCCGTGGCTCACGATATGGATGGCATCCAGCCCCGATCGCCCGGCAAGCGCCGCCATCATCTGGTCGATACCATCGCGGCCAGAATCAATCAGGACGACCTCGCCCTTGCCCGACCACTCGTTCACCAGTTCAGCGTAGTTTTCGACAGCGGTATCGATGAAGATGATGTTGGTCGGCATTGCTGCCGCCGCCTCGGCGACATCACCATCCGAAAACGCGCGCACGGCGCGCTCGCTCCAACTCTCGGGCCCGTGACGATAGCTTTCCTCGGGGCCGCTCGCATCTTGACGTGCGTCGCTATCTTGCCATTGCCGGGCTGAATGGTTGTGCGAAAGGCCGTGGGGCACGTCCACCGGAACGCGACTTGTATCTTGCGGGGCATCGGGTGCGTCCGTTGCCGCGACCGTCGCAGCAGCCGTAACAACGGCTGCGCCGTCGAACATCATCCGCGGCTCGAGCGCAAGCAGATGACCTTGAGGTTTTATTTTACTACGCGACCTTTTGTCGCGCCCTGTTGGATGCATTCTCTCGCTTGGCATAGACAACACCTCTAAGAAAAAATTATCTTGAGATGATGAACAAGTCACTAAGCGAATTTAACGATTCATCGTAGATATTTTCAGCTCATCGCAAAAACTATTACCTGAAATGCGATATAGATTACTTAATACCACAGGAAATAGGCCCGATTATTACAGGCCAATTGCTTCAATTTTTCATAGCGGAAAAAGCGCCCCGCCATATACCCGGCGCACCCGCAAGGGTTCCGATATGAGGAAAGACGACCGAACTTGCCGATTTGTTCCATCGGTTTAGCAATTTTTCGGCGTGAATGTGTCGGTCAGTTCTGATCGCATTTCCCCAACTCTTCATCGCTCACTGTCGAAACCGCCCACTCGACGCATCAGGTCGGTTGGGATGAGTTTGGCCGATTGGAGACTGGCGGGTTTTGGGGGGCCTTGCGGCTATAGCTGCCGTTCCTCCCCATCTTAGTGAGTCAGCAGTCCGACATCACCGACATTTGGTCCTGGGCGGTACACGCTAGCACGAAATTTCGGTGGGGTAGCTAACGGCCGTCGTGTTCACTTTGCGTTCTCGCTTTGTAGGTGACGTTCGTTCGGCTATTGTCGCGACAGAGGGAGCCCCGCGCGCGCATGACAACACTGAATCTCCGAGCGAAACAGGACTTTCTCGAACGCGATGCGGCGACCCGCGACCCCATCCGCGCGATTGCAGAGTTCGTCTGGAACGCGCTCGACGCTGACGCGAGCAAAATCGAGGTGACGCTGGAGCGCAATGACCTCGATGGTCTCGACGCGATCCGCGTCATCGACGACGGCTCGGGGATATCTGCGTCGAGCGCCGAGCACGACTTCGGCAACTTGGGCGACAGCTGGAAACGCGACAGCCACCGTACCGGGCTCGGCCGCGCCATCCATGGCAAGGAGGGCCGCGGCCGCCTACGTTTTTATTCGCTAGCCCAGCGGGCGCGATGGTTCACGACAACTCAGTCCGAACATGGCTTGTCGTCACGAACCCTAGAGATCCACGCGAAGTCGCTCGAGCGCTGCGAGGTGGTCGAAGCCGAGGCGCCGGCGGCGGAGCATACAGGTACGACTGTGCTCCTCACCCAGCTGAAGGACACGTTCGACGCGCTGTCGACGCCCGACGCCTACCGACACTTCAGCACGCTGTTCGCGCCATATGTCCTGCAGTATCCGAACGCCGAGATTTGGTTCAACGGCTTCAAAGTCGATCCCGACATCACCATCCACCGCTGGCAGGACCTTCCGCCGATGGTGGTGCAGCTGCCTGACCGCACGATCGACGATCTCAAGGTCAAAGTCATCGAGTGGAAATCGGCGAGCGAGACGCGCCAGATCCATTTTGGCGGCGAGGACGGCATCGTTCTCGGCTCGCAGCCAGCCCACGTCACTGCACCGGGCTTCGAGTTCTCGGCCTACGCCTACAGCGCCTTTTTCCAAGAGGTCGCAGACGACAATCTGCTCGAACTCGACAATCTCGGCGAGCCGACCTTTTTGGCAGTTGTCGGTCACATTCGCGAGGCGCTCAACGACTATTTTCGATCGCGAATGAGCGAGCAGTCGCTCGGCGTCATCCAGCAGCTGAAGGACCAAGGTGCCTATCCCTACGAGGGTGAGCCGCGCGACGAGATCGAGCGGCGCGAGCGACAGGTCTTCGATATTGCAACTTATGCCATCAATTCACACTCACGCGATTTTTCGCGGGCGGAGACCTCGCTCAAGCGCATGACGCTGACCCTCCTCAAGGAGGCGATCAAACACAATCCCGACGACCTCTCGACAATTCTTCAGGCCGTAGTGAATCTTGGCAAGGCGAAGCAATCGGAGTTCTCGGCGCTTCTCAAGAAGACCCAGCTCGGCAACATCATTGGCGCCTCGAGCCTCATTTCCGACCGCGTGACGACGCTCGAGGTGCTAAAGGGGATGGTCTTCGATCCGAAGTTCCGGAGGACGGTTAAGGAGCGCGGGGAGCTCGACGCGTTGGTCCGCGACAATACTTGGCTCTTCGGAGAACGGTTCCACATTACCATGGCCGAGAGCGGCCTCACAAAGGTAATGAACCGGGTCGCCGAGGATCTGGGCGCCAAACGGAGGGGCGGACGCCGAGTCAAGAAGCTCGACGGCACCAGCGGGCGAGTAGACTGTTTCCTCGGCCGATCAGTGCCACATTCCGACGAGAGCAAGCGCGAATATCTGCTGATCGAGCTCAAGCGCCCACTTCTCAAGCTCGGCCGCAAGGAATTGGACCAAGTCGAGGACTACGTGAACGCGATCCGCGAGGAGGTAGAATTCACTCACACCGATACCAGCTGGAACTTCGTCCTTGTCGCCAGCGAGTTCGAAACCGAGATTCACAGCCGAATTTATCAGAAGGACCGACCCCACGGCCTTTTCCTCCATGGCGACAATTTTCGTTTCTGGATTAAGACTTGGGCCGAAGTCGTGCGCGAGAACGAGGCCCGGCTGCAGTTTGTCCAGAAGAAGCTGCAGGTCGAAGTTTCCGACGAGGAGATCGAACAGCGCATCGCGGACCTCCGACAACTTGTCGTGTGATCAGCTGAAGCTTTGAAGGGTATTCGTGACCAATTGGGCAAAGATGTTCGAAGACGATGCGATCGCGCGGGCGATCCTGAACCCTGAGCGGCTTCACCGTGCTGATGAGGTCGCGACGGCAGCTCCGCGCAAGCCGGGGCTCTATGGCTGGTACTTCGATGTAATCCCGGCCGGAATCGACGCCACCGATTGCCACCGGCGTGATGCCTGGACATTGCTTTACTGCGGAATATCCCCGAAGAAACCGCCGACCAATGGGCGGCCGCCGAGCCGATCTCATGTCCATCAGCGCCTGCGCACGCATTTCGGCGGGAACGCCGCCGGCTCGACACTGCGACTGACGCTGGGGTGCCTGCTTGAAGCGAAGATCGGTACGATTCTGCGAAGGGTTGGGACAACCGGCCGCCTCACCTTCACCAACCCTGGCGAACAGTTGCTCGACCAATGGCTTCATGCCCATGCCCAGGTAACGTGGGTCGAGCATCCGGCCCCTTGGGAAGCAGAACAGGCGCTATTGGCAAGCGGCATGCCGTTGCCCCTCAATATCGATGGCAATCCATGCGCAGCCCTAAAGGCGCCGCTTTCAAACCTTCGCAGCGCCGCCAAGCGCAGGGCAGAAGGCTTGCCTCTGATCAGTGACAGCGGCGGCCCTCGCCGCGCGCCAAGGCTGGTGTGCGGATGAGTAGTGACACCTTCTGCTGCTACGATTGCGTCGGCGACGCATTCCTGAAGGCAAAAATCCAAGCTGAAGGCCAGCTCGAGACATGCGAGCAGTGCGGTAAAAAGCGGGAATCCGTGTCGGAATTCGAACTCGGGCAATGGATCGAGGAGGCACTGGAAGCTCATTTTGAGCCCGGCAATGGTGACGACATTACCTCGATTATCGAAGATATCGCGGGATTGCGGCCCGAGTTCGCACAGCAGATGGCAGACGAGCTCGCCTCACTTGCCGGCTATATCGCGAGCGGAGGCGAGACCTTTTATGATTGTGACGATGGCTACGTGGTCACCCAGAATCCATCGGGTGTTCGCGACCGACAGTGGGAGTCGTTCACGCAATCGGTGAGATCGCAGGCCCGCTTCTTCAACCTTCATGCCGAGGAATGGCTAGCCAAGATTTTCGGGGCACTTGCGGAGGATCGGACTTGGGGCGGACAAGCAGTCATCGAGACCTGCGACGTAGGCACGGGCTTTTATCGCGCGCGCCATGTTCCTACCGAAGCAAAAGCATTTGAAATCCTGCGGTCACCCGCCGCACAGCTGGGGCCGTTGCCAAACGGGACTGGCTCAGCCGGGCGCATGAACGCTGCTGGAGTATCCGTTTTTTACGGTGCATTTGATGTTGAAACGTGCGTCGCGGAGATCCGGCCGCCGGTTGGCTCGGTGGTCGTTTCGGCACGCTTTGAACTTAGGAGACCACTACGTCTTCTCAATTTCGATCTGCTCGAGATGGTGGTGTCCAAGGCCAGTCATTTCGATCCGGACTATGCAATGAAGATGGAGCGTGCGCTATTCCTTCGTGCATTCGGTCGGCGTATCGCAGAGCCAGTGATGCCGGGCGAAGAGGCGTTCGGCTATCTGGCAACCCAGATCGTGGCGGACTATCTTGCGCAGCGCGCCCAGCCTCCGATGGACGGTTTGATCTATCGTTCAACCCAAACAGGGGGCAAGGGCCGTAACGTCGTCCTATTCAACCATGCCTCAAGAGTCATCGGCGATCCTGAACCTGCGCCCACCCCAGGGCCCGTCGAGGTAGATCCACGGCCGGCAACGCTGACGCTGGTGCCGGGGAGCATGGAGATTACTGATATCCGGGCGGTCAGCTACGATCAGCCGCGTCGATCGGTTGAGATTTGGGAAATTGAGCTGGAGGAGCGGTATCATCCGGACTGACTCCGACAGATAACGATATCGAAGCGGTTCAATTGAGCGGATAGATGTTTTTCAGCCCAACTCCGCTGCGGCTGTTACCGTCCAGCTCAATGACGCTAAGGGGGCGCACTGGCCCTCCGACCGTCTCAACGGCGTCTATGCAGGCAAATTTCTCGATTAGATGACGCGCCAGAGCCCGGCTCGATGTGGTGATGACGAGGTTCACCGAGCGGCTTTCCTCAAGCACGGTGGCGCGTAGAATGTCGAGCAGCCCCACACGATTGAGGTCGTCAAGATGCGCCACGGGCTCATCGAGGAAGAACGTCCCGCCGAGGCTGCGCGCACGCGCCAAGAATAGGGCAAGCGCAAGGTCTTGGCGCTGTCCTTGGCTGAAGTCCTTGCCCGGATCGAGCTGTGCGTCGCCAGCATGCGCAAGCCAATGCAGGAATTCGCTGTCCTCACCGAGATTGATGCGATCATAGACCCGGTTGGCGTGCATGCGCGCGAAGAGCGGGTTCACGACCTTGGCAAGATCTTGGACCTGCCGCTTGCTGATCTTGGTGTACGTATCTTGAAACGTCGCCTGCGCGCGTGTCGCAGCAGCAATACGCGCGGTCATCCGCGACTGCTGGTCCAGCGCGGGTTTAATGGCGGCTCGTAGCGAGACTAGTTGCGTGCGGCGCGCTTCAGCCGTCCACGCGGCTCGCGCGGCTTCGATATGCGCTTCCGCGCGGGCGAGTTCGTCCTGCTCCTTCGTCAGCTCGGTCTTAAGCTGTGCAAACGCCGCCTCGCTCCACGACTGCTCTGGTGCGGCGATATCCCACAACGCCTGCAGTTCGGCCAGCTCGCTTCCCTTCGCCGCCAACTGCTCGCGGCAGTCCCGCAAACGTTGCTGGATTCCGGCATATTCCGCGCGCAGCCGATCGCGCAGGGTTGTCGCTTCCTCGCTGTTGCGGACCAGTCCCGCCAGTTGAAGCTGCAACACATGATCGCGTGCGCCGATCTGAGCCGAGACGCGTTCGACCAAGTCGGATAGCGGTATCTGGTCCGGGAGCAACTGCGCCAATTCGGCCGAAACCATGGGACGCGCGACCGCAATCTCTTCGTCCAGCACGGCGAGCGCGTCAGCAATGTCGAGGCGCACGCGCTGCAGGTCCAGTTCGCCAGCAGAAACCGCCGCCGGCAACCCGACATTCCGCAGCGAAAGCCCGCGGCGTTCTGCGGCATCCGAAAGCGTTGCACGCTCGCGATCCAGCGTTGCGAGCCTGGCATTTGCCGCGTGCGCGGCTTTTAGCCTCTCGGTCGCTATCCGAGCCGCCTCTGTAGCAGTCTGCGCTGCGGCTTCGGCCTGAGTTGCAAGCTCGGGGACAGTCGCGAGCGCCGCCGTGATCGCGGCGCGAAGCGCGTCCGCTGTCTGCCAGTCATGGGCGCATACCGGACAGCTGCTCGCCGCATGGCTATGGTCATGCGCGAGCAGGTCGCGTGCCGCAGATTGAAGCCTGGACAACGGAGCCGCCGCGGCGTCGCGCCGCTGATTCGCCGCAGCCGCCCGTCGTTCCGCATCGGCAGCCTCGGCCCGTAGAACAGCGAACGCCGCTTCGGAGACCGTGGCGGCACTGGCAACCTCGCGCTCGACGTCGAGTAGACGCAGCCGTTCTGCCTCGCGATCGGCCTGTTCCAATCCGGCAGAAAGGTCAGTCAACAATGCGCGGCGCTCGGCACGCGCATCGCTGGTCCATCCGGTCTCGGGCAGACCGGCGCGCAGAGCGCCAAGCGTGGCGGGTACAGGATCGAACACTAGAGCCCGGTGTATGGTTGAGAGCATCGCGGCGGCCCGCCGCGCCAACCGGTCGCCAGCCGCCGCAAGCGCCTGGCTCGCCGCGGTGATGCTCTGGCGTTCGGATTCGCTCGCAGCGGCCTTGGCAGCCGCCGCCTGGCCATTCTTGCCAATCTCAGCAAGTTCGGCATCAAGCTTGAGCTCTGTTGCCTTTGCCCCGGCAACAGCCTGCTCCAGCGCGGCACGGCTGGTGCGGCGAACCTCGACCGCGCCCAATGCGTTGCGCCGGCGCTCGTTCTCATGCTGGCCGCGCCGTTGCAGCGCCGTCAATGCCTCCAGCCGATCGGGAAAAGGTGCATCGGAAGGGGGTATATCGGCAGCCGCTGCTCTGAGCAGAATCTCGGCTTGCGCGACCTCGCCGGTCGCCGACGCCGCCGTCGTAGCCGGCGACATATTGCGGTCGAGTTCTTTCTCGATTGCATCTGCCTCGGCCGCGCGTTGTTGGGTTAGCTGAACCTGGGCGCGCAGCCGCGACGAAAGCTCGGCCGCGTATTTCTCGAACTGCCGTTCGGCATCGAGCAGATGCCGAATTCCCAAAAGGTCGGCAAAGACCTGCGTCCGCCGCTCGATCGTCTCATCGTCGGTATCGACGAGGGCCGCCAGTGCCTCCGCGCTTAGAAACCGGGTGCCCTTGAGCCAGCGCTGGCGCAGGCTGATCGCGGTCAGGTGATGGGCTTCATTGGCAGCGGCGGCTGGCGCCAGCAGCGCAAGGAGATCGTTCGGCCGTTGCGGCACTGCGAGCCCGTCGATCTCGAACGCGGCCGGGGATTGGCTGCCCTCGGCGATGCGCGAAAGTTGATAGGCCGTTCCGCCGACCTGGACATTCGCAGCTACGTGCGGCTTTTGCTCAGGCCCGGTGAACTTCGAGCGCAACACCTCGGCGTCGAAATCCTTCTTGTCCTTCAACCGGTCGACCTGACCGGTCAGCAGCCACTCCGCCGCTTCGCACATCGTTGTCTTGCCGGTCCCGTTAGGCGCGAACACCAGCGTCAGCGGTGCGCGCAGATCGAACTCGAGGACCTCGCCGATTCCGCGAAACGCACCGACTGTGAGCGACGAAAGGCGGACGCCGCGCGTCATGCTGTTTCGTCCTGGATCAGCGTCGCCGACAAGCCAAGTGCGGCGAGGTCATCCCACACCGCTTGGGCTTCACTGTCGATCTTCGGCCATACCAGCTCGCCACCGCTCGACGGCATCGTTTCGGGTAAACCGACCACGGTCACGTCGGCCACGCGCAGCCAGGTACCTGCAGCCTCCTCGGTATCAGCTTCACCCGCTGGCCAGATCAAGTGCTTGCGGCAAACCTGCGACGATAGTTCGAGGCGCCGAACGTCCTCGCTAGCATCCGCTGCCGGTGCGGCCGGCAACGCAAGGACAAGATAGCCGTCGATAGGCCCACGCGACTGCGCCTCGCTGCTTACGAGCATCTCGTCGAACCAGCCTTGTCCCTCGCGGGCGGCGGCAATCACGCCGGCAGCGTCGCTCGCACCGCACGGCCACAGGACAAGTCGAGCATAGCTTGAGGTCCACAGTGTCGTCCCCACAGGGACCGCATGCTTGCCCGCCGCGACGGGCAACCCCGCTTGCTGCAGCCCAACCTTCGCGCAAAGCTCATCAACCTGCGCCACCGCGAGGTCGAGATTGCTGGCGGCAGGTTGCATATCCGTCATTTCGCACCATCCTCGGCAAAACATGCTTCGATCTGCCCGAGCAACGTCGCGACCCGCTCGGCATCGGCGTCGTCCTCGAAATCGGCGTAGACATCCGCTACGTTGGCTAGACCGAGACCCGCAACCCGCCGCAAGCTTCGCGCCGCAGTGAAGTCATCCTCGCGCGCGGCGAGCGATCCGCCTGCGGCCAGTTCAGCGCCAGACGAAGGCGCCGTGCTGATATCGTCGCGCCGATCCTGCGGAATCTCGCCCTCGATCAGATCGCCGTTCGGTCCTGCGCCTAGCACGATTAGATCAGGATGTTGACCGCCGGGCAGCATGCGCCACGCGGCAAGATCGCGCCGCATCGCCAATCGCGACTTGTCGGGCGAACGCCATACCAGCAGATGCTTCGCATTCGCCAGCTGCAGTTGACCAGTCAGCTTGGGATTGGCCTGCCAAGATATTCCGTCGATCGACTTAAGTGTGGCGACGGCGTGGATGCCCGCCTTGAATGCGACGCTCGTCTCCGCGACGTGCAGTCTGTCAGGATCCTGCGGCCGTGCGGGGGCAACCCCACTCAACGTCGCGTCGAGAAGCACCGCCGGCGTCGGCGCTGCAGCTGCTTGGAGCTGCTCAACGACCATGTTGAGACCAAGCTGAAGGCGCGGCGCTGCCGTGGCGACCGGCGGATAACGGCGCAGGAAACGCGCGATCTCGCCCGCCGCAGGCGGCGGTGTCGGGGCGGTAAGTTTGGCAAGCCCGGCGTTGCCGATCGGGCAACTCATATTGCCGCGCCAAGCGAACTTGCCCTTCACCGGCGTGAACGGTCCCCAAGTAACATGACCGGTGGTCGCGCAGGCTTCTGTAACCCGGACAACACCGCCCGCGATGCCCACATCATTGAGCGCACGTACTGCCGGCAGATCGTCCTGTCCCTTGGGCAATGCATCGAACGGAACGTAAAGACCGCTCAAACTGCGCCATTTGTCATGTGCCTCATCAGCCTTCGGCGCATCCGCAGCTATATTGCACAATGCGACTGCTCCTGGGCGCCCGGCGAGTACCGTGTTGAGCAGCGAGTTCACCGCGGCGACCCAGTTGACATTGTATCCGCTCTGCAGCAGCGATCCGACCACCAGCGCAGGTCGATCAGCGGCAGTCTCTTCAAGTGCGTGCAGAATCCGCGCTTGCGGCGAGCTTGCATCCTGTGCAGCTGGCTGCAACAGGTCCGCGCAAATCAGCGGAAAGATATCGACGTCGCCAAAAGCGAGATGGAGTATGGCGCGGCCTTCCTGAAGATCGGGCAGGTTTACCGCTTCGACCGACTGCTCCAGCACATTCTTGAGATAGGCAATGCAGTGAGTGGCTTCGCCTGGCGCATGGAGCCAGCACCATCCGCCATTGACCCGCTGGATATCGCTGATTGCGCCATCAGCTTCGCGCCACCCGAGGTGGCGTTGCGTGGCGTCGCCAGCGCCAGCGGCCTGCCAATCGAGCACCGATTGCCCGATCGTCGCGCCGAAACCGGCCAGTAGGATGATCGGGCGCGCCGTCGCTTGAACCAGCTCATCGATCTCGGTCCAATCGCCCGACCCAAATGTATATTCTGGAGCGATGATCAAAACCGGATCCCCGCCGGGGATCATACGCTGCAACGCGGGCACCGCGTGGTCCGGGCCTCCAACCAACAGATCGCGCACCGCGCCGATCGCCAGAGGCCGGGGATGATCGCCGTCGACGGAGGCTGCCGATGACGGCAATTGCAGCAGACAAATTCCGAGACGGCTGGCTGCCAACAGCGAAGCTGCGACATCTACCCGCGTGACGCGTTCGGAAAAATGAAAAGTCACGTCGGGCACGTAGTGGCACTACTCACATTTGAGGGACAGTAACCGTAGCGTGAACTACATGCCGCGTCATGCTTCATCGCGCGTGGTTATGCGAAAGTTAGATGCGCTGGACCCGCACAACCGTGATCCAGCTGAAAAATTCGTAGAGCAAACTGCGCCGTTCAGCGGCACGCGCGCACAGCATCATCCTGCAACACAGAGCCAGCCTTGGGGCGTGCTTTCATACACTTGGCCATAGCCGGTGCCGAGGCCGACGCCGTGCTGGTTGAAACAGCGGGCGCAGATATTGGCCCAGCAAGGACCGATATCGCAGTTGACCATGAAGCGGAGCGGCGGGAACGGGTGCTCACAGACATCGCAAGTGTCGAGATCGCCCATCCAGTAGGACTGCTCCTCCTGCGCGGGCGCATCAGCGATCAGCTCGGCCAAGCGACGCTCTGCCAGCGGCATGTCATTGTTGAGGAACGCCTGGATCGTCTGCGCAAACCCCTGATCGATGCGCATGAACGGCGCGACGATCTGGTGGACCTCCTCGACATGCGCATCGATGAGATGGTTGATTGAACGAATCTCGCCCTTGACCGGCACGATGATCGAACCCTGTACTCGGATGCGTTCGGGACCTGTCCTAGTCTCTCGGAAGACCGAATAGCGCAGGCCGAGATCGGTCATAATATCGCGATTCATCGTGCGGTTCTCGCCAAAATGGCAGGCGAGGAAATAGGAGAAGTCGTCGCCGGCGAAATGCTGGGCGATCACTCTAGCGAAATCGGGCTTGGTGCCGTCCCATTCGGGCAGGCCGATGAACCGCTCGGTCTCGCCGTCATGGAAGATGTCGAGGCGGAAGGTCGGCACATATCCGGGAAAGCCGAACGCCGAACTGGCGATCGCGCGTAGGATATCCTCGGGGCTATAAGCGATCAGGTCGATTGTCGCAGGTCCCGACTTGCGCTCGGCGTAGCGGATCAGCTGCAACACAGTGCCCAGCCAAGCCTCGTTGTAGAAAAAGACATTCTCGACCCGGCTGGTCAGCGCGCGCATCAGCGACGCGGAATTGGTCCGGGCGGTGAAGCGAAGCCGGAAATCAGACTCGCCGCCATCGCCTCTGATCTCGGTGAGAATCGTCTCGTCGCTGATCATCGGATCGTCGAGACGGCCAAAGCGGTGCACGCGGACATCGTCCTGTGCGCCCTCCGCGAACACTCGCGCGCCTTTTTCCGGGTTGGCGATCTCAGCGGTATCAGACCCAATTTGATACCGTCCGGGCGCGCCCTGCGGCATCAACCAGGCCATATCGGCCGCTTCGGCGACCCGGTCCTCAAGCTCGGAATAACCCGAAATCTCGGCGAAGAATTCGTCATAGGCCTCCTCGTCGAGATGGGCCTCGATCAGCGCGAGATACTCGTCGAGCCGTAGCTCGCGCTGCGCGAAATAGAGGAAGGATCGCCCTTCGAGGCTGGGGCTGGTCGGTCGCGATTGGACGAGCACGAAGTCGGTGAGGCCAGTGCGCTGAATATGTGCGGCAAGGCGCGGAACCGCGGCGCTAGCGCTGGCATCATCGACAAAGCCCCAGAGGAAATGCCGAACCGCAAGCTTGCGGTGCGCCGCGAGCGCGATCGGTTCGACACGATTGATCTTGACCGGCAAGCCTTCGGGACCGCGCACGATCTCGCCGGCCCAGATCTCGTAAGGTGCTGAGGGCGCGAATTCGGAATAGGGCACCAGCAGTTCGTGCCATTCGACCGACAGCAGTATCAGCCGATATTCGGTCTCCTTGAGCAAATATTTCTCGCGCAACAGCGCGGCATATTTGTAAAGTTCTTGGATCGCTTCGCGTGCCGCTGAATTGGTGCGCTTGATCTCGATGATGACTAGCTGCCCATCGGCAGCGCGAGCGAAGATATCGAGAAACCCCGACGCGCCATTCGGATTGGCGAGATGAAATTCAGTTTTGACCAAGTTCAGGCCCGGCTCAATTATATCGAGATGCTCGACGAGAAAATCGCGGAGCGCCGCCTCGTTGGGCACTCTCTTCATGCGCCGGTTCCGTCGTCGTCCGGCCAGGCCGTGACGCTGACCCGCCGTTCAGGCCGATCGTAATCGACCGCGCGGACGATATTCACCGCGATGGTTTCGGGCGCGAGGCGAAGGGTCAAGGGCCGGTCATCGTCGAGATCAGGCTGCGCGAAGGTCTCGGGCAAGTGCTCGGGCACGGGCGGCGGCGTGCCGCCCAGCCCAGCAAGCGGATCGGGCGGCGCTATCGCGCCGACCTCCTTGACCGAGAGGCTGATGCTGTCGTCGAAATCCTCGGAATCGACATCGATCTCGCGGATATAGGCGTCGATATAATGGCTGTGGTGCGGAAAGGGCGCGACCCGTGCCGAGCGGTTGAACAGCATGACGTTGCCGAGCGCCGATCCGCGCTGTGTCGATTTGTAGAGGATTCCGTCGATCGCGGGGACGATCCGCTCGGCGAGATATTCAGCAACGACTTGGGTCGCAACATAGCCCTGGACCTCGTCGCCGGGCAGCACCGGGCGGGCGATCTGGTCGCTGAACGTGCGCAGGAAATGCGCCGAATCCCGTTTTGCGACGAAATCCGGATCGAATGGGCTGGCGTGCACTGCCAATCTGTCGAGAGCTTCGCAGTCGAGGAGCCGCAATGGCCGTAGCACATCGAACCGCGCGACCACGACATGCGCGCCGACTGGCGGACGGATTTCGGCGATGCAGGTGGTTACATTGACCGCGCCGTAGAACACCGAAATGCCCGGCGCGTTCAGTCGACCGCCACTACCTTGGCCGGGCGGCAGCGGGCCGATCTGCTTGACCGGTTCCAGCAAGATTCGGCGCAGCTCGGTCTCGTTGGCGGCGATGCGTGCTCGGTAGAACTGACCGCCGGGCGTGCCCGGTTCGACTATCGTGATGACCGGTTTGGCGTCATAGGTCAGGTGGCCGCCGAGATCGGCGAATACTTCATCGAGCCAAGCCAGAGCTTCGCCGTTGATATGGCGAGCCTTCTTCCTGAGCGAATCGCAAAAACGCTGCCAGCGCCGGTCCTGCCAGAACATCGGCGTACGCCCCGGCGAGAAGCCGGTCGAATAGTCGTAGAAATTCTGGCTATCGTGGAACGAAGCAAGCTCCTCATGAACCTCGCGCAGATGCTCCTCGATCCGCTGCGCGAGATCGTGGTCGATGTCAGCAATGCGCGTGAAAATCTCCGCGGCGCTGGGGCTCTGTTCGTACGGCGTCAGCTCGAAATGCGGCTCGAAAGCCTCGTGAATCTGCTCGGCAAGGCCTGCAAGGGTGATCGCCGGTCCGGTCTCGCCGCATTCCTCGCAAACCGCTACGGCCGCGTCGGCCAGGAGCCGCTCGCGCAGATGCAAATTGCCGATGCACTCGAGACAAATCGGATTCTTCATGGTCTCGCTCATGCCAGATGCTCGCGCACGCGTCACGGTCCGCCGCTACCCGCGCTTAACGGCAGCGTCTCGGCGCGCGGCTTCGCCGCGCTGCGACCGTCATCCGTCATTGGCTTCCAAGAAGCTGGCTGCCTTCAATCGGCCAAGCTTGTCCATCCAGACCGGGGTGTGGGAACTCCCTCAAGGCCCGGTCTTATCGAATGTGGCTCTGTCATTTGACCTGCGAACGAAGGCCTCTTCCCAAACTCGGTCGTTCTAGACCACACTCGCGCCGGTAACCGAACGACCGGTTTCAGGTCTTCCGAAATTCACCGCGAATTACCGATATGAGGCGCATAGCGGCCAAAAAAATTGGCGGCCCCGAGAGGCCGCCAGTTAAATGAATGGAAATAGGATATCCACTCGGGTCGCGGTGGGCGACGACTGACGCCCAATAATGCGAACAAGAGTGGTGTGCGATGGGGCCACGTCCTACCCGAGAGCTGATACTCACAACGATGCAGAAAGTGACGATCCACCGGGACCGCGTGATTATCGAATATATCGGCTGCGACGACCCGGTCGTCATTCCGGCAACATTGGTCCGCTGCAGCGGCGAGAAGCGCAAACTATCTCCATCCCCGTCCGATGCGGCTTTGATCAAATTGATCGTACGGGCTCACCAAGCTAATCGCGCATTAGCTGATCCGACGAACCCTACGGTCGAGGCCACCGCAACCTCCATGGCAGTATCGACGCGCTATTTTTGCTCTTTGCTCCGGCTCGCGCATCTCACGCCCGATATCACGACCGCAATCCTCGACGGCCGACAACCTGCCCACCTCAATCGGCAGTTCCTTGCGCGTATCAACAACCTGCCGATCGACTGGCAAGGCCCGCGCGAGATGCTCGGGTTCGCCTAAACCCACCTCCAAATTCCGAAGGGACAAGATGCGCATCTTTCGTGCAACGCATCCTTCGACCGCCGAATCCTCGATCAGAGATATCGCGTCCGATCGCGACAAGTTCAGGTGTCGAAGGCGTCTCTACGTCGACGACATGCACAGTCAAATTGAACCTAAACCTCTAAGAAGTCGTGATACTACTTCAAAATCCCTGCCATCGTCGCGAAGGTAGCCGTTGGGTAATCACGGCGTGGTGGGCGCTGACGGGCTCGAACCGCCGACCCTCTCGGTGTAAACGAGATGCTCTACCAACTGAGCTAAGCGCCCCCGAATGTCGCCATATGCGGGAGGTGCGCCCCTGCCATAAGCCGCGCGCGCTGGCAAGCGATCCGTCGCATGTTCAAAGCCAGCCAATCCGCTTGAAACGCAGATACAGCATCAGGCAGATACTGCCCATGCCACCCACGATCAGCGGATAGCCGAAAGCCCAACGCAGTTCGGGCATATGGTCGAAGTTCATACCGTAGATACCGGCAATCGCGGTCGGCACCGCCAGGATCGCGGCCCACGCCGCCAACTGGCGGGTGATCACGCCTTGGCGCTGCTGTTCGAGCATGCCGTTGGTCTCGATCACCGACGCCGCGATATCGCGCAGTCCATTGAGCCGATATTCGGCGCGCTGCACATGGTCCCAGATGTCGCGATAGAAAGGACGCACCACGGGGTCGATATTGGGCAGGTCGTCGTCGGTCGCGAGGCGTCCGGCAACTTCCTTCATCATTCCGACGAGACGCTGAAAGCGGATGATCTCATGCCGCTGCTTGTAGAGATGACGAATTTCGCCGGCATCAAGCGGCGTGTCCATGACGCTGTCCTCGACCCCCAGCATCCGCTCCTCGATCGCATCGATCACGGGGAAATAGCCGTCGACGATGAAATCGAGCACGGCGTAGAGAACATAATCGGGCCCATGCGCGAGCTTTGCCGGCAGGCTTTCGAGCCTCGCACGAACGTCGGTGTGCGTGCGCGCCGACCCATGGCGGACGCTGACGAAGAAATGCGGTCCGATGAAAAAAGCCGTTTCGCCGGGCTGAATCGTATCGCCATCGAGGTTGGCGGTGCGCGTGATGAGGAACAGCTGATCGCCATAGGTTTCGACCTTGGGCAATTGATTCGCCTTCAGCGCGTCCTCAACCGCGAGCGGATGAAGTCCGAAACGCTTGGCAATACCCGCAAGTTCTTCCGGTGTCGGCTCGTAAAGGCCCAGCCAGAAGAAATCGCCCGGATCACAATCTTCGGGAATCGCTTCGTCCGGACCCAATTCGCGAACAAGCTTGCCGTCATGATAAACGCGGGCGGCCATGATTGGCATAGGCAGAAACTCCATTGGATGGCGCTTACATAGTGCGGCCGGCCGTGAAGGGAAATGCACCCCGCAGCGGGCTAGATATCCCGGCTGTCGTAAGCCCATTGCAGCAGCGCCTGCCGCTGTTTCGGCCGGCAAAAGGGATCGCCCGGTTCGCAATTCTTGCGTACTTGCGCAGCATGGCGCCGGAACGCGCGCCACCGCGCAATCTGGCGATGATCCTCGCCCGGCATCCGCCGTCCCGAATAATAGCGGCAATACCATTGGAACCAGCCGCGCGGGTCGTCGGGATGAATCCACCCTTTCTGGACCCATACACGCAAGGAAACACTCGCACGGATGCCGAAATAGTTGAGCGAGCAATCGGCCTTTTCGGGCGCAAGCTTGGCATGTTTGAACCAGGTCGCCGGAAACTCGGCGGTACAATCGGTCATATATTTGCCGCAGAACACGCCGAGCTCCAGCATCTCGGCAGGCGTGAGTTCGGGTTCGAAATCGGGATCGAACGCCTTCCCCATCGGGGCCGTGCGCATATAGCGATACCCCTGCTGCATTCGGTCGTGCACGACCACTTCGACGGCATTCTTCATGCCCGGAATCTAGCCGCGCCGTTCGGTAAGAACCAAGCCTATTCTTCGCCTACTCCTCAAGCGCCTCGAAATATCGGGCGAGCGCGTCATAGGCGCCTTCCGCCAGCGCGATAAAAATGCGGCGACCGTCATGCGGATCGTCTTCGCGCATGAACAGGCCCGCGTCCGTCATCGTCTTGATCCAGCGCAGCGCCGTCGTCGCGGGAACCGCAGCGGCGATGCACAGGCTCGACACCGACACCGGCTGGCGTTCGAGGCGCGCGGCATAAAGGTCGAGCAACATGTCCCATGCCGGATCGGCGAACAGGTCAGCGGGGAAATATTGCTCGCGTATCCGCCGTTGGCGCAACATCCGCCGTACCGCCTTGGCCCGCTGTCGGTCGAGCGTTCGCTCTTCAGGAACGAAGCTGCGCGGTATCGCAGCGAAGTCGCGCGCTGGCGCGCGGACTTGTCCCATATGATCGGCCAGTTCTTCGCCTCCACGCGGCGCAAAGCCCACAGGAGTGCCCGGAAGGCCGTCCCTCTGGCTGGCGAGATCGCCCAGCAGACGCGAAATGCGCGCCACCTCTTCCTGCAGCCGGTCGATCCGTTCCATCGCATCGTCGCGCGCAATGTCATGGAGCACGCCGTGCCGCATACGCCGCGCCGCCGCCAGAGCGACGAGCCGGTCCGTCGGATCGGGATCGACGAGGAACTGGATTTCAAGCGCTGCTGGTATAGCCGCCACGATCCGATCGAGCGCGGCCAGCCCGGTTTCGCATATAAGATTGCAATCCTGTTCGCTCGCCGCCGCGCATATGTCGTTGAACGTTTCGCTTGCGATCGTCTCCGCCGCACCGAGCCAGACTATGTCCAGTGTCGCATTCTTCCGAATGTAATCCGCCGCGTGCAACGGCGAGAGCGTTCGGACGCGGCGCACTTCGGCTATCGGCGCTGCATCGGGCCAATCGGCATCCGTCCCCACGAACAAGAGTCGCGACGCAATATAGGCGGGGAGCCCTCCGCCGATCTTCTCGGGCGGCCCGGCATCTCCTGCACCGAAACCGCCCGGCGCGATTGCCGATCTCTCCAGCGTCCGCATCATATGGCTCATCATGCTACCTGTCCCCCATCGCTCCACCATGGCGTAAGCATGCCGTCATTTCGGTGATATTCACCTTTTGTTCGCTCCCGTTTGCCGCCAATCCGGACCCAAGCTTGATATCGGCATGAGTCGGCGCGCGTCGGCCGTCCGGGAATATGTCCATATTGGACATGATTTGTTCTCATCGTCAATCCATGATTCACCCCTTGCCAAGCGCCAGCCGTCCAGTCAGGCGGAACTCATGGTTTCAGGCTCATTCTCGCCCGCGCGACTGCGCTGGCGGCGGCGTTTTCGGTCGCTGCTCGCGTTGCTGTTACTCGGCGGGCTCGCCTTCATCGCATGGATGTGGTCGCCGGCGCCCGCGCTGACCGTACCGCTCGTTCATATAATCGATGGCGACAGCCTGACGGTACGGCAGGGTGACACCCCGCTGACGATCCGCCTGAACGGCATCGACGCGGTCGAATATCGGCAGGATTGCGCGCGCGGCGCCGTCCGCTGGCCTTGCGGGCAGGACGCACGCGCCGCGCTTGAGAGACTGGCAGGACGAGGACCGCTTCATTGCGAAGTCGCGGCAAAGGATCGGTATGATCGCACGCTCGCCGCGTGCCGCACCGCCCCCTACCCCGACGGCATCGATCTCGGCGCCGAAATGACGCGGCTCGGCTGGGCGGTGGCAACGAGCGATGCCTATTTGGTGGAAGAGGCCGAGGCGCAGGCGAAAAGCCGGGGCATCTGGCAAGGCGACTTCGTCCGTCCCGAAAACTGGCGCGCGACGCACGAACGCCCGGCCACTGCGCTGGCGCCGCCCGACGCCTAGAAATGGCCCGCTATGCCTCGCGCCCGTTTCGGGCTAGGGCGAGCGCATGAACAGCCTGTTTCCCGTCATGATCGGCGGCGCGATCGGCGCCGGGGCCCGCCATCTGGTCGGGCAGGCGATGCTCGCGCGGCTCGGCCCAGGTTTCCCCTGGTGGACGCTGTCGATCAATGTCATCGGCGGCCTGTTGATGGGGCTACTGATCGGCGCGCTCGCGCGCAGCAGCGACGGCGGCGAAACCGCCCGCCTTTTTATCGGCGTCGGCGTCCTCGGCGGCTTCACCACTTTCTCCTCTTTCAGCATGGAATTCTGGATGCTTTTCGAACGCGGCCAAAACGCGCAAGCCGCCGCCTATGTCCTCGCGTCGGTCATCGGCGCCATCGCCGCCTGCGGGCTCGGCCTCTTCATCATGCGGCAGGTGCCGGCATGAGCGAACCCAAAGCAAAGCTCGACGGCGCCATCATCGCCGAGGAGGATGACGGCATCCGGCTCGATCGCTGGTTCAAGCGTCACCGCGAGGGCACGCCGCACGCGCTGCTCGCGCGCTGGGCGCGTTCCGGGCAACTGACGCTCGACGGGAAAAAGGCCGATGTCTCTGACCGCATCGCGACGGGGCAGAAGCTGATCATGCCGACCCCGCCGGTCGAGACCGAAGCGCGTCCGGCACGCAAGGGCCGTCCGCTCACCGACGCCGATATCGAGCTCGCAACCGGCATGGTGATCCACCGCGACGCCAGCGCGATCGTGCTCAACAAGCTGCCCGGCCTCGCGACACAGGGCGGCACGAAGACCGAACAACATGTCGACGGCCTGCTCGACGCGCTCAAATATGATGCGCCGGTACGACCGAAACTGGTGCATCGGCTCGACAAGGATACGTCGGGCGCCCTTCTGATCGCACGCACCCCGCGCGCCGCGGCTTATTTCGCCAAGAGCTTTTCGAACCGCAGCGCACGCAAGACCTATTGGGCGCTGATCGTCGGCGTTCCCGACATCCAGCAGGGCGAAATCGACCTGCCGCTCGCCAAGCAGCCCGGATCGGGCGGTGAGAAGATGCACGTTCACGACAGCGGCCTCGCGTCAAAGACGCGCTATCGTGTGATCGAGCGCGCGGGAAACAGCGCCGCGTGGGTCGAACTGCAGCCCTTGACCGGGCGCACCCACCAGCTCCGCGTCCATATGGCTGCGATCGGCCATCCGATTGTCGGCGACGGAAAATATGGCGGCAAGGGCGCGTTTCTGACCGGGACGATCAGCCGCAAGATGCATCTGCACAGCCGCCGGCTGCGCATCGACCATCCCGACGGCGGCGCAATCGATATCAGCGCCGAAGTGCCCGAGCATTTCGCCGCCAGTCTCGACGCGCTCGGCTTCGACCTGCTCCTCGGCGAAATCGGGATCGACGATGTTGCCAAGGGTCCGCCACCTAAAGCCGCACTGAAGGCGCAGGCCAAGGCGCACAGCAAGCAGATTCGCAAGGCCCGGCGCGGCGAGCGGCGCGGCCGCACCGCCGACAGCAAGCCGACCGACTTTGTCGGCAAGCCGAAGCCCAAGGCAAAAACGAAACCGGGCAAGCCCGGCAAGCCGGCAACGGGAAAACCCGCAGGCAAGAAGCCGAGCGCGAAGAAGCATCCGGCGCGCCCGCCCAAGGCGAGCTGATGCACCCGAACTCCGCCTTCCGCCCGCGGCAGGACGACCTCGCCGAATTGCTCGTCCGCGAAATCGGTTTTGCCGCGATCTTTGCTAACACCCCCGACGGGCCACGCGTGGCGCATGCGCCGGTGGTGCTGAGCGACGACCGGGCAACGCTGCAGTTCCACCTTGCGCGCGGCAATGCGCTCACCCGGCACTTGGGCGGCGCAACCGCGCTCGCCGTTGTGCAGGGCCCCGACGCCTATGTCAGCGCGAGCTGGTACGCCGACGCCGATCAGGTGCCGACATGGAATTATGTCGCGATCGAAATGGAAGGCGTGGCGCGCAAGCTGGACGACGCCGAACTGGTTGCACAGCTCGACACATTGTCTGCTCAACATGAGGCGCGCGTCGGCGCCAACCCACCATGGACGCGCGACAAGATGAATTCGGCACTGTTCAGCAAGATGACCGGCGCCATCGTCGGTTTCGAAATGCGGATCACCGCGTGGCGCCCAACGGTCAAATTGTCGCAGAACAAACCCACCGATGAGCGCGACCGCGTGATCGCCGGGATCGAAACGACCGGTCATGGCGCGCTCGCGCAGTTGATGCGCCATCTCGGCGGCGATAGGGAGGGCGCATGAACCGGCCCGACGACAGCCTCGTTAAAAAACGTTTCTTCGCCATCTCTGCGATGCGCCTGATGGGCGCGGCCTTTGTAATGATTGGCTTCATCCTGATCAGCGGCGGCTTTTCGCTCGCGGGCCAACCGACGGATCGCTGGATCGGCGTTGCGATCGTGCTCGTGGGCGCGTTCGATTTCGCAGTGATGCCAATGATCCTCGCGCGCCGCTGGCGATCGCCCAAAGAGCTATGAAGCGTTTCTGGAAGGAGGTCGCCGTCGCACCCGAAGGCGACGGCTGGGGTATCGCGCTCGACGGTCGTCCGGTCCGCACGCCGCAGCGCGCTCCGCTTGCCGTCGCCAGCCCGGCGCTCGCTGACGCCATCGCCGCCGAATGGCGCGATGTGGGCGAGACGATCGATCCCGCCGCCATGCCGATGACGGGCCTGACCAACGCCGCGATCGATCTGGCGACACCTGACCTCGCCGCCTTTGCCGCGCCGGTCGCGGCGTATGCCGAGAGCGACCTCTTCTGCTATCGCGACGCGCGCGACGCGGCGCTGCAGGCCGAACAGGCGGCGATATGGAACCCGCTGCTCGCCTGGGCAGAGGCGCGATACGGCATCGAATTTATACTGACGCGGGGCGTCCTGCCCGTCGACCAGCCCGACGCTACCATTGCCGCATTGCAAGGCGCCGTTCTCGCGCAGGATCGCTGGCGGATTACCGCACTGACGCCGATCGTGACCATCGGAGGATCGCTCGTCGCCGGGCTCGCGCTGATCGACGGCGCCTTCGACGCCGCGCTACTGTGGGACGCGGCCAGCCTCGACGATCTCTATCAGGAACGCCGCTGGGGCGCTGACAGCGAAGCGCAAAAGGCGCGCGCAGCACACAAGCGCGACTGGGACAATGCCGCGCGCTTCCTGAGCCTGCTCTAGTCGACGAAGTCCGGCTTCCGCTTCTGCATCCCCGCCATCACCGCCTCCATCTGATTCGGGGTGCGGATGACCTTCACCTGCTCGTCGCTTTCGGCCTGCAATATTTCGGCGTCGCTCGCATCGGCGAGCATGTTGCACAGCCGCTTCGCCCCACGGATCGCGTGCGGGTTCTTGTCGGCGATCACCTCGGCAAGCTCCATCGCACGCGCCAGTGGATCGTCGGACACATGCGTCGCAAAGCCAAGCAGCTTCGCTTCCGATCCGTTGAACTCGCGATTGGTATAGATCAGCTCGCGCAGCACATCGTCGGCGACCTGCGTGCGCCACAGCGCCATGCCCGCGACGTCGGGAACAAGACCCCAGCGCATTTCCATGATCGCGATGCGCGTATCGGGATGGACGATACGGATGTCGGCTGCGGCCATGATCTGGCTGCCAGCGCCAAAAGCGACGCCGTGTACCGCCGCGATCACGGGTACCGGAAGCTCGCGCCAGCCCCATGCGGCATATTGGGCATTGTTCACGATGCCGCGCGTCCGATCGGACAGGCTGCCCCCCGCGCTGCTCGCACCCGGATCGCGATCATTGCTGAGGCTCGACAGATCGAGCCCCGCGCAAAAGGCGCGGCCTTCGCCCGACAACACAACGACACGAAGGCCCGCGGTCGCCTTGAGCTGGTCGATTGCCTCGGCGAGCGCCTCCCACATCGCACCGTCGAGCGCGTTCATCTTGTCGGTGCGGATCAACCGGACGTCGGCAATACCGCCATCAAGCATGGTGATCGAAATACGGTCTTTCACGGGAGAGTCCTTTTCATCCTTTGAGTGCGGCTTCGACGAGCGGAAGCTGGTCGTTACCGAAATACATATCGTCGCCGTCGACAAAGATCGTCGGCGAACCATAGCCGCCGCGCGCGATGACTTCATCGGTATTCGCCCGCAACCGCGCTTTCACCGCGTCGCTGCCGGCCGCTGCGGCGATCGTTGCACCGTCCAGCCCCTCGGCATTTGCGACGGCAACGAGCACAGCGGGATCATCGAGATTTTCCTGCCGGTCGAAATAGCTGGCAAAGGCGCCGCGCGCGAAACGGACAAGCGCCGCCTGATCTTCTTCGAGCGCGCAGCAGAAGCGCATCGCGGCGATGCTTTTTGCCGGATGCCACTCTGACGGAAAATTCATCGGCACGCCCGCCAGCCGCGCCCAGTCCTTCAGCACCTTCCAGCTATGCTGCAACCGCCGGTTGTCGGCCTGCTCGCGCGCCGCGTAGACCGCCGGGTTCACCGCATTGAACACCCCGCCCACAAGGATCGGCCGATAGATCGCCGTCGCGGCCGTCCGTTCGAGTACGCCAGCCAGATTGTGGAACGCAAGACAGGTCCACGGGCTCGACAGATCGAAGAAAAACTCGACGCGCGCGCTCATCGGATCAGGCCTCCGCCTTCGCCTTCTCCCAATATTGATCGCGGAGCAGGCGCTTGTAGAGCTTGCCGGTATCGTGACGCGGCAGCGCTTCGAGGAAGTCGATGCGGCGCGGGATCTTCACCCCCGACAATTTTTCGCGTGCATAGGTCAGCAACTCGGCGCGGAAGGTATCGGTCGCGTCGGCCATGTCGGCAGGCTGAATCACCGCGATCACTTCCTCGCCCATCTCGTCATGCGGTCCGCCGACAACCGCGACATCGGCGACCTTCGGATGCGTGACGAGATGATTCTCGATCTCCTGGGGATAGATGTTCACGCCGCCCGAGATGATCATGAAGCTTTTGCGGTCGGTGAGGTAGAGGAAGCCATCTTCATCAACTTTGCCCACATCGCCAAGGGTCGACCAGCCTTTCGAATTGCGGCTGGAGGCGGTTTTTTCGTTATCTCCATGATATTCGAAGACATTTTCGCTTTCGAAGAAAACGGCGCCTTCCTCGTTCGGACCGAGCTCGGTTTCATTATCCTCGCCCATGATGTGCACGGCGCCGAGGATCGGGCGGCCGACGCTGCCCTTGTGCGTGAGCCAGTCGGGGCTGGAAATGAAGGTCATGCCATTGCCTTCGGAACCGGCATAATATTCGAAAAGCACGGGCCCCCACCAGTCGATCATCGCCTGCTTGACCGGCACCGGGCACGGCGCTGCGGCATGGATCGCGACCTTCAATGAAGAGGTGTCGTAGCGGGCGCGGACGTCGCCGGGCAGTTTCAGCATCCGAACGAAATGCGTCGGCACCCACTGGCTGCTGTTCACCCGATATTTTTCGATGTGCGAGAGCGCCGCCTCGGGATCGAATTTCTTCATCAGCACAACCGTGCCCCCAAGCCGATGGACGGTCATCGACCAGCGCAGGGGCGCCGCGTGATAGAGCGGCGCGGGCGAGAGATAGACGCTGTCCGCGTTGATCTGGAACACCGCCGAGGCGAGCATGACGAGGCTGTTCGTCGCATCGATCGCCGGATCCTCGGGGAGCGGCACGCGCACGCCCTTGGGGCGCCCGGTGGTGCCCGACGAATAGAGCATGTCGACCCCGGCGCGCTCATCGGCGATGGGTGTCGCGGGCATCGCAGCGACGGCATCTTCCCAGCTTTCATAGCCCGGGATCGCCCCGCCCATTGCGAAACGCTTGATCCCGGTGGTGAGCTGCTGCGCCGCGCTCGCGAGGCTTGCCGACACGACGAGGATCTGCGCACCCGAATTTTCGAGGATATAGTCGGTCTCGTCCTGCGTCAGCCGCGACGAAATGCAGACATAGCGGAGGCCAGCGCGCTGCGCGCCCCAGGTGAGGCCGTAATAATGCGGCGTGTTGTCGAGCATGAAGGCCACGACATCCTCGTGCCCCAGGCCATGCGCGCGAAACAGCTGCGCGGCGCGGTTAGAGGCGGCGTCGAGTTCGCCATAGCTGATCGAATCGCCCGTCTCGGCGACGATGATCGCGGCTTTGTCAGGGTTATTACGCGCGTGGACTGAGGGGTGCATCGGGCATCATCTCCGGGAATCATTGCTTTCTTTATGTCGAAGATCAGTAGCAACCTGAAACTTTCGGTCAAGCAAGCTGGAGCAGATGACAGGTTCGCGATCAAGAAGCGGCAAATTGCGCCGCAAGATCGGGCGATGCGGGACCTAGTCCCGCCGCGACCGCAGCGCGTAACCCATGCCCTTCACCGTGTGCAGCATCGGCCAGTCGAACCCCCGGTCAACCTTGGCGCGCAGTCGCGACATATGCACCTCGACCCGGTTGGTGCCGGGATCGAAATCGAGGCGCACACTGCGCGGAGCAACGCGTCGCGCGACAGTGGCCGGTCGGGGACGCGCGCGAGATTCGCGAGCAGGTCGAATTCGCGCAGCGGCAGGCGGATGAGCCGCCCCGCACGCTCGACACGCCGGTCGATCAGGTCGATGCGCAGATCGCCGGCACCGAGTTGCCCGGCGGCGATGCGACTGCGCCGGAGCAGGCTGGCGATCCGCGCAAGCACTTCGGGCAAATTGTTGGTCCAGCCGACCGCGTCGTCGGCGCCCGCGTCGAGCGCGACCATCCGGTCGTCGAGCGAATCGCGGTCGGAAAGCACGATGAGCGGCCGACGGCCAATCGCCGACCGTGCCAGCCGGACAAATTCGAAAGGCTCCTGCCAGTCGAGAAAGGGGTTAACGACCAGCAGGTCGAAACAGCCGTCGACCCAGTGACGGAGGCCGTTCACATGCGGGGGCAGGAACATGACCTCCATGTCCGTCGCCTCCACCGCCGCCCCCAGCGCATCGGCCCGCTCCACGACCGGATGATAAACGGCGACCAGCAATTTCCGGTCGCCCGCCCCGGCCTTGTCCGATGATGCCATCCGCATCCCCCGTCGTCGACGCAACATACTGTCGCTCCGCCGCCCCACCGGCATTGCACCGCCTTTCGGCTGTGCTAGTCCATAGGAATGACCAGTATCGAAATGCTTGACGGCGACTTCGCCACCCTGCCCGACCTTGTCCGTGCCCATGCGGCGGAACGTCCCGATGCCGTAGCGGCTGCCGACGCCGTGCGGCGGCTGAGCTGGTCCGAACTGGACCAATTGACCGACCGAATCGCCGCCCGGTTGCAGCAGGACGGATTCGCCAAGGGAGAGCGCACGGCGATCGCCGGCCTGAACAGCGTCGAGCAGATGGCAGTGATCCTCGGCACGCTGCGCGCCGGCGGGGTCGCCGGCCTCGTCACCAACAGCGCGACGGGCGAACAGATGGCGGCGATGATCGCCGATACCGGCGCGCGCCACCTGTTCCTCGACAGCGCGGCGAAGGCGAGCCTGGAGGGTCAGGTCATTACCGCAAGCGACCTGATCGCGATGGACGGCAGTGAAGCGGGAACGCCGCTCGACGCCTGGCTATCGCTTGCGGGCGCGAAGCCTACGCCGGTTGATATCCAGCCCGGCGACGGCTTCAATATCATCTATTCGTCGGGGACCACAGGCACACCCAAAGGCATCGTCCACAGTCACGCGATGCGCTGGCAGCATATCCAGCGCGGCAAGCCCGCCTATGGGCCTGCCGCAGTGACGGTCCTGTCGACCCCGCTCTATTCGAACACGACGATGGCGAGCTTCCTGCCCACTGTCGGATCGGGCGGACAGGTTGTGCTGATGAAAAAATTCGACGCGCGCGGCTTCCTCGAACTCGCCGTGCGCGAGCGCGCGACGAACACGATGCTGGTGCCGGTGCAATATCGCCGCATCATGGCGCTGGAGGATTTCGGCGACTTCGACCTTTCCAGCTTCGTCGTCAAATATTGCACCTCGGCGCCCTTCCCGGCGACGCTGAAGGCCGATGTGCTGCAACGCTGGCCGGGCGGGCTCGTCGAAATTTACGGGATGACCGAAGGCGGCGCGGCGTTCATCCTCGAAGCGCATCAATTCCCCGACAAGCTGCATACCGTCGGCAAACCGGCGCCCGGCCATATCGCGAAGGTGATCGACGAGGAGGGCAACGAACTGCCGCAGGGGTCGGTCGGCGAAGTCGTCGGCCGCAGCCCCGCGATGATGACGGGATATAATAATCGCCCCGACGCGACCAAGGCGATGCACTGGTATGATGCCGAAGGAAATCTCTTCTACAAGCATGGCGACATCGGTCGCATCGACGAGGACGGGTTCCTGACGCTGATGGACCGCGCCAAGGACATGATCATCTCGGGCGGGTTCAATATTTTCCCGAGCGACCTCGAAGCCATATTGATCGCCGACGAGCGTGTCGTCGAGGCTGCGGTGGTCGGCATGCCGAGCGAGGAATGGGGCGAAACGCCGGTTGCGTTTGTCGTGCTGAAACCCGGCGCCGATGCGGAAAGCGTCCGCGCCGACTGCAACGCCAAGGTCGGCAAGACGCAGCGGCTGAGCGCGATTACCGTCGTCGAGGAATTGCCGCGCAGCCCGATCGGCAAGGTACTGAAACGCGAATTGCGGGATGCCTACGCGCGGTGAGGCGAACTGTCGGCTAACGACCGATTGCAGACGTTAATCCTCCCTGTGGCGTAGCCATGGGGAGGTGGCAGCGCGGAGCGCTGACGGAGGGGTAATGACGCGCCGTTGCGGCCCCTCCACCACCGCCTGCGGCGGCGGTCCCCCTCCCCATCGCTGCGCGACAGGGAGGATAAGGCACTCCCGTCACCCCGGACTTGATCCGGGGTCCATGATTTCCAGCGCCACTGTGGATCCCGGGTCAAGCCCGGGATGCCGGAAGAGCGAACGTTCGCTGCCCCACCCCTAAGCAGCCGTCACCCCAGAAGGCTTTTCGACGCCTGCTCGGTGACGTCACGCGACAGCCCCGGTTGTGCGAGAATGCGCTCCAGTTCGGCGCGCATCAGCGCCTGGCGCGCGTCATCGAAACGTTTCCAGCGGCCGAGCGGCGGGATCATCTTTGCCGCGGTCTGCGGGTTCTTCGGGTCGAGCGCGATGACCAGATCGGCAATCAGCCTGTACCCCGCGCCATCAGCCTGATGGAATGCCGCCTGATTGCCCGTCAATGCACCGTAGAGCGAGCGCACGCGGTTGGGGTTCGCCAGCGTGAAATCGGGGTGGTTCGCAAGGTCCCTCACCGCGTCGACCGTATCGGGACGCAGCGACCACGCCTGCACCTGGAACCATTTGTCGAGCACGAGCGGATTGTCGCGATAACGTTGATAGAAGATGTCGAGCGCGTGGGCGCGCTCGTCGCTGTCGCCATGTGCGAGCGTCGCCAGCGCTGCCTGCCGTTCGGTCATGCCATCGGCTTCGGAGAAGATGCGGAAGGCGAGCGCGGATGCGTCCTCTGCCCCGGTCGCCGAAAGATAGGCGAGCGCGACACCGCGCAGGCGGCGACCGCCCTTGGCCTTGCGCGACAGGTCGGTCGCGGGCGGCGCCTTGCCCGCGAGGATCGTGCGCCATTCACTTTCGAGCGCGCTGCCGATCGCGGCCTGCAACGCCAGTCGCTCGCGGCGGATCGCGTCGGGGTCGACGGTGACCATCTGGTCGCCGATAAAGGCTTCGCTGGGCAGCAGCACTGCTTCGGCAACGAACGCCGGATCGTTTGCCGCACTGGCAAGCGTTTGACCCACCGCGTCGATCACGGCCCGATCATCGCCGGTCTTGCCCGATACCGATGCAACAAGCGTGTCGAGCATCAATTGCTGCAATGCCTCGTAGCGCGCGAACGGGTCATCGTCATGCGCCGCCAGCCACGCGAGTTCGCCTGGGCCGCGCTCGAAATCGACGATGATCGGCGCGGAGAAACCACGGTTGACCGATAGTGCCGGACGCGCAGTGAAGTTGCCGAGCGCGACGCGCTGTGTCGACCCGGTCACCGTGACGAGCGTGTCGGCGAGCGCGGCGCCGCTGCCGTCCATGGCAAAAGCCGCGAGGCGTAGCGGCATCATCATCGGCAGCTTCTCTGGCTGACCCGGCGTTGGCGGCACCGTCTGCACGATATCGAGCGACCAGTGACCGGCTTCTTCGGTCAGCGACAGCTTGAGCCGCGGCGTTCCCGCCTGCTCGTACCAGCGACGGAATTGCGCAAGGCCGATGCCCGCGCCTTCCTCGATCGCGCGGACGAAATCCTCGCACGTCGCGGCTTCGCCGTCGTGGCGATCGAAATAGAGATCGGTGCCTTTGCGGAAGCGTTCGGGGCCGACCATCGTCGCCATCATGCGGATGATCTCTGCACCCTTGTTATAGATGGTCGCGGTGTAGAAGTTCGAGATTTCCTGAAAGCTATCGGGACGGATCGGATGCGCGAGCGGCCCCGCATCCTCGGGGAATTGCGCGGCACGGAGCAGGCGGACATCTTCGATCCGCTTGACCGGCGGCGATCCCATGTCGGCGGAGAAATTCTGGTCGCGAAAGACGGTGAAGCCTTCCTTCAGCGAGAGCTGGAACCAGTCGCGGCAGGTGACGCGGTTGCCCGACCAGTTGTGGAAATATTCATGCGCAACGACACCCTCGACCCCGTCATAGTCGACGTCGGTCGCGGTGTCGGGATCGGCGAGAATATAGCGGGTGTTGAAGATGTTCAGCCCCTTGTTCTCCATCGCCCCCATGTTGAAATCGCTGACCGCGACGATGTTGAACAGGTCGAGGTCATATTCGCGGCCATAGACCTCCTCGTCCCATTTCATGCTGTCCTTGAGCGCCTGCATCGCGTGGCCGGTGCGATCCTGATCGCCGCGGCGCACCCAGATGCCAAGTTCGACCTCGCGCCCCGACATCGTCGTGAAGCTGTCGCTGTTGACGACCAGTTCGCCGGCGACGAGCGCGAACAGATAGGAAGGCTTGGGCCACGGATCTTCCCACAGCGCCCAATGATCGCTCCCCTCTTCGCCCTGTTCGATGCAATTGCCGTTCGACAGCAGGATCGGGAACGCCGTCTTGTCGCCCTGCATCCGCACCTTGTAGCGGCTGAGCACGTCAGGCCGGTCAGGATGGAAGGTGATACGGCGAAAACCCTCGGCCTCGCACTGCGTGCAGAGCAAGCCGCCCGACGCATAAAGCCCGGAGAGCTGGGTATTCGAGGCGGGGTCGATGACCGTATCGACCTCGACCATCGCCGCGGTGCGTTCGCCCAGATCGACGATCAGGTCGCTGCCGTCCATTCGCCAGTCGTTCCAGACCTCGCCGTCGACGCGCACCGCCGCCGGGGCCAGCCCGTCGCCGCGCAGCAGCAGCGGCGCCGGCGCATCGGCGTCGCGGATGACCGACAAGGCGGAGCGCACCTTCGTCGCGTTGATCCCGAGCGCAAAATCGAGCGCGATGTCGGGGATCGACCATTCGGGCGCGCGATAGTCGCTGCGATAGATGGTGACGGGGATAGCGGGCGTGGAGGAGGCGTCGGTCATTCAATCGATCTAGGCATCGCGGCGCACACGCGCAATAAGGCGCGCGATGGGACAGATGCTGATTTTCGGGATGGGTTATGCCGCGAGCCAACTTGCCGGGCGGCTGCGCGCGCGTGGCTGGGAGGTGGCGGGAACGACGCGCGACGGACGGGGGGACAGCATCGCGTTCGACAACGAGATCGCCGTGCGGACAGCGATGCGCGAGGCGACACATATTTTGTCGTCGGTGCCGCCCGTCGATGGTGTCGATCCCGTTCTCGCCCGTTATGGCGAGGCTATCGCGCTGTCCGCGTCGATCTGGACGGGCTATCTCTCCTCGACCGGCGTCTATGGCGACACGCGCGGCGCATGGGTCGACGAAAGCGCGCCGGTCAAGGGCCGCCGCGCGGATCGCAATGCGGCCGACGCGGCGTGGCAGGGCCTGCGCAGCGACATGCGCATATTTCGCCTTCCCGGCATCTATGGCCCCGGCCGCTCGATCCTCGATCGCATCGCGCAAGGGCGGGCGCATCGCATCGACCTGCCCGGACAGGTGTTCAGCCGTATCCACATTGACGATATCGCAAGCGGCGTCATGGCGTCGTTCCGCCGCCCGGCGGGGATCTACAACCTCGCCGACGACGAACCCTGTCACCAGAACCGCCTCGTCGAATGGGGTTGCGCGATGGCCAGATCACCGCTGCCGCCGCTACAGACCCTCGACGAAGCCGGGCTGTCCCCCGCAGCGCGCGCTTTCTATGCCGAGAACCGCCGCGTGGCGAATGGCAAGGCGAAGCGGCTGCTGGACTGGACGCCGCGTTATCCGACGTTTCGCGAAGGGCTGGCAGCGAGCGCCTAGAGCAGCACGTCGACGGTGTGGATCAGCACGCCGACGAGACCGCCCACCAACGTGCCGTTGATGCGGATATATTGCAAATCGTCGCCGACGGCATTTTCGAGCCGGTCGGTGATCGTCTTCGCGTCCCAGCTGCGGATCGTGTCGGACACCAGCTTGAGCGCGGTTTCGCCATAGCTGTCGACCATGCCGACCACGGCGCGGCGCGCGTAGCGGTTGAGCGTGCGTTTGATCCCGGCATCTTCGCCCAGCATCGCGCCGAACTGCGTGACGAGCTCGCCGATCCGCCCCGCAAGCATCGTGTCGGGATTGCGCGCGGCCTTGAGCAGCGCGGTGCGCCCCTGTTCCCACAGGCCGTCGAGCCAGCGCTTGACCGCCTTGTTCTCAAGCAACTCGTCGCGAACCTTTGCGACCTTCACCTTCACCTCGGGGTCGTGCTGCAGGTCCAGCGCCATCTTGGCGAGACCTTCCTCGACGCGGATGCGCAGCGGGTGCGTCTCGTCGACCGCCATCTCGCTGAGTAGTTTCGAGAGGCCCGCGACGATGCGGTTCGAGATGCTTTCGTCAAGCCCGGTAAAACGCACGATCGCGTTCGAATTGTCGTGCACCATCTGGTGGATCAGATGCTCGTTGAGTTCGAGCGTCTTCGATCCCCATTTGACCATCGCGTCGAGCAGCGGCTGGTGCCGCCCCTCCGCCAGCGCCGCCTGCAATGCCTGCCCAAGCAGTGGCGCGACGTCGAGTTCGCGCAGCCGATCGGCGATCGCCGATTTGACCATCCCGCCGAGCCGCTGCTGATCGAGCGCGCCGAGCCCGTCGGCGATGATGCGCGATGCGCCGAGCCGGAGCCGCCCGCCGCCCTCGCCCGGTTCGGACAGGAATTTGCCGACCGCGCCCGCGACATCGACCGTCTGCATCTTGCGCGCGATCAGGCGCGGCAACAGGAAATTGGTGAGCAGGAAGCGCGCGAGCGTGTCGCCGATGCGGTTCTTGTTGCGCGGCACGATGGCGGTGTGCGGGATCGGCAAGCCCATCGGATGACGGAACAGCGCGGTGACCGCGAACCAGTCGGCAAGCCCGCCGACCATCGCCGCCTCGGCGAAGGCGCGGACGAAGCCGATCGCGGGGTGGACGTCCTGAAAATATTTGGCGCCAATGAAGACGAACGCCATGACGACGAGCAAACCCGTCGCAACGACGCGGATATTCGATCCCCGCGCCGGAATGGCGACGCCAATCGGCCGGGAGAGCGTGTGGTCGGTCATAAAAACCAAATGGCGAAATGCAGCAAAGGTTGCAACCGGCGCAGTGGCTTACCGCGCCGGCCGATCCCCCTTACTCCGCCGGTTCGGGCGATGGCGCGCCGTGCGGCTTGGTATCGTCGCCCTTCTTGTAGGTGAGCAGGTTGCTCGAGAAGAAGCGGCCGAGGCGCTTTTCGATGCTGTCGGCAAGGCTGAAGCCCGCGGGCACGATCACCAGCGTCAGCAGCGTCGACAGGATCAGGCCGCCGATCACGACGACGCCCATCGGCGCGCGCCATGCACCGTCGCCCGAGAGCGAGAGCGCAGTCGGCACCATGCCAGCGACCATCGCGACCGTCGTCATCACGATCGGCTGCGCGCGCTTGCGTCCGGCGTCGAGCAAGGCGGCGCGCTTTTCGACGCCATGATCCATCTCTTCGATCGCGAAATCGACGAGCAGGATCGAGTTTTTGGCGACGATTCCGAGCAGCATCAACAGGCCGATATAGACTGGCATCGAGATTTCCATGCCGGTGATCCACAGCCCGAGCAGACCGCCTAAGGGCGCGAGCAGCAACGAGGACATGTTGACCAGCGGCGACAGGAAGCGGCGATAGAGCAGCACCAGCGTCGAGAAGACGAGGAGCAGGCCCGACACGACCGCGATCATGAAGTTCATGATCAGTTCGGCCTGCCACTTGGCGTCGCCCTGGATGACCTTGCGGACACCCTGCGGCATCGTCTTGACCGCAGGCAGCGCATCGATCTTTTTCTGCGCCTCGCCCGTGACCAGACCCGGCGCGAGGTCGGCGCCGATCACGATACGCCGCGTCTGGTTATAGCGGCGCAGTTCGGTCGGCCCGGCGCCGAAACCGATCGTCGCCACCGACTTCAGCGGCACGGTCGTTCCGCTAGCGGTCGGCACCGGCAGATTTTCGATCGTGGCGAGCGCGCGGCGCGAATCTTCGGACAGCAGCACGCGGATCGGGATCTGACGATCGGACAGCGAGAATTTCGCCGCATTCTGATCGATGTCACCCAGCGTCGCGATACGGATCGTCTGGCTGAGCGCCGAGGTCGTCACGCCGAGTTCGGCGGCAAGGTCGAGCCGCGGGGTCACGATGATCTCGGGACGCGGAATGTCGCCCTCGATTCGTGAGCCGCGCAGTTCCTTGAGCTTTTCCATCTGCGACACGATCAGGCGCGCGTGCTTTTCGAGCGCGACCGGATCGTCACCGCCGATGACGAAAGTGATGTCGCGGCCCGAGAAACCGCCCGACTGGCTCTGGAAATTGACGCGCGCGTCGGGGATCGCCGCCAGTTGCGACTGCAGGCTGCGTTCCCAATCGACGCTCTTGATCTCACGCTTTTTCTTCAGCGTGATGTAGACGCCGCCGTCGCCGACATTGACCTCGTAAAAGGCATTTTCGACATTCTTGTCTTTCGACAGGATCGCGCTGATCTGGTTCGAGATATGCTCGCTCTGCGCCAGCGTCGATCCCGGCGGCAGTTCGTAGCGTATCTGACTATAATCGCTGTTGATCGTCGGCTGGAACTGCTGCGGCAGGACCATCAGCAGGATGACGCTCATCGCAAGCGATGCGGCGCCGATCCCGACGATCCAGACGCGATGGTCGAACAGGCGCGCCCATACGCGCTGAACCATGAACTTCGCCCAGTTGGTGAACCCCGCTCCGCGCACCCCGATCAGCCAGGCAAGCGCTCCGAGCACGATGGCGAGCAACGCCACCCCCAAGTAAGTGAGGATCGCGTCGACCGGCGTCTTCAGCAGGAAATACATCGCCGTGTTGGGCTTGTCCTGCCCGATCGGCACCGGCTGAAAATAGGCGTAGATCGCATAAATGACCGAGAGACCGGCGAGGATCAGCGGCACCGCGAGATAGGCCAGTTTCGTCGGGTGCGCCTGATAACGCGCGCGCACCGCCTGATGCTTGCTGTTGTCGAGCGTCCACGCAAGCAGGCGCTCGTAACGATCGACCCACGGCCCCGAAGCATGGTCCTGCTCACCCTGTGCCGACAGGAAATAGGCCGCGATCATCGGCGTGATCATGCGTGCGACGGCAAGGCTGACAAGCACCGCGAACACGACGGTCAGGCCGAACTGGATGAAGAACTGTCCCGACACCCCCGGCATCAGCGCGACTGGCAGGAAGACCGCGACGATCGACATCGTCGTCGCGACGACCGCAAGGCCGATTTCGTCGGCGGCGTCGATCGACGCCTGATAGGCGGTCTTGCCCATGCGCATGTGCCGGACGATATTCTCGATCTCCACGATCGCATCGTCGACGAGCACCCCCGCGACAAGGCTCAATGCGAGCAGCGACAGGCTGTTCAGCGAAAAGCCCATCATGTCCATGAACCAGAAGGTCGGGATCGCCGACAGCGGGATTGCGAGCGCGCTGATCAGCGTCGCGCGCCAGTCGCGCAGGAACAGGAAGACGACGACGACTGCGAGCACCGCGCCCTCGATCATCGCGAGCATCGAGCTGCGATATTGCTCCTTCGTATATTCGGTGCGCGTGAAGAGGATCTTGAATTCGACCTGCGGGTTCGCCTTCTTGATCTCGGCGAGCTTCTTCATCGTCTCGTCCTGGATCGTGACGTCCGACGAGCCCTTCGCCTTTTCGATCGAGAAGGAGAGCACCTGCTTGCCGTTGATCTTCGCAAGGTTACGCTGTTCGGCATAGCCGTCGGTCACCGTCGCAACGTCGGCAAGGCGGATCGTGCGACCATTGCCGATCGAGATGCGCGTTTCGCCAAGCTGAAAGGCGTTGTCGGCGTTACCGAGTACGCGCACGGCCTGTTCCGATCCGGCGATTTCGGTGCGCCCGCCCGCGGCGTTGACGTTCACCTGCCGAAGCTGCTGGTTCACCTGGCTTGCCGTCAGGCCATAGCTTTGCATGCGCGCGGGATCGAGGATGACGCGAATTTCGCGATTCACACCGCCCGAACGACTGACCTTCGCCATGCCCGGGATTGAAAGCAACTCCTTGGCGACCGTATTGTCGACGAACCAGCTCAATTGTTCGAGCGTCATGTCCGACGTTTCGACCGCGAAAAAGGTGATCGGTCCACCCGCGGCGTCGACACGCACGATCTGCGGCTCGAGAATGCCGTCGGGAAGGTCGCTGCGGATCTGCTGCACCGCCTGGTTGACGTCGTTATAGGCGCGGTCGATCGGGGTTCCGATCGCGAACTGCACCATCGTGCGGCTGTTGCCCTCGCCCACATAGGAAGAAAGCTCATCCACGCCGCTGACCGCGCGCACCGCGGCCTCGATGCGCTGGGTGACCTGCGTTTCGAGTTCGGACGGCGCCGCACCGGGCTGGATCACGACGACCTGCACCATCGGGAATTCGACGTCGGGGTTGTCGTTGACGTCCATCCGGTTGAAGCTGACCACCCCTGCAAGAAGCAGGAGGATGAACATCACGATCGGCGGCACCGGATTGCGGATGCACCAGGCGGAAATGTTGCGAAAGCTCATGATCAAACGCCCTTGTGCACTAAAATTCTACGCGTGCCGTCCGGCCGGTTATTGCGCGGACTTCTGGACCACCGGCTTCACCTTGTCGCCGGGGTTGAGGAAGGCACCCGCCAGCGCCACGACCTTTTCGGTGCCCGTCAGGCCCGACGCGATCGATACGCCGCTGTCGGTCACGGTGCCGACCTTCACCGGCTGCCGCTTGATCGTGTTGTTCGCATCGACGATCAGCACGAAATTGCCCTCGGGGCTGCTCTGTACCGCGCTTTCGGGAAGCAGCGGCGCTTCGGCCGTGCCGGCGACCAGGCGCGCGTCGGCGAAGCCGCCCGGACGCAATGCCTCGCTGTAGGGAACCGCGATGCGGACCGTGCCCTGACGCGTATCCATGTTGATGACCGGCGACTTCTGCCAGACCTGCCCGGCGATCCGGGCGTCGGTGCCGACCGGCGTCACGGTCGCCCGCGTGCCGACCTTGACGCGGGCCAGATCGGCCTCGGCCATTTGCGCCAGCATCTCCATTTCGCCGCCGCGCGCCATGCGGAACAGCACGCCGCTTCCGGCGCCGACGATCTGGCCCGGCTCGACCTGGCGCGTCAGCACCAGACCCGCGGCGGGCGCGACGATGTTCAGGCGATCATTGCGGGCCGTGGCCTCACCATATTGCGCCTGCGCGACGCGGACGCGGGCATTGGCGGCATCGCGCGTCGCGCGCTTGCGGTCCATGTCGGCCTTTGAAATAAATCCGCGTCCGACAAGCGCCTGCGCGCGTTCGAGTTCGGCCTGCGCCAGATTGGCGTCGGCCTGCGCGACGCGGATCGATGCCGCAAGGCTTGCCGCCTGCTGCGCCTGCACCGAACGGTCGATGACCGCCAGTGTCTGCCCCGCACCGACCCACTGGCCGGGCTCGACGAGCACACGAACGACCTGCCCGCCCTCGCCCGCGACGCCGACCGGCATTTCGCGGCGCGCGGCAATCGTGCCGTTGGCCGAAATCGCGGCTTCGACCGAAACGCGGCCGGGGATGACCACGGTGACATTGGGGATCGTCGCGGCGCCCTGCCCTTCGGCGTCGGCAGCGCCCTTGCCGTGCGTGAAAGCGTAATAGGTGGCGGCGAGCGCGAGCGCGATCAGCACCAGCGCAACGATCAGAAACGTCCGCTTGCGGCGGCCGTCATCGGCTTCCTGATAATAGCTCTGCGTGCCCGCCAGGCTGTCCATCGCATCCACTTTCCGCTCGTAGTTCACGCCTAATCCTCCCTGTCTCGCGCGGCATACCGGCGTGGCAGGCGCGACAGCGCCTGCCCCCTCAACCCCGCACGACAGGATCAAATCCCGTATGAGGTGTATTACCTAATTAAATCACCACTGGCAAGAGGCGAAACTTCGCCATATCCCCGCGCCCCGGATCGCGGCCAATAGGCCCATCTCGGTGCGATTTCCAGTGTTTACGGGCATGAAAAAGGGCGGCGCGCCTTGCGGCGGCCGCCCCTTTCTTCGCGCCGGTCCCGTGACGGACCGGCGGTTGCGATCAGCGGACCCTGCCGCGCTTTACCAGGTTGACGATGGCGAGCAGAATGACCGCACCGATGAAGGCGGTAAGCAAGGTCATCGGGTCGAAAGCGTCGCCGCGCAAATGGCCTCCGCCCAGGAAGCTGCCGAATAGGAAGCGGCCGAGGATAGACCCGACGCAACCGACGACGATGTTGAGGAAGATGCCTTGCTGAGCGTCGGTGCGCATCACGATACTGGCCAGCCAGCCGATGATCCCGCCCATGATGATTGCAATAATCCAAGTCATAAATGACCCCCTACGATCGATGTTGGCGCCTGACCCTGCAGGCATGACGTTGTTAACCCAAATATCTGATATCGCCTAGCAGAATGGCGGAGAGCGATGGCTCGTCCGCCAACCGCTCAGCGGACGCGGCCGCGGCGGAAAAGGTTGATGATGCCCAGCAGCACCACCGCGCCGATGAACGCCCAGAGCAGACCCACCGGGCTGAAGGCGTCGAGGCTTGCGCCCATGCCGAAAAAGCTGCCGAGGAAGTTGCCGAGAAACGCGCCGACGATGCCGACGACGACATTCAGGATGATGCCCTGCTGCGCATCGGTGCGCATGACGATGCTCGCGAGCCAGCCGATGATGCCGCCGACGATCAATGTGATGATCAGACCCATGGTTTTCCCTTCCCTGAACCGGCCGGACGCATGCTGTGGGCCGGCAGTTATCGAAACGTCCGGTCGCAGCCGGACACCGCCTGAGCGATATCGAAACAATGCGGATCGAAAGCGAAAGGTTCCCGGCCGGCCCGCCTGGGCTCGGCCGGGAAAGGGGGATCGGTTCCTGATCGGGAACGTCTCCGGGTCGCAAGACGGCACTAAGCAGCCGCGTTTGACGCTGGTGTGACGAAAGTCACAGGGATGAAAATAAATGGGGTCGCGGTTGAAGCGCGGGGGCGCAGCGCGGCGCTGGATCGACGGCGCATGCTAAATGGGGGCCGACATCGCTGCCAACCCCCACTATCCGGCTTTGCCCCACGCACTCCGCCTCACTTCATCCCGGTCCGCTTCTCTTGCGATCGGCAGCCCGCAAAACGATGCGTTGCGGCGCACGCCGGAACAGTCCGGCGACGGTTTGGTCGGCCCCCTTTCGGGGGCCGGCCGCACCTGGAAAGCCCTTCATCATCTCTTCTTGCGTCTGCCGAAGCAGTCGCTGTCCAAGCGATGGACTGCATTTCCTGTATCCGGTCGGGTTCGCATCAACTCGTGGGAATCGCTACGTTCCGTGACCAGACTATCAGTAGATTTCCTCGTCAATCCGTCCGTTCTCTTCCGGCTAGTCTTGCAACTACCCTTGATGTCCCGGTGGTCTGTCGTCTCCGTCTTCCGATGATTTGAAGCTGACATGAAGCGCTCGGGGCGCCAACAAAAAATGCACGGAAACCCGCCTCAAACCACCCGCGCTTGTGGATAAGTCCGGCATTAGCAACAAGCGGATTCCCTGCAGCATTTTTGTAACAGCGCTGCAGCATTTTCGGATTCAATTGGTGCAATGCAACAGGTCGAATCGACCGCGCGACTCGCCCTTGCGGAACCGGATCGATCGGTGATGCGCGACTCAGGCCCGGCCGAGATCGCCCTTGCCGACGGTGCCCGATGCCATTTCGAGCATCCGGTCGAGGCTCTTGCGCGCGGCGAGGCGGAGGCCTTCCTCCATCTCGATCTGCGGCTTGAGGTCGCGCAGCGCGATGTAGAGCTTTTCCATCGTGTTCAGCGCCATGTACGGGCAGATATTGCAGTTGCAATTGCCGTCGGCGCCCGGCGCGCCGATGAAAGTCTTCTCCGGCAGCGCCAGCTCCATCTGGTGGATGATATGCGGCTCGGTCGCGACGATCAGCGTGTCGCCCGGGAAATTCTTGGCGAATTGCAAGATGCCGCTGGTCGATCCGACATAGTCGGCATGATCGACGATGTGCGGCGGGCATTCGGGGTGCGCCGCGACCGGCGCGCCCGGATGCTGCGCCTTCAATTTGATCAGCTCGGTTTCGCTGAACGCCTCATGGACGATGCACACGCCGGGCCACAACAGCATCTCACGCCCGAACTTGCGGTTGAGATAGCCACCGAGATGACGGTCGGGACCGAAGATGATCGGCTGGCTTTCGGGGATCTGGCTGATGATCGTCTCGGCGCTCGACGAAGTGACGATGATGTCGCTCAAGGCCTTCACGGCCGCCGAGCAGTTGATGTAGGTCAGCGCGATATGGTTCGGATGCGCCTCGCGGAAGCGTTTGAACTGTTCGGGCGGGCAACTATCCTCGAGGCTGCATCCGGCGTCCATGTCAGGCAGGATGACGGTCTTTTCGGGTGACAGAATCTTTGCGGTCTCCGCCATGAATTTCACGCCGCAGAAGGCGATCACATCGGCGTCGGTGTCGGCCGCCTTGCGCGACAGTTCGAGCGAATCGCCGACGAAATCGGCGAGATCCTGAATCTCGGGCTTCTGGTAATAATGCGCGAGGATGACGGCGTTGCGTTCCTTGCGCAGGCGCTCGATTTCGGCGCGCAGGTCGAGGCCCGAGAGATTCTCGCGAACGGGAGCAGTCATCGCTTTTCCTTATATGGCTTCAGCCTTGGCGCACCCCCTACACCGCTGCCCGCGGCAGGGCAATTCGGCTATGCGCCGGCAAGCCGCTCCGCGAGCGCAATGACGGGGGGCATCATCGCCAGCAGATAGATGGTGACGCGCACCGCGATGACAATCGCCGCGACCGCCTTTGTCGCCGGATGGACACGCCCAAGCGTGCGCCGGTCATAGAGCGCGACGATCCCGACAACACCAAGCTGGATCAGCCCGATCGGAATGTCCGACCAGCCGATCATCAGCGGCATCGGCAGGATGCGCCCGAGCGCAGGTTCGAGGATGACGATCGTCGCGCCGATCATCAGCCGCCGATGCCATGCGGTCGTATGGCGCCGGCGTACCGCCGCCCAGACCATCAGCCCGAAGACCAGCGACTCCACCACCGTCAGCGCGAGGAAATAGGGCGGCGGAAAAAAAGGCGGAAAGCGGTTCAATACCAGCGATGCGACGCCGGTGAAGATGCCAAGGCAGGTGATGAGGATCGCGAGCGCCGCCCCCGCCCAGCCGAGTTTGCGGTGGAGCGCCAGATTGTCGCGCGACACAAGCGTCGGCTGGACGATCAGCAGCGCCAGCCACGATAGCATCGCGACGCCGTGGACATGCACCCAGAAAGGCGCGGCAACCGGGTCGACGAAGCCCCTCAGCGCGAATTGCAGAAAACCGACGACGATGAAGATCGCGAGGCCGATCGCCATACGATGCCAGAAAAGCTCGGCGCGCGCGGCGCCCCCTGCGGTGCTAGCCATGCCTGTTCCCCTGCCCTGTCGGGGGCGAGGATAACAAAGCGACGGAGGACCGGAAAGCCGGGATTTACCCAGTCGGCACGCCCGCAAAGCGCGCGGTTACCTTCGCATCGATCCCCGCCGCCTTCAGCGGCATGGCAAAGCTCTGTTCGACCGCGGTGCGCGCTGCGCCCTGCGCCAGCCGCATCGGCGTCGCGCCCTTCGCCTGCGCGATCAGTTCCTCCTGCGCGCGCTTGCGGTTGGCGGCGTCGAGCGTGCGCTCCGCATCGGTCAGCGTCAGCAGGATTTCGCCGTCGCGATATTCGCTGATCGCGTCGATATCGATCTCCGGCCCCGCGAGCCGCAGCGGCGGCAGGGTGACGGTGAGCGCATTGGTCGCCGCATCCCAGACGAGATCGGATTGCCTCAATTTGCCAAGATCGAGTTCGTAACGCACCGTGCCCGGCATGATCAGCGTCTTCTTGGCCGTGAGGCCGAGGCGGCTCTGCGTCGAGGTCACCACCGCGACGTAGCGCGCTGTGAACGGCACCAGCACATTCTGTTCCTGCAATCCCTGCAGGCTCGCGGCAACGACGGTCTCGGGATCATAGCCGCGCTGCCAGTCCTGCCACGCCGACACCGCCCACCAGGCAGCCAGCGCGAGAAGGGCGGCAGCGGCGAGAAGGATGAGGCGCGGCAACAGGCGCGGAGCGGGCGAGGAAAAATTCTGGGTCATGGTGTCGTATAATCCGAACAATCGGGCAGCGGGCGATCCAGTTCATAGCGCGATGTCGCAGGGTCATAGCGCAGAACCCGATCATAGGTGCAGGCGGGGTCCTGTGCGCGAACGAGATCGGCGCGCTTGAGCGTCGTGGCGCCATTGTCTTCCGAGCGACGCGACGTGCGCGGAAAAGCGGTCGCGACGGCACGATAGCTGAGCGTCGGAAAAACGGCCGCGCTGCCCGGCGCTGCGGCTATTGTGGCGCCGAAATCATATTCGTCGTGGCACGCCTCGAGCCGGTCCTTCATGTCCTTTTCCGAAAAGCAGGCGCGGATCAGCAAGGATCCGGTCCACGGCACCACAAGTGCCTCGCCGCCGAGCCTCGGCGCTTTGGGTGCGGCATCGAGTTCGATCAGGTGGAGCTGCGACGCCGATCCCCCGCCGCCCGAATACATGCTCGTTTGCCCGGTAAGGATACCGACGAGATAGCGGTCGGGATCGCCCTTTGCGCGGATCAGCCGGGGCCAAAGCGCGACCGACTGCGCCTCGTCAAATTCCGGCAGGGTCAGCGAAACAGCCTCGGCACCCGGCGACGAAACGCGCAGGACGGCTCCCGCCCCGCCACCCTCTTCGGTCGGCGGGACGTCAAGGCACAGACTGCGATCAGGCAGGCACCGGCTTTTTCCTTCCTCCCCCGTCAGCGCCGCAACAGGGCCGGAGGCGAGCGCGGCAACCCCGGCAGCGGCGGCCCAAAGCAGCGAAACGATCATGCCAGTTCCCATTCTTCCTGCCCGATCTCGCCGGGGCGGGCGCGGACGACCCCCCGCGCTTTCAGGTCGAGCAGGTGGGCCAGAACCGACCGGCCGGCCGCACCCGTCAGGCGCGGATCGAGCCCCTTGTACATGTGGCTGACCATCACCGGGATAACAGCCGTCCCTTTTTCGAGTTCCCGCAAAATCTGCCGCTCGCGCTGCTTACGGTGGCCGAGCATACCGCGCACCAGTTGCCGCGGCTTGGTCACCGCGGGGCCATGCGCCGGATAATAGACACGGTCTTCACGCTCATAGAGTTTCGACAAGCTCGCCATATAGGCCGCCATGTCGCCGTCGGGCGGGCTGACAACGCTGGTCGACCACGCCATGACGTGGTCGCCGGTGAACAGCGCGCCGCTTTCAATCAGCCCAAAACAGAGATGGTTCGACGTATGCCCGGGGGTCGCTACCGCTTCCAGCGTCCAGCCGTCGCCAGAAATCCGCTCGCCGTCGGTGAGGATGCGGTCGGGCGCATAGTCGGTGTCGAACGCCGAGTCCGCACGCGGCCCGTCGTCGGACAGGGCGAGCGGCGCACAGCCGATAATCGGCGCGCCGGTCGCTTCCTTCAGCGGCGCGGCGGCGGGACTATGGTCGCGGTGCGTGTGGGTACAAAGGATTGCCACAACGCGCTGCCCCTCGACCGCGCGCAGGATCGCGTCGACATGACCGGTCCCATTGATATCGGCGGGATCCCCGATGCTCAGTCCCGATCCCGTCGGGCCCGGATCGATCACCGCGACGTCGCTGCCCGCCCCGACGATCCATGTCTGGGTGCCGGTAAAGGTATAGGGGGACGGGTTCGGCGCCAATACGCGCCGCACCAACGGCTCATGCTGTTCGCACCCGCCGGCGCGGATGCTGTCAGGCCAGGGCTTTTCTTCGCTCATGCCGCCCATGTGGCATCGCGCGCGGCGAAGGAAAAGACGTGCCGGTCAAAAAGAACGGACACGAAAAAGGGAGCGACATGCGCCGCCCCCTTCCCCGCCTCTGCCGCCGGTCCCACCGGGGAGCGGAGACCGGCGTAGAAGCTGCTCGGGCCTAATGGTCCGAATTCTCCATCTCGGCGATCGCCTTGTCGATGTCGGCTGCGATCTTGGCGCGCATGTTTTCCGACAGATTGCTGTCGCTCCCGAGGAAGCTCTCGCGCGCCTTCCTGAGTGCCGACAGGCGTTGCGCCTTTGCCTCGGGACCGTCGGCGCACGCGATCATCACATAGCGGCTGCGCGTACTGCCATTGATTTCCTCGCGATCGACCGTCGGCGCCGCCTTGCCAGCCCCGCAGCGAGCAACCGCTACCGCATGCCCTTGCGACGGGGCCCAGGCGACGGGCGGCCGGGGCGCCTTGGGCGGCAGCGGCGGCATCGGCGCCAGCGCGGTACGAAGCCGTTCGCTGCGCTTCGCTTCCAGCTTGTCGGCAATGGCTTCGGCCCGCTTACCGCTGATCCCCTGCTCTTTCAGCGTCGCGAGCACATCGTCACGCGACAGATTGCCAAGGGTCCGCACTTCGATTTGACGGACCTTGGGTGCCTTGCCGTCGGCCGGAGCGAACACCACGGTCTTCGCCTTCTCGTCATCGCCGTCGCGGCGGATGACGATCCGGTGCACTTCACGCCTTTTGCCGTCGTCGGATGTCGTAACGCTTTCGGTCACATCCTCGCCGGTCGAGGTGAAGACCATCGTCCCCGGCGCCGGTGGCGCTTCAGGCGGAAGCGGCGCATCGACGGATGGCGGAGCCGGCGGTTCGGGCACCTCGCCAATCTGTGCGCTGGCGCTCGCTACGCCGGCAGGAACGAGCGTCGCGGTTGTCGCCAGCATCGCAAGGGTCGCGCCGCCGATTAACAGCCGGCCGGTCAGGCTGCGACTTTCGGAAATATCCTCTTGCGTCAACATCGTCAGCCGCTCCTGCAGATTGTCATGGACCGCCATCGGCGCGGCGAGCGACAGACGCGGCCCGACCGCGGCCTTGACGATCGCCGTTGCGTAGCGCGCGGTGCGTTCCTGCCGCTCGTCCCGGTGCGCCATCGTCAGCACGCGCGCATCGCACGCCGCCTCCTGATCGAAACGAAAAGCGCGGATCGCACGCCAGGCGAAAGGATTGAACCATTGGACGGCGAGCAGCACGAGCGCAGCGCTGTTCGCCCAGAGATCGCCATGGCGATGATGCGACAGCTCGTGATCGATCGCCAGCGCCCGCTCTTCGGCCACGTAGCGGGCGAAAAAGTCGTGCGGCACGGCAACATGGCGCTGCCAAAGGCCAAAGGCGACGGGGCCATCGACCGCGTCGGACATTACAAGCCGGATCTTGCCGATCGGTTCGAGTTCGACCGACTCACCCAAAACCGAACGGCGAAATCGCATGTGCGAGATCATCGCGGCGGCCAGCACCGCGATCACACCCGCGACCCACAGCCCGAAAAGAACGGGGATCATCTCGGCGAGCGACCAGAAAGATTCGGCGGCCGGCGCCGGTGCTGCGACCGACAGGCCGACGGGGGCGTCGACCATCGCCGGAACTGTTGGTTCGGACATCACAATCACCGGATCTGCAAACGGCAAAGGCGGGAGCATGAGCCGCAGCCCGGGCACAGCCCACAGCGCATAGGTCAACCGCGGACCGAAATGCCGCGCGAAGGGCTTGCGGACGAGGAGCACCAGCAGGACAAGAACGCCCGTCGTGACCAGCGTGTCGGCCCATGCCTGAAGCAGCATCGCGGCGCTCACGACTTGAGCCTTTTCAAAAGCGCCTCGATCTCGGCGATATCGGTGTCGCTCAGCGCCTCGCGGTCGGCGAGATGCGCGATCAGCGGGCTGACACGGCCCCCGAACAGGCGATCAACGAAACGCTGCGATTCTTCACCGACGGCGTCGGCGCGCTCGACTGCCGGACTATAGAGATAGCGCCGACCGTCGGCCTCTGCCGTGACCGCACCTTTCTGCACCAGCCGCGCGAGCAAGGTCTTCACCGTCGCTTGCGTCCAGCCGTTGATCTTGCCGATGCGCGAAGTCAGGTCGGCCGCGCTCTGGGGAGCATCCTCCCACAGCGCCGACAGCACCTGCATCTCCGACTCGCTTGCTCGTTCTGCCATTCGGACCCCTCCATCGGCACCGTCGATACGATGCGACTACAAATGTAGTCAATGGGCTGAACGCTTGCTGAACAAATCTGAACGGCAGAGTGTCGGGATTTTTGACACCGGCGGATGCCGGTAAGGAATTGCTAACCAGCGTCTCCCGCCGGAAACCTCGAAGGCCGCAAACTGGCACGGCAATTGTATAGTATCAGATGTTCCCGAGTGTTCCGCTCAATGGAGCGGTGGGGGGCATCAGTCTGGTCCCTGATGTCCCCTGCCCCCACCCGGGAAAACCCCACTTGCCCCCGATGCTGACCGGGGGGCGGAGCGGCCGAAAGGCCCCGCCCCCCGGAAGCTTTTTCAGCCGAACGAAAAAAGGCGGACCGCACGGGCGGCCCGTCCAGATATGGTCGCCGCAAAGGGCGGCCACCCCATTTGGTCTATTCGGCTTCCTGCTGATCGGCCGTTTTCTTGAGCTGCCCCTTGGTCATGCCGGTCACGAGGACGTCGCCCGAGCCGGCGAAGCTGGCCGCAGGCAGCGTCGCGACACGGTCGCCGACTTCGACGGTCACAGCCTGCACGACACCGCTGCCGGTCTGACGCAATTCCTGGACGTAGCCGATCACCTTGCCCCGCGCGTCGGTCACCGCCATGCCGGGTTCGACTGCGAACATACCGGCGCCCGTCGCCGCGCCGCTACCCGCGGCGGCGAGTTGACCGAGGCTGCCCTGGAAGCTGCCCGCGACCGACCCGGCACCGCCGGCGCTGCCTGAGACGTTCGACAGTGCGGCGCCCGTCCGGTCACGGGCAGTCCCGACCGCACCGCGCGCGGTGTCGGTTGCGGTCGAAGCCGTTCCGGTTGCCGTGCCAACCGCGCCGCGCGCGGTGCTGCCGACGAAATCGGTCCCGACGACCTGCGCGTCGAGGCTGCCGCCACCCGAAGCGCTGCCCCCGCCTTGGGCGTTTCCACCGATATTGTTGCCGAGCAGATTGCCGGTCCCATTGGCCGAACCCTTGCCGCTCGCGTCGGCATTGCCCTTGCCCTGCACGCGTCCCGAACGACGATCGACATGCGCGTCGCCGCGGCCCGAACCGGCAAGTTCACCCGCCGATCCCAGCGTCCCGCCGATGGGGCCGGTCGGATTGCCGAGCGTCCCGCCCAGCGTGCCGCCGAGGTTGCCGCCCAAGCCGCCGCTACCGCCAAGCAACTGTGCGGTGGCCGGCGCTGAAAAAGCCATGGTCGACGCGGCGAACGCGATGGCCGAAATGAAGATGCGATTTGCCATTGTCCTACTCCTGAGTTTGCGGCCCGGAGGGGGTGGGCCTGTGGAGAGAACGATGGCGCGTTCGATTTTATTCCGGAAAATTTTGCAAGAATAGAGTCAGCGGCCGCCGCAAGCCCCGCAAATCAGGCCGTGACCATAGATTTTGTCACGCCCCTTCCTGCCCAGATCCTGCGCCTCCATGACGAGCGCCGTGACCGCAGGTTCGATGTGATCGATCGCGGGGACGGGATAGCGAAGCGCCAGCCGTCCGGCGACGAGCGGAGCGGCAAAGGACGTCCCGCGCAGCCGGTCGCTGCTGCCCGCCCCCGTTGCCGCCAGCACCGCGTCGCCGGGCGCCGCGAAATCGACGTGCAGCGCGCGGCCGGCCTCCGGCAACGCACGGCCTTTCGCGTCCACCCCGGTGACGGCGAATACGCCTTTATAGGAAGCGGGATAGGCGGGAGGCGCTGCCGGACCGTCATTGCCCACCGCAGCGACGATCAACATGCCGCGCTGCTGTGCGCGACTGACCGCCGCGGCAAGCAGTTTGTTATCGGGGCCGACGAGGCTGATCGTCGTCACCGCCGCGCCGCTCTGCACGAGCCAGCCCAGCGCGCGCGCGATCGCGCTGGCATTGCCGCCTGCGGGATCGGTCCCATAGACATCGGCCGCGAGCAGGCGCTGGCCGGGCGCCGCACCGCGCACCGCGCCGCTGCCGACGAGCAGCGAAGCCACCGCCGTGCCGTGACGGCTTGCCGATGGCGCGCCTTTCGCAAAGCCGCGCTGCTCGACGCGTCCCGCAACCGACGGGTGCGCCGCGACACCTCCGTCGATCAGGCCCAGGCTCGCCTTGCCGCTGCCCTCCGCCGTCGCGAGTGCCGCACCCGTGAGTGCCCCGCCCGGCCCGCTAGGGAAATAGAGATTGTCGGCATCGACTTCGGCGCCCGGCAACAGCTTTGCGAGCTGCTTCCGCGCGCGCGCCAGGCTGCGTCCATCGGGCACCTGGAAACGCGCGATATCGAGGTCGAGCCCTTCGATGCGCTCGCGATCGATCAGCGCAAAGCCCCCCTTGCCCGCCCGAGCGACCATCGCCGCATCGACCCCGCTCGCAACGAGCGCTCCCCGCACGGCGGGTTCGCCGCGCTCGTCGAGCTCAATCCTGTCACGGTTGCCGCGAACCAGCGCAGTGATGCGATCGAGCCGCAACTGCGTCAGATTGTCCCCCATCACGACGACGCGGCCAATCTCGACCTCCGGCAGCAGCGGTCCGCCGGTGCCGGGAAGCTGGACTTGCGGCAGCGCGACCTGCGCCGCGACGCGCGCATCGGCCCCGCCGAGCAGAAGGCAGAACATTGCCAATGATGTCGTCCAATGTCGCATTGCAAGTCTCACACGGGTCGGCACGGCGGCCGGTTCCCGAAAAAATTTAGCATGGTGCGGAAGAAACGATAGAAGCCAGTCGTTTCTTCCTCACACAATCGAAAGGCGAAAATGCGCTTCGAAGAGGAACTGGTTGAATTGCTGCCGCGTCTGCGCCGTTTTGCGCGCGGGCTGACGCGCGACGCCAGCGATGCCGACGATTTATGTCAGGCGGCGATCGAACGCGCGTTGAAATCGCAGGGGCAGTGGCAACAGGGAACGAGACTGGATAGCTGGATGTACCGTATTACCCGCAACCTCTGGATCGACGAGCGCCGTGCCGCGGGCCGGCGCGGCGTCCATGCCCCCATCGACGATGCGGTGACGCAAGTCGCAGGCGACGGCGCTGCGGAAGTCGAGGCCGGAACGCTGCGCGGCGATGTCGATGGCGCGATGGCCCGCCTTCCCGACGAGCAGCGCGAGGTGGTGATGCTCGTCCTCGTCGAAGGCTATGCGTATCGCGAAGCCGCCGACATATTGGACGTCCCGATCGGCACGGTCACCTCACGCCTCGCGCGCGGACGCGAAACACTGATGCATTTGCTGGGAGAAGCCGCATGAGTTTCGATCCCGCCACTGTCGCCGCCTTCGTCGACGGCGAACTTGACGATCTGACAGCACGCCGAATTGAGCGCGAAGCCGAAAGCGATCCCGCGCTGGCTGCCGAGATCGCCCGCCATCGCGCGCTGAGGGCCCAACTGGCGGCACATTACGCCCCGGTTGCCGAAGAAGCGGTACCCGAGCGACTGCGTGCGCTGCTGGTGCCCGATCAGTCGGTCGACACCAGCATCGCCGCGCGCCGCGAGGCAAAGCGCGCGCGCGTTACGGCGGTTCATTGGGGCGCGATTGCGGCTTCGCTCGTGCTCGGGCTCACGCTGGGACTGCGGCCATGGATGCCGGCCCCCAGCCTTGCTGAGGCGAATGGCGCGGTCGTCGCCGCCGGCCCCCTAGCCGAGGCGCTCGACACGCAGCTTGCCTCGAACCAGCCGTCCAGTGCGACGGTACGGATCGGGCTCAGCTTTCAGGACAGGGCCGGGCGCTATTGCCGCAGCTTTCAGAGCGCGTCGCTGGATGGCATCGGCTGCCAAGACGACGGACACTGGCATCTTGAGCGCACGATGCGGGGACAGGCGGGCACCGACTATCGTCAGGCGTCGTCGGGCGAACTCGCCGCCGCCGCGGCCGCGATGATGGCAGGCGATCCGCTCGACGCCGCACGTGAGCAGCAGGCGCGCGACAAGGGCTGGCCGCGCCGCTGACCTGTCAGGCGCGCGCGGGTTCGTCGAGCCCGAACAGCGCAGCGAAATTCGCGCGCTTGCCGAGCAGGTCGGCAAGGCTGTAGCCGTCGAGCACCTTCATAAATGCCGCCAGCGCCTCGGCGAGCGCGCCGGTCAGCCCGCACGCCGGCGCGATCACGCAGCTTCCGCATTCGACAAGGTCGAACCCTTCCTCGGTATGGCGCACCACCACGCCGACATTGATCTCGGCGGCCGGCTTCGCCAGCCGGATCCCGCCGAACCGCCCGCGCACGCTTTCCAGATAGCCCGCGTTTACCAGGTCGTTGACGACCTTCATCAGATGGTTCTGCGAAATGCCATAGGCGCGCGAAATCTCCGAGATCGGGCTTAGCCGCGCGTCATCCTGCGCCCCCACATAGAGGAGCACGCGCATCGCATAGTCGGTGTAGCGCGTCAGGCGCATCTTGGTCCTTCGAAATTGCCGGCCGCCGTATAATATGTATTTTTGTTGCATGTTTCAAACTTCGATCATACATGCACATCAAATACATGATTGGAGCGAGTCGTGAAACAAGACGACCATATCGATGAAGCCGCGCTGGAGTGCCTGATCCCGGCCTTTTACGACCGCGTGCGCGCCGACGCCGATATCGGACCGCTGTTCAACGCGGCAGTGCACGACTGGCCGGATCATCTCGAAAGGCTCGTCGCCTTCTGGTCGTCGGTGATGCTGACGAGCGGACGCTACAAGGGCAGTCCGATGGCAGCGCACCTCAAGCATAAGGACGCGATCACACCCGCGATGTTCGACCGCTGGCTACAAATCTGGGCCGACACCACGAACGAGCTGCTGACCCCATCCGCCGCAACCGCCCTACAGGCAAAGGCCGCACGTATCGCCGAAAGCTTGCAGCTTTCCCTGTTTTTTCGTTTGGGCGACCCCGGTCGCCAGGCCGCCTGATCATCCGAAGGAGAAGACTCATGTCCGACGCCCCCTTTGTCGACCTCAACGTCCACCACCGTCCGGCCGATTTCTCCGACCGCATCGCGTTCGGCTTCACCAAGATGCTGCGCCTTGCCGCCGACACCTTCTTTGCCAAACGCTACGGCCACCGCGCGATCGTCCTCGAAACGGTCGCGGCGGTCCCCGGCATGGTCGGCGCGACGCTGGTCCACCTCAAGAGCCTGCGCCGCATGGAAGATGACAGGGGCTGGATCCGCACGCTGATGGAAGAGGCCGAAAATGAGCGGATGCACCTGATGACCTTCATCGAGGTTGCGAAGCCGACGCTGTTCGAGCGCCTTGTGATCCTGGGCGTCCAGTGGGTCTTCTACCTCGCCTTCTTTGCGCTCTACCTGATCAGCGCGAAGACCGCGCACCGCGTCGTCGGCTATTTCGAGGAAGAGGCCGTGATCAGCTACACGCTCTACCTTCAGGAAATAGACGAAGGACGCAGTCCCAATCTGCCCGCGCCCGCAATCGCGCGCCATTATTGGAAGCTCGCCGACGATGCGACGCTGCGCGATGTGGTGCTCGTCGTCCGTGCCGATGAAGCGCACCACCGCGATGTCAACCATGGCTTCGCCAGCGAACTCGCCGGGATCGAACCCGCGGCGCACGTCGCACCCTACCCCGAACATGCCGACGAACTTCGCATCGCGGCCTGAACACCATCTATCTCAAGGACAGGACATCAAAATGCGCACCGCCTCCGCCCACGCCATGACCATCGTCAAAGCCACCGCCCCGGCGCTCGAAAAACATGGCCTTGCGATCACCACCGCGATGTATGCCCGGCTGTTCGAGAACAAGGACATCGAGGCGATGTTCGACCGCGCCGCGCAGACGAGCGGCGAACAACCGAAGCGCCTCGCCGCCGCGATCCTCGCCTATGCGAAGAATATCGACAAGCTTCAGAACCTCGGCACCGCGGTATCGCGCATGGTTGCGCGCCACATCGATACCGGGGTGAAGGCGGAGCATTATCCCTATGTCGCCGACGCGCTGCTGCCCGCGATCCGCGACGTGCTGGGCGAAGAGATCGCAACCGACGACGTGCTCGGCGCGTGGGGCGAGGCCTATTGGATGCTCGCAGACATCCTCATTTCGGCCGAAGCACAGGCTTATGAAGATGCCGAGGCCGCCTGAAACGCAGCGACGGCTGTCGACCGATTGCTGCCATTCTTCTCCCCTCCCTGAAAGGGAGGGGAATGTCTCAAATCCACCCCAAAGTCGACATTCCGCGATGAGCTAAGGCAGCTCCGCCGCCGCGATTGCCGCAAGCGCGCTCGCCAGACGCGCGTCGCCCTCGCCCTCGACCCACGCCCATTTCAGCTTGCGGCGGTCGAGTTCGCTGATCGCGACCTCCATGAACTGCACGCGCGCGAGTTCGCTGCCGAACAGGCGGGTGCCATCCTCTTCCCACGGCAGGTCCATCGCGGGGACCAGATAAAGGTCGGCAACCTCGTCCCACAGGTCGATTTCGGGCAGGCGGCGGCCGAGCAGCATGATCGCCCACGCCTGCGTCATCAGCGGGTCGGTATCGGACACCAGCCATTCGGGGCGCTGCGCGAGCGCTGCGCGCGTCGCCGCGAGGTGGCCGTCGAAGATCGCGAGCAGGTCGACCTCGTCGAGATTGGTGCCGTTCGCCTCGGCATAGGTGCGGCCATATTCGGGGACGACGAGCCCGCCGAGCTGGAGCGCGAGGCGCGGCGCGAGCGTCGATTTTCCGGTGCTTTCGGCGCCGTGGAGGCAGATATGGCGTGTCATGGCGCCACCCTGCCCGTTGCCGCCGCCCGGCGCCACTGGAGCAGGCCGTCGATCGACAGGCCGAGCAGCACGACATAGACTGCGCTGGTCGCATAAAGGCCGCGCCAGGCGAATAACGGCACCGCGATCAGGTCGACCGCGATCCACAACCACCAGCTTTCGACCCTGCGCCGCGCGAGCAGCCATTGCGCGGTGATACTGAGCATCGCGATCGCGCCGTCGACCCATGGCGCGATGGCGTCGGTGTGGCGGTCCATCGCGAAGCTCCACGCGACCCAGGCAATGATCGTTCCGAGCGCGAAGCCTTGTCGCGCGCGGCCCGTCATCCAGCCAACGGGAATCCCGCTGTCTTCACGCGCTCGCACCCAGGCCGCCCAGCCGTACAGGTTGAGCGCGAAGAAAAAGCCCTGGAGCAGCATGTCGCTGTACAGCTTCGCTTCGAAGAAGACGAAGGCGTAGAGCGTCACGGCGACGAGCGCGAAGGGATAGTTCCACACGCTGCGCAGCGCGACGAGCGCGACATTGGTCAGCACGAACGCCGCCGCGATCCATTCGAGATAGCTCATGCCGCACCCTCATGGCCCGGTTCGACATGTGTGGGACGCGTCCAGAGGCCGTCGCGGCTGATCCGCCGCTGTGGCGGACGGCGGAGAACCGACCAGCCGGCGCGGGCCACCCAGCCGAGCTTGGCGAAGAGCGAGGTTCCCGCACGGTGATCCCAAGCATGATCGCCCCGCGCCCGAACCTCGCGCGCGATGTCGCCATAAATGCCCGCCGCGGCGAGCACCGCCCAGCGGCTGCGCGGGCCCAGCTTGCGCGCGCCCCAGCGCGCCGACGCTTCATATTCCTCCGCCATTTCGGACAGCCATTTCGCCATCACCGACAAGCGCCCGCGAAAGGCGGGGTGCATGTGCTGGCCGGGCGGGATGTCGAGTTCGACCATCCATTCGACGGGCAAATAACAGCGATCGGCGGCGGCATCCTCCGCGACATCGCGCGCGATATTGGCGAGCTGGAACGCGATTCCGAGGTCCGAAGCGCGGTCGAGCGTCGTCTCGTCGGAGGGATCGATCCCCATCACCAGCGCCATCGCGACCCCCACCGCGCCGGCGACGTGATAGGAGTAGCGCAGCAAATCCTGCTCGCTGCGCGGACGCCAATCCTTCGCATCGAGTTCGAACCCCGCGACGATATCGTCGATCACCCAGCGCGGGATCGCAACTTCGGTGAGCAGGAAGCCGAGCGCGTCGAACGCCATGTCGCCCGTCGGCTGCCCGGCAAAAGCCTTGTCGGTCTGCGCGCGAATATAGGCGACCGCGGCGACCGGATCATGGTCCGGCTTCATCGCGCCGCCATGATCCTGTCCGTCGGTCAGGTCATCGGCGGCGCGGCACCAAGCATAGAGCAGCCAGACGCGCTCGCGCGTTTCGCGGTCGAAGAGCTGGCTGGCCAGCGCAAAGCTTTTCGATCCGCGCGCGATGCTGTCGTGCGCGAAACCGTGGAGGGCATGTGCATCATAGGCCCCCTCGCCGGTCATTACAGATTTTCGGCCTTCATCGCGAAGATCGTCTTGTGCGGGACATAGGCCGCCATCTTTTCGAGCAGATCGTCGAGCCCGGCGTCGACGATCATGATCCCGGCGTGGGCGGGACGGATGAAGCCGACCTCTACCATGTTGCGGTTGAAGGCGATGAGGTCGTTATAGAAGCCCGCGGCGTTGAGCAGCCCGACCGGCTTGCTGTGATAGCCAAGCTGCGCCCAGCTGATCGCTTCCCACAATTCGTCCATCGTACCGACGCCGCCGGGGATGGTAAGGAAGCCGTCGGACAGGTCGGTGAACATCTTTTTGCGCTCGTGCATGCCGCTGACGACATGCAATTCGGTGCAGCCGCGATGCGCGACCTCGGCGCCGACGAGTGCCTCGGGGATTATGCCGATCACCTCGCCGCCGGCTTCCAATGCGCTGTCGGCGACCGCACCCATCAGTCCGAGCCGGCCGCCGCCATAGACGACGCCGATGCCGCGCTCGGCCAGCGTGCGGCCGACGTGGCGCGCGGTTTCGATATAGATCGGATCTTCGGGGGTCGCGGACCCGCAATAGACGGCAAGGCGTTTCATTATTCTTCCAACATCAGATGGGCGGTCGCCTTGGCACTGCCGACGACGCCGGGGATTCCTGCGCCCGGATGCGTCCCCGCGCCGACGAAGTAAAGATTGGAAATCACATCGTCGCGGTTGTGCGCCCGGAACCACGCGCTTTGCCAGAGGAGGGGCTCGAGACTGAACGCGCTGCCGAGATGCGCCGACAGGTCGCGGCCGAAATCGGCGGGCGTGTAATGAAAGCGCGTGACGAGGTTCGCGCGAAGACCGGGCGCGACGCGGCGTTCGACCTCTTCGAGGACCGCATCGGCGAAACGCGCGCCGAAATCGCCGTCCCAGTCGGCCTTGGCCTTGCCCAGATGCGCGACGGGAGCGAGCGCGTAAAAGGTCGAATGGCCGGGCGGCGCCATGCCGGGGTCGGTGACACTCGGATGGTGGAGATAGAGCGAGAAGTCGTCGGGGATTTTCCCGCCGTAAATGTCGCCCAGCAGCCCCTTGTAGCGCGGGCCGAAGAGGATGCTGTGGTGGGCGATGCCGGGATATTCGCCCTTCACGCCGAAATGGACGACGAACAGCGAGGGCGACCAGCGCTTGCGCGACAGGCTTTTGGCGACCCTGGCGCCGCGCGGATGGTCGAGCAGATCCTTGTAGCTGTGCATCAGGTCGCCGTTGCACGCGACCATATCGGCCTCGGCGTGCCAGCCGCTTTGCGTCGTAATGGCCGTCGCGCGATCGCCCGTCGTTTCGATCTTCGTCACCGGATCGCCGAGCAGCAGCCTGCCGCCCAAGCGCTCGAACAGCCGCACCATGCCACTTACAAGAGCATTGGTGCCGCCGCGCGCGAACCAGACGCCGCCGTCCTTTTCGATCGTGTGGATCAGCGCATAGATCGCGCTCGTCGTCATCGGGTTGCCGCCGACGAGCAAGGTATGGAACGACAGCGCCTGCCGCAGCCGCTCGTCCTTCACATAGGAAGAGACGACCCCATAGACGCTGCGCCACGCCTGATATTTCATCAGTGCAGGCGCGGCACGGATCATCGAGGCGAAATCGAGGAAGGCGACCGCGCCGAGCTTCACATAGCCCTGTTCGTACACGCCCTTCGAATATTCGAGAAAGCGGTCGTAACCTTCGATATCGGCCGGATGGAGCTTGGCGATCTCCGCCCGTAACGCCGCCTCGTCGTTCGAATAGTCGAAGTTCGTCCCGTCGGGCCAGTTGAGCCGGTAAAAGGGCATGACGGGGACGAGGTCGACATCGTCCCTCATCTGCTGTCCGCTCAACGCCCACAATTCTTCGAGACACGGCGGATCGGTGATGACGGTGGGCCCGGCATCAAAGGTGAAGCCGTCCCTGAGCCAGTGGTATGCCCGCCCACCGGGCTTGTCGCGCGCCTCGACGACCGTCGTCTCGACGCCCGCCGATTGCAGCCGGATCGCGAGGGCGAGCCCGCCGAACCCTGCGCCGATGACGATGGCGTTGCGGCTCATTTCCAGTCGCGCTTTGCCAGCGCGGCGATCGCGCGGCCGATCGGCACCGGAGGCTTGCCCGACAGGATGCGCAGCTTGTCCGCCGTCGTCGACCGTCCGGCGTAGAAACGCGCCACAAGCCCGGGCGCGAGACGATAGAAGCGTTCGAAGATACGGTAACGCTCGCCCGGATCGGCCGCGCGGAACGCCATGGCCCCGAGCATGCGGTAGAAACGCTGGCGCCGCCACGACGCCGCGGCTCGGCCGCGAAGGATTGCGGGAAGATCGGCGCGGTCGACGAGACCGGGCAGCGCCGATGCCGTGCGCACGGCGTCGGGCAAGGAATAGCCGGTGGTCGCGTGGAACGCGCCGGCGCGAACGCCAATTCGCGCGGTGCGATCGGATTCGAGCCACAACCGGTCGAAGTCCCCCGCGATCACGACGGGCAGCACGCCGTGTTCCTCGCGCGTCGTGGCGGCGACGTCCCAGCCCTGCGCCGCCGCATAGGCGGCGATCCGTTCGCGCACGGCGGGCGCGTCAAGATCGGCACCTTCGCTGTAATAGGTGTCCTCGACGAAGATGGTTTCGGCGTCGAAGGGCAGCAGATAGACGAAACGATAACCGTCCAGTTGTTCGACTGTCGCATCCATCACGACAGGCTGTTCGATGCCGTGCCCGCCCTTCACAGTCAGTGCCTGTCCGACGAACTTCTGCCAGCCACAGTCGAGCGTCGGGAATTTGATGGCGCCGCGCGCGTCGATGACATGCTTTGCCGACAGGCGCCCACCACGCGACAGCAGCAGATGGTCGGGCGCGACATGCTTGGCCTTGTCGGTAATGATATGCCCTGCGGGCAGCGCCGCCATGACAGCGTCGGCGAGAGCTTCGCCGGTTATGCTCTTGTACCCCATGCGCAACCGGCGCGCGTGCGACGGGAAGCGGACATCATATCCCGTCCAGTGGTGGCGAACGAGCGGCGCCACGATCCAACGGTCCTTCTTGGCAATATCGCTGTCGAAAAAGGACCAGACATGATTGCCGCCGATCGGCCCTGGCTCGACCAGTCGCACGTCGAGGTCGGGCCGCTTCGCCGCGAGCGCAAGCGCCGCGAGCCCGCCGGCGAGCCCGCCGCCGACGATCGCGATATCGCATTTATCATTGCTCGGCCCCACCATTCGCCTGCCTTAGCCACGCAAACGCGCGGGCGCAAAGCCATTGCAACGCGGCCGCGAGCGGCTAGCCTTGCGCGATGACCGGCTGGCCGATCCTTTTCTCCGCGCTTGCGATGACCGCGATCGTGGGCGTGCGCTATTTGCTGACCAGCGGGACCTTCGCTTTCGCGACGCGGCTGAAACACCCCGGCCTCTATCGCGGGCTGGAACCGCAGATGCGCCGCGAGGTCGGCTGGAGCCTTGCAAGCGCGGCGATTTACGGGGTTCCCGCGGGCGTCGTCGCATGGGGTTGGCAGGCGCATGGCTGGACGCGCATCTATACCGATATCCACGCATTTCCGATTTGGTATCTGCCGCTTAGCCTTTTCGCCTATCTGTTGATCCACGACACATGGTTTTACTGGACGCACCGCTGGATGCACCGGCCCAAGCTGTTCCGCATCGCGCACAGCGTCCATCACGACAGCCGGCCGCCGACGGCCTGGGCGGCGATGAGCTTCCATCCGGTCGAGGCGATCACCGGCGCCATCGTCATTCCGGCGCTCGTCTTCGTCATCCCGATCCATGTCGCGGTGCTGGGGACCGTGCTGGCGATTATGACCGTCATGGGCGTCGGCAATCATATGGGGTGGGAAATGTTCCCGCGCGCGCTTGTTCATGGACCCGCAGGGCGCTGGCTGATAACCGCGACGCATCACGAGCGGCATCACGCCGCTTACCGAGGGAATTATGGGCTCTATTTTCGCTTCTGGGACAAGGCGTGCGGCACCGATCTTGGCCTTGGCGACTTTGGGGGCAGCATTGCCCCTGCTGATCGGCGCCGCGAGCGCGTCGCCGCCGACACCCACGCCGACGGTTGAGGTCAGCGTCACCGGGCTGCGCAATATGAAGGGGCAGATACTCGTCTGCCTGACCACCAATCCCAAGGCATTTCCCGATTGCAGCAAGGACAAGTCATCGGTGCGTATGGCGGTGAAGGCGGCCGACGCAGGCGATTTCACGGTCCACGCGCCCGCAACCGGCACCTATGCGATCGCGGTCGTCCACGACGAGAACAGCAACAACAAGATGGACACGGCGATCTTCCTGCCAAAAGAAGGTTTCGGTTTTTCGCGCAACCCGACGATCACCGTCGGTCCGCCGAGCTTCAAATCGGCGAGCTTTGTGCTGACCGGCACCGTGCGCCAGTCGATCAAGATGAAATATATGCTCTAGTGGCCGTAACATCGGACGGCTAAGAGAGCGCGCGTGACCGCGACTTCCTCCCGCATCGCCGCTTTCGCCGACCGTTGGCCCAAGCTTGTCGCCCTTTTGCTTGGCGCCGTTTCCGCGACGGGTTTCGCACCGCTGAACCTCTGGCCGCTGACGCTGCTCGCGCTTGCGGGCTGGATGACGCTCGTCGCGAAAGCCCCGCGAGGCCGGCGCGCCTTCGGACTCGGATGGGCCTTTGGCGTCGGCCATTTCACAATCGGCCTGAACTGGATCGCGACCGCCTTCACCTATCAGGCGGCGATGCCCGCGTGGCTCGGCTGGATCGCCGTCGTCCTGCTCGCTCTCTATCTGGCCGTCTATCCGGCACTTGCTGCGTGGGGCGCATGGGCGATCAAGCCAAAAGCCGATACGCATTTCGCTGCCCCCTCCTACATCCTGGTTTTCGCGAGCCTCTGGACGCTCACCGAATGGCTCCGCAGCTGGGTCTTTACCGGCTTCGCATGGAACCCCCTCGGCGTGATCGCTGTCCCGCACGTCGCGGCGCCCGCCCGATGGATCGGCACCTATGGCATGAGCGGGATCGCCTGCCTGCTCGCGGGCGTCCTGATATTGGCCTTTTATCGCCGTCGCGTGGCTGCGGCCTCGCTTCTGGCGAGCCTCGTCCTGTTCTGGGGCGCGGCATTTCTGACGCAGGCCGGCAGCGATGCCGACGCCGCCGTCCGGTCCAAAGGAATGGAGCGCATTCCCATCACCGTCGTCCAACCCAATGTCGGGCAACAGGACAAGTGGGAGGGCAGCAAGGCCGACGCCAATTTCGCCAAGCTGGCACGGTTGACGAGCCCGAAGGACGATACGCCGCGCCTGATCCTGTGGCCCGAGGCAGCGGTGCCCGACTATCTCGAGTGGGGCTATCCATCGGCCTATTATGATCGCTCGCCCGCCGCTGCGCGCGCGCGGCTCGTCGCCCTGATGAACCCGGGCGATCTGATGCTGCTCGGCGCATTGAAGCTTGAACTCGACCAGGCGGGCGATGTCGTCGGGGCGCGCAACGCAGTGATGACCATCCATGCAGACGGCACGCTCGGCCCGCGTTACGACAAGGCGCACCTTGTCCCCTACGGCGAATATCTGCCGATGCGGCCAATATTGTCGGCGATCGGCCTGTCGCGGCTGGCGCCCGGCGATATCGATTTCTGGCCCGGACCGGGGCCGCATACGCTCGACCTCGGCACATTCGGCCGCGCGGGGCTCCAGATCTGCTACGAAATCATCTTTTCGGGGCAGGTGGTCGATCGCGCGCATCGTCCCGATTTCATCTTCAACCCGTCGAACGACGCTTGGTTCGGCGGCTGGGGCCCGCCGCAGCATCTGGCGCAGGCGCGGCTGCGCGCGATCGAGGAAGGATTGCCCGTCGTGCGTGCGACGCCGACGGGGATCAGCGCGATCATCGATGCCGACGGCCGCATCGTCGAATCGCTGCCGATGCATGCGGCCGGGCGCATCGACAGCTTCGTACCAAAGGCCCACGCGCCCACGCTGTTCGCCCGCCACGGCAACATGCTGCCGGTCGGATTTGCGTTGCTGCTGCTCGCCGCCGCCATTGCGTTCCGGCGGCGCGGCCGCTAACAGGGCGCAGACATAAAGCATCCTTTATATTCGTTCCCAAGAAGGCTCTCCATGCGCAACAGCTTCCTCTTCACCTCCGAAAGCGTATCCGAAGGACATCCCGACAAGGTGGCCGACCAGATCAGCGATTCGATCGTCGACCTGTTCCTGTCGAAGGATCCCGAAGCGCGCGTCGCGTGCGAGACGCTGACGACCACTCAGCTCGTCGTGCTGGCCGGTGAAATCCGTTGCAAGGGCGTGTTCGAGAATGACGAATGGGCGACGGGCGCGCTCGAAGAGATCGAGGCCACGGTTCGGAACACGGTGCGCGAGATCGGTTATGAACAGTCGGGCTTCCACTGGGAAAGCTTCCGCTTCGAGAATAATCTCCACGCGCAATCGGCGCATATCGCACAAGGCGTCGACGAAAGCGGCGACAAGGACGAAGGCGCCGGCGATCAGGGCATCATGTTCGGCTATGCCTCCGACGAAACGCCCGACCTGATGCCCGCGACGCTCGATTACAGCCACAAGATTCTCGAACGGATGGCCGCCGACCGCAAGGCGGGAATCGCGCCCTTCCTCGAACCCGATGCGAAGAGCCAGGTCACGCTGCGCTATGCCAACGAGCGTCCGGTCGAAGCGACCGCAATCGTCGTTTCGACGCAGCATGCGCCGGGCTATTATTTCCATAATGGCGAAGGCGACGAAGCAAGATATCTCGAGCTGCGCAAATATGTCCTCGGCGTGATTGCCGACGTGCTGCCGACCGAACTGCTCACTGCGAACACCATCTATCATATCAATCCGACCGGGCGTTTCGAGATCGGCGGGCCCGACGGCGACGCGGGGCTGACCGGCCGCAAGATCATCGTCGACACCTATGGCGGCGCGAGCCCGCACGGCGGCGGCGCCTTCAGCGGCAAGGATCCGACCAAGGTCGACCGCTCGGCAGCCTATATCACCCGCTATCTTGCGAAGAACATCGTCGCCGCGGGCCTCGCGCGCCGCTGCACGATCCAGCTCAGCTATGCGATCGGCGTTGCCGAACCGCTGTCGATCTATGTCGACCTGCATGGTACCGCCGCGCAAGGCGTGACCGAAGCCGCGATCGAACAGGTGATCCCGCAACTCGTGCGCCTGACCCCCAAGGGCATTCGCACGCATCTGGGCCTCAACAAGCCGATCTATAGACAGACTGCGGCCTACGGCCATTTCGGCCGCACGTCGGAAGGCGACAGCTTCCCGTGGGAGCGCACCGATCTGGTCGACAAGCTGAAGGCCGCGATTGCCGGCTAAGGCAGGCGCTTGCCATCGCCACCCCGATCTGACAGCTTCGAAGTCGTCGGATAGGGGGAGGCTGGTCGGTGGCAAGATTTTCTGTTTGGCTGATTTTTTCGGCGCTGGCGCTGGCGGCGTCGCCCGTATGGGCCCAAGGCGAATTGGCCGTCACGGCAGGCAAGCCCTGGACGCATGCCCATAGCGGCATCACCGTTCCCGCCAAGCTCGGCGGCAATCCGCTGACACGGGCGCGGACCTTTGCCCCGCAGGAACTCGATGTCAGCCTGAGCTTCGAACCCGATACGGCCCGAGACTTTTTGTCCTTCTATATTTTCCGCAACACCAACGGCGGCGTCCCCGTGTGGATGGCGCAAGCGCAATGGTCGATCGAGAACCGCGGCGCGTTCGCAGGAGCAAAACTGGCCGCCCCGCCCGAACCATTCACGCCGCCCGGGCAGGCCGTGGCGAGCGGGCTTCGCGCGGTTTACGCCACGCCCGACGCGACGGGTTATAAAAGTACCGGGGTCGCGTTGCTGCCGCTTGGCGACTGGTATGTAAAGCTGCGGGCGACGTCACGCGACAAGAGTCCGGCCGAACTGGCGCAGGCGATGGACGGCTGGTTGAAGGAAATCGGCTGGCCGAAAAATGCGCCCGCGGCTTCCGCCGCTCTTCCGCTCATTCCGTGCGCCGAGCCGCTTGTCTTCAAAGGTACCGCAAAGGACGCGAAAGGCGACATGATGAAAGGCGCGCTTGCCGGCGCCCTCGTTTCGGCGGCCGCGGGCGAACGGAAAGGCGCTCCCGAGCAGATACAATGGTGTCGCGACAGCGCGCTGGACGGCAACAAGGCAGCCTATCGCCCCGATGCGGCGAACAACGCCTATCTTCTTGCCGTCGGCGACAATGGCGATGGCGTGTGGGTCGCCCCGTCGATCGCCGGGGCCGTGGACAGTGACGGCAAGACGGCAAGCTATGGCGTGACGCTCAAGATGGCGGCCGAAGATCTGATCTTCGTGGCGCAGGACCGACTCCCTTCGCCGGCGCGCACCATGGAGATCGTCAACGCGGGCGAGGTCACCAGCAGCGTCACGACCTGGGGTAAAAAGCGCGACATTCGGATCAACAGCGGCACAAAAGAGAAATAGCGCCCTTTCGCCTGCGGCCCGGCCGCGCTAACGCGCGCGCCATGACTGCTTACAAACCCGGCGATCCGACGACGATCAACCGCCTTTATGGCCGTTCGAAGGGCAAGCCGCTGCGCGCCGGCCAGCAGGATCTGGTCGACACGTTGCTGCCGCAGATCGCAGTGCCGCCCGAGGGCGATGTAACCGCCGAGCGCCTGTTCGGATATGACCGGCCGCTGCATTTCGAGATCGGCTTTGGCGGCGGCGAGCATATGGCAGGTCGCGCCGACATGCTGCCCGATCATGGCTTCATCGGCGCGGAACCCTTTATCAACGGCGTCGCGCAGGCGCTGGTCCATGTCGCGGGCGATCATGGCGCGAAATTGCCGCTCGGCAATGTGCGGATCCATCATGGCGACGCGCTGGAGGTGCTGCGGCGGATTCCCGACGACGCCCTGAGCTTCGCCTATCTGCTCCATCCCGATCCGTGGCCCAAGGCGCGCCACGCCAAGCGGCGGATGATGAACGACGGACCGCTCGACCTGATCGCAGAGAAGCTCAAACCCGGCGGCGAATTCCGGTTCGGCACCGACCATCCGATCTATCTTCAGCACGCGCTGATGGTGATGCGCCGCCACCGCCATCAGTTCGAATGGCTGGCGCAGGATGCGCGCGATTTTCAGGTGCGTCCGAACGGCTGGCCCGAAACGCGCTATGAAGCCAAGGCGCGCGCGCAGGGGCACGAAGTCTGGTATTTCCGCTATCGGCGGATCTAGTTTCCGGATTTGCGCTTCCTGGCCGCCGCTTGCCGCAGGCGGTTTTCGCGCAATGCCAGTTCTTCGTACCGGCAGAGCGGCACGGCATCATTTGCGGACGCGCCGGCTGGCGGCGTTTCAGGTCGCGCTTTCCTGCCTGACATGGCGGCAGTCTATCCTGCAAACCGCGCATAAACAAATGGGGCGGCCTCGTTATGAGTGCCGCCCCAGTTATGTGGATCCGTCGGGGAGAGAGAGGACGGTCCGGAGATTGGTGTGTCAGTTTGTCTTAGCGCGACGCCATCTGGCTGTCGGTTTCGACTTCGGCGACGCCGGCAATCTTCAGCGCGGCGCGGAACTGCTTGGCGGCGGCGCGTTCGTTGCCCGCTTCGCACAGCTTCTTGCCGGTCGAAACAAAGCGCTTGGCGCTCGACTGCTTGGCGCCTTCGACACCGCCGGCGGCGACATGCGCCTGTTCGGCGAGGCCCGAGCAGCGATAGTCGCTACCCGACTGGGCATAAGCGGGGCTGGCGGTTGCCATCAGGCCGGTGAACGCGAGGGCCGAAGCGGCGACGATCGCGAAAGCGGCAGGAAAGCGGCGATAAGAGGAGAGCTGATAGGCCATGGGAGAGGTTTCCTTTCGTTTCGTTGTGCAACCTTTTTAGTCGCGGTTGCGCACATAGATAATCCTCTATAATCTGCAAGTGCTTTGAAGCAGGATTTAACAATCCCCCACGGGGTGCTCGACGGGATCGAAGCCTTCCTGCGTGTCGCGGAAAGGCGGAGCTTTTCCGCCGCGGCGGTCGACCTTGGCGTCTCTCCCTCGGCGATCAGCCAGATCATCAAGGGGCTGGAAGCGCGCGTTGGCGCCCCATTGTTCATGCGCACCACACGCAGCGTCGGGCTGACGCAGGCGGGCGAGATGTTCCTCGAGCGCGCCGCGCCCGCCTATGCAGGGCTCGGCGACGCCTATGAAGCCGCGCGCAACCTCGGCAACCGCCCCGCGGGCCGGCTCCGCATCAACCTGATGCGCGGCGCGGTGCAGCCTCTGTTCGAACCGATCATCGCCGGCTTTTGCGAAACCTATCCCGAGATCGAACTCGAAATCTATGCCGAGGACGCGCTCGCAGACCTCAGCGCCGGCGGCTTCGATGCCGGGGTGCGGATGGGCGAATCGCTCGATGCCGATGTGATCGCCGTCCGCCTGACCGGGCCGTTCCGCTTCGTCGCGGTCGCAACGCCGGGCTATCTGGAGAAACACGGACGCCCCGAAAGTCCCGACGAGCTTCGCAATCATCGCTGCGTGCGCATGCGCATGGGCAGCGGCGCGCTGATGCCCTGGACGTTCGAGAAAGGGAATCGCGAGATCGAGGTCGGGGTGACCGGGCCAGTGATCGTCAACGATTTTACCGCGATGATGGTCGCGGTGCACGCCGGGGTCGCGATGGGCATGACCGCCGAGCCGGTGGTCAAGGCGCTCGTCGCCTCGGGTCAACTCGAACTGGTTCTGCCCGACTTTGCCTGCTCGACCTCCGGCCTGTTTCTCTATTATCCCAGCCGTAAACAGGTGATGCCGAAACTCCGCGCGTTCATCGACTATGTACGCGACTACCTGCCCGACGACGTTACCGGCTGAGCCCGTTCGGAGACTTCGGTGGGGCGCACAAACAAATCCCTTTGCCGCGAGCAGAAAAATTGGGCTGGCGCCGGCCAGGGAATCCCGGCAGCAGGTTGTCAATCAAATGGGTTGGGATGACATATGACTGAACTTGCGGCCATCGACTTCTCCGCGCTCCTGCCGTTCATCCTGATCGGCTTCGCCGCGCAGCTTGTCGACGGCGCGCTCGGCATGGCCTTCGGCGTTATATGCAACACCCTGCTCGTGGCGGTCCTTGGCGTCCCGCCCGCGACCGCATCGGCGCGCATCCATGTCGTGGAAATCTTCACGACCGGCGCATCGGGCCTCAGCCATTTATTCCATCGCAACATCGACTGGCCGCTGTTCTGGCGACTGCTGATCCCGGGCGTGATCGGCGGCGTTCTCGGCGCCTATGTCCTTTCGTCGCTTCATGCGGACGTGGTGAAGCCCTTCGTGCTCGGCTATCTGGTGCTGATCGGTGTGTGGCTGCTCATTCGCGGCCTGCTCTATCCGCCCAAGATCGCAAAGCCCAAGGTCGTCGCCCCACTGGCTGTCGTCGGCGGCTTCCTCGACGCGGCGGGCGGCGGCGGCTGGGGACCTGTCGTGACCTCGAACCTGCTCGTCCAGGGCGGCGAGCCGCGCAAGGTTGTCGGCACGGTCAACAGCGTCGAATTCTTCCTCGCGATTTCGGTATCGATCGCCTTTATCGCGAACCTCGGTTTCGCAGAGATATTGGGACCGACGCTGGGGCTGATCATCGGCGGCGTCGCGGCCGCGCCGCTCGGCGCAATGATGGCCAAGCGCTTCTCGCCCAAGGTCATGCTGGTCATGGTCGGCATCGTGCTGACCGCGACGAGCGCCTTCGGCCTCTATCGCGCGCTGATCTGAGCGAAAGCGGTCCGGGCGGCACCCGATGGCCGCCGCCGCTGCGCGATCAGTTCGCCGGTTTGATTTCGTCCACCTTCTCGACCCATTCGGGATAGAAGCTCGGCTCGCGCGCCGACCAACCGGGCGCGGTCGCGGCGGCTTCACTGATCGACTGGAGCAGGATCTTGCGCTTGTCGGGGTGGAGGTGCGGCAGCGACGCCGCGGCGCAGAAGGCGCCGGGCAGCCAAGGCCGCGCATGGGCGCCGAGCAGCCGTTCGTAGAGGAAGCGGTAGGGCGCAAAGGCATGGAGCCGGTCCTGACCGAGGTCGAAGGCCGACACGGCGATCAGCGGTGCCATGAAATGTTCGAGCGCATCGAGCCCGCTATCGTCCGGAATATGCGCGCGGATGTCGACGAGGCGGTGATAGACGCGCGCCTGAACGCGGATCGCGGTTTCCTCCACCATGTCGCGCGACCAGCGCGCGATCGCGTCGTCGCGTTCGAGCCCGATGTCGAGCGAGCGGCGGATATACCGCTGCGTCGCGGCGGGAAAGCTCGCGAATTCCTTGATTTCCGATATCGACAGATCGCCTGCTGCCGGTCCCGAACGCGTCGCCATGGTCGTGCTCCCGCACGGCGCCCGGGGAGCCATCCCCCCGGAGGCCTGCATCAAACAGTCTGCCACCAAAATGGTTAGTGGCGGGTTAACCATGATGTCGGCGATCGTTCAGCAAGCTGAGGGGCGTTGCGCAGCGCCGCGACGAAGCCTAATCAACGTGTCTTGAAACTGTAAGACACATGAGAGCCACCATGTCGCATTCACCGCAGCCGGTCATTTCCGCAACCGGCCTCTTCACCCCTGCCGAACGCATCACCAACGAAGAACTTGTCGCCAGTTTTAACGCGTATGTTGCGCTGCACAATAGAGAAAATGCAGCGGCCATTGCGGCGGGCGATGTAACCGAACTCGCTGAATCGAGTGTCGAATTCATCGAGAAGGCGAGCGGCATCGGGTCGCGCTTCGTCGTCGACAAGGCCGGCATTCTCGACCCCGAACATATGGCGCCACGCATCGGAGAACGGAGCAACGACGAACTCTCGATCCTCGCGGAAATCGGCGTCCTTGCAGCGAAGGACGCACTCGCGCGTGCAGGCCGCGATGCGTCAGACGTCGATGCCGTGCTCTGCGCCGCTTCGAACATGCAGCGCCCCTATCCGGCGATGGCGGTCGAGATCCAGGACGCGCTGGGGATCGACGGTTTCGGTTTCGACATGAATGTCGCCTGCTCGTCGGCGACCTTCGGCATCCAGACCGCCGCCGACTATATCCGTGCGGGGCATGCAAAAAGCGTGCTCGTCGTGAATCCTGAAATCTGTTCGGGGCATCTGAATTGGCGCGACCGCGACAGCCACTTCATCTTCGGCGACGTCGCGACCGCGATCCTCGTCGAGGACAAGGATATCGCACCCGCGGGCCATTGGGACATTCTCGGCACCAAGCTCAAGACGCAATTCTCGAACAACATCCGCAACAATTTCGGTTTCCTCAACCGCGGCCACGGCGGGATAGACCAGTCGGGGCCGAAGAGCGACAAGCTTTTCGTGCAGGAGGGCCGCAAGGTCTTCAAGGAAGTCGTGCCGTGGGTCGCGAACCTGATCGTCGAACAGATGGAATTGCTGAAGCTCAAGGGCGGCGACATGCGCCGGCTGTGGCTGCATCAGGCGAACACCAACATGAACCGCCTGATCGCGCAGCGCGTGCTCGGTCACGAAGCGAGCGAGGACGAGAGCCCGACCGTGCTCGACACCTATGGCAACACGTCGAGCGCGGGGTCAATCATCGCCTTTCACCTCTACCATGAGGATATGACGGCGGGCGATACCGGGCTGATCTGTTCGTTCGGTGCCGGCTATTCGGCGGGAACGGTGTTCGTTCGCAAGACCTGACGCGCCTTACGGCACGAAGGTCGTGAACAAATAGATCGCGAACAGCATCAGGTGGATCACCCCCTGCAACACGGTGGTGCGCCCGTTCGCTAGCGTCTGCGATGCGACAATCAGCGACAGGAACAAGAGCACGGTCGATTTGGCATCGAGGCCGAGGCTGATCGGAAGATCGGTGACGATCGACAGTATCGCGACCGCCGGAATGGTGAGGCCGATCGTCGCGAGCGCCGACCCCAATGCGAGGTTGAGGCTGGTCTGGAGGCGGTCGGCCTTCGCCGCACGGACAGCCGCGAGGCCCTCTGGCGCGAGGATCAGCGCCGCGATCAATACGCCGAGCACCGCAGGCGGCGCGCCCCAGTCGGCAAGCAGCGCGCCCATCACCGGGGACAGATTCTTGGCGAGCAGGACCACCGCGAACAAGCTGGCGAGCAACAGTCCGCCCGAAATGGCGGTGCGCTGGATGCTCGGCGGCGCGGCATGTGCATCGGGTTCGTCGTGCGCCTCGCCATCGGGCAGAAAATAGTCGCGGTGGCGCACGGTCTGGACGAGCGCGAAGGTCGCATAGAGAATCAGCGAAACCGCCGCGACGAAGCCGAGCTGCGTTTCCGAATAGAAGGGTCCAGGCACGCTCGACGTGAAATTCGGCAAAACGAGCGTCACGATGGTGAGCACGGTGAGCGTCGCGAGCGCGGCGCCGATGCCGGTACGCTGGAAACGCTGTTCGTGATGGCGGATCGCGCCGCTGAGCAGGCAAAGTCCCATCAGGAGGTTCAGGATCACCATCACCGCCGCGAACACCGTATCGCGCGCCAGCGTCTGCGCCTTTTCGGGCTCGGCCTGCATCAAGGTCAGGATCAGGCCGACCTCGATCACCGTAACAGCCAGCGCGAGGATCAATGTGCCGAACGGCTCGCCGACGCGGTGCGCGATCACCTCGGCATGATGGACCGCCGCAACGACGGCGCCCATCAATATGATCGCAACCAGCCAGGCATTGAGCGGCATGGCAAAACTCGCCATCGCGGCAACAAAGCCAAGGATCGGAAAAATGTCGTTGGTGCGGTTGGCGAGGCGAAGTTTTGAGGTCATAAGAAACCTATTGCAGCCCCCTCCCCCTATGACCACCCCAAGGGCGCAATTAATGTGCGCGGACGGGCAATCCGGCGGCAGAAAGCCGCGCGTGAGCCTCGGCGATCGTCGCTTCGCCGAAGTGGAAGATGCTGGCGGCGAGCACCGCGCTCGCGCCGCCCTCGATCACCCCGGCAACGAGATGGTCGAGATTGCCGACGCCGCCCGATGCGATGACGGGCACGCTGACCGCATTGGCGATCGCGCGGGTGAGGCTGAGGTCGTAACCGTCCTTGGTGCCGTCGCGGTCCATGCTCGTCACGAGCAGTTCGCCAGCGCCAAGTTCGGCGAGACGCACCGCATGTTCGAGCGCGTCAATGCCGGTCGGCTTGCGTCCGCCGTGGGTGAAGATTTCCCAACGCCCCTCATCGACCCGCCGCGCGTCGATACTGCCGACCGCGCATTGGCTGCCGAAGCGGTCGGCGATGTCGGCGACGAGTTCGGGCCGTGCGACCGCCGCGCTGTTGACCGCGACCTTGTCGGCACCCGCGAGCAGCAGCGCCCGCGCATCGTCGGCGCTGCGCACCCCGCCGCCGACGGTGAGCGGCATGAAACAGACTTCGGCGGTGCGGCTGACCATGTCGAGCAAGGTGCCGCGGCCCTGATGGCTTGCCCCGATGTCGAGAAAGCAAAGCTCGTCGGCGCCCGCGGCGTCATAGGCCCGCGCCGCCTCGACCGGATCGCCGGCATCGCGCAGGTCGACGAAATTGACCCCCTTAACGACGCGCCCGTCCGCAACATCGAGGCAGGGGATGACGCGGACGCGGACGGTCATGCCGCCCCTGCCGCAATCGCTTCGGCGAGATCGAGCCGGCCGTCATACAGCGCGCGGCCGGTGATCACGCCTTCGATGCCGTTCGCGACATGCTGGCGCAGGGCATGAATGTCGCCGATGTCGGCAACGCCGCCGCTCGCGATCACCGGGATGTCGACCGAGCGCGCCAGCGCAGCGGTCGCCTCGACATTGCAACCCTTGAGCAGCCCGTCGCGGCCGACGTCGGTGAAGAGCAATGCCGCAACGCCGGCATCCTCGAAGCGACGCGCGAGATCTTCGACGCGGACGTCGGAGACGTCGGCCCACCCCTCGGTCGCGACCATGCCATCGCGGGCGTCGACACCGACGACGATCCGGCCGGGCAGGTCGCGCGCGGCGGATTTGACGAATTCGGGGTCTTTGAGCGCGGCGGTGCCGATAATCACGCGTTCGACGCCGAGCGACAGCCAGCGGTCGACGCCCGCGCGATCACGGATGCCGCCACCGACCTGAACCTTGCCCGGGAAGGCCGCGATGATGCTTTCGACCGCCGCGCCATTGACGCTCGCGCCGGCAAAGGCGCCGTCGAGGTCGACGACGTGGAGGTGCGAGGGGCCTGCCTCGGCGAACAGACGCGCCTGCGCGGCGGGATCGTCGCCATAAACGGTCGCGCGCGCCATATCTCCCTCGGCGAGCCGCACCACCTGCCCGCCCTTGAGATCGATCGCGGGGAAGATGGTCAGGGCCGCCATGCGAGGAATCTCTCTAATGTCGCGAGGCCGTAAGCCTGGCTTTTTTCGGGATGATATTGGACGCCGACGATATTGTCCTTCGCCACCGCCGCGACAAAGCTGGCGCCATGGCTACTGGTCGCGGCGACATCGATCGCGTCGGCGAAATGATAGCTATGGAGATAATAGGCCTCACCCGCCGCGATCACAGGATGCGGCGCGGCGGGGATCACATCGTTCCAGCCCATGTGCGGGATGCGCAGGCCCGGCGCCGGATCGAAGGCGCGCACTGTGCCACCGATCCAGCCGAGGCCCTTATGGATGCCATGTTCTTCACCCGCATCCGCCAGCAATTGCATACCGACGCAAATACCGAGGAAGGGCACACCCTCGCCGCGCACGCGCTGTTCCATCGCATCTGCCAGCCCGTCGATCGCCAGGAGGCCGTTCATGCAGGCGGCGAACGCGCCGACGCCGGGCAGCACGATGCGGTCGGCGGTTGCCACGACATCGGGATCGGCGGTGACGGCAACATTGTCTGCGCCCGCCGCGACGAGCGCATTATGCACCGAGCGAAGATTGCCCGCGCCATAGTCGATCAGGGCAATGACGCTCATCGGCTGGTCCTAGAGGACACCCTTCGTGCTGGGGATCGCATCGCCCTTGCGGGGATCGATTTCGACCGCCTGACGCAGCGCACGCGCGAGCGCCTTATACATGCTCTCGGCGATGTGATGGTTATTCTCGCCGTACAGCATCTCGATGTGCAGCGTGATGCCCGCGGTCTGCGCAAAGCTGTGGAACCAGTGCGGAAACATCTCGGTGTCCATCTCGCCGAGCCGCGGCTGCGAGAAGCTGGATTTATAGACGCAGTGCGGGCGTCCCGAAATGTCGAGGACGCAGCGGGTCAGCGTCTCGTCCATCGGGGCGTGCGCCTCGCCGTAGCGCGCGATGCCGCGCTTGTCGCCGAGCGCCTTCGCCACCGCTTCGCCGAGTGCGAGCGCGCTGTCTTCGACCGTGTGATGCTGATCGATATGAAGGTCGCCCTTCACCTGCATCGAGATGTCGATAAGCGAGTGGCGCGACAATTGCTCGACCATATGGTCGAGGAAACCGATGCCGGTGGACACCGAATAATCGCCCGTTCCGTCAAGATTGACGGCGATCGCGATATCCGTTTCCTTGGTCGTGCGCTGGACGGTGGCGGTTCGCATGGCGCACGCCTTAGAGCCTCATTTTCACGTTGCAAGGCGATTCTCCCCCCTTGACCACCGTGCGGCTCGCGTTCATCCCCCTGCCCATGAGTGACGATGTACGCGACAGCCTGATTCCCTATGACGAAATCGTGCAGGACGCGCTGCGCGCCGTGGTCGGCCGCGTGCTCAGCCAGATCGTCGGCTATGACAGCCTGCCCGGCGAACATCATTTCTATATCACGTTCAAGACGCAGGCGGTGGGCGTCGACATTCCCGCGCATCTGATCGCCAAATTCCCCGACGAAATGACGATCGTGCTGCAGAACCGTTTCTGGGATCTGAAGGTCGAGGACGATCATTTCAGCGTCGGCCTGTCGTTCAACCAGACGCCGTCGATCCTGACGATCCCCTATGCGTCGATCACCGCTTTCGTCGATCCGTCGGTCGATTTCGGACTGCAGTTCCAGGTCAGCGACGACGAAACCCAGCCCGAACCGCATGACGAAGCCGACAACGACCGGCCCGAGGTCACGACCGAGGACGGATCGAACGTCGTGACGGTGGATTTCGGCAAGAAGCGCTAAAGTGCCGGGCCCCGCCTGGCCTCCCAGCCGATTCTGGCAATATTGGGCTCTCGCGGGCATGGTCGTTCTCACCGCTGCCTTCTGGTGGGGTGTCGAGGGCTATACGCTGGCCCAGAGCAATACCCCGCGCGGACAGATTGCCGACGGGCTGCTCCGCTTCAGCGTTCTGATCCTGACTCCCGCGCTCGTTCTGGCGTGGCTCGCCGCCGCATGGCTGCGCCGCCGCGTCGGCGACGGCGGATATTGGCAGATGCTCGGGCTGGTCGCGATGATCTGGGCGGGGTCGGTTCTGGTGACAAGGATGCTGGTGGCATGAGCACGCGGGTGGAAAGCGACAGTATCGGCGAGATCGAGGTCGCGGACGACGCCTATTGGGGCGCGCAGACCGAACGCAGCCGGCACAATTTTGCCTTCCCGGCACACGAACGGATGCCGATACCGATCGTCCACGCGCTGGCGCGGATCAAGGGCGCGGCGGCGCGGGTCAATCGCAATCATGGCCTCGATGCCGGCCTTGCGGAGGCGATCGCCGCCGCCGCCGAAGCCGTGGTCGCCGGCCGCTATGACGACCAGTTCCCACTCGCGATCTGGCAGACGGGAAGCGGCACCCAGTCGAACATGAACGCCAATGAGGTGATCGCCGGCATCGCCAATGAAAAGCTCGCGGGTACGCGGGGGGGCAAATCGCCGGTCCATCCCAATGACCATGTCAACATGGGCCAGTCGTCGAACGACAGCTTTCCGACCGCGCTGCACGTCGCGGTCGCGGTCGAGACGACGGCGCGGTTGCTGCCGGCGCTGACCATCCTGACCGACGCGATCGAAGCCAAGGCGCGGGCGTGGGGCGATATCGTCAAGATCGGCCGCACCCATTTGCAGGATGCGACCCCGCTAACATTGGGCCAGGAATTTTCGGGCTATGTCGCTCAGCTCATCGCCTGCCGCGCGCGGATCGAAGGGGCACTCGCACACAATATCTGCAAACTCGCGCAGGGCGGCACGGCAGTCGGCACGGGGCTGAACGCGCCCGCCGGTTTCGACGTCGCGATGGCCGCCGAGCTATCGAAAAGCACGGGCATCGCCTTCGAACCTGCCCGCAACAAGTTTGAGGCGCTCGCATCGAACGACGGGCTCGTCTTCTTTTCGGGCGCCCTGAACACGCTCGCGGTCGCGCTGACCAAGATCGCGAACGATATCCGCCTGCTCGGATCGGGACCGCGCGCCGGGCTTGGCGAACTCGACTTGCCCGCGAACGAACCCGGCAGCTCGATCATGCCCGGCAAGGTCAACCCGACCCAGTGCGAGATGCTGACGATGGTCGCCGCGCAGGTCATCGGCAACCATCAGGCGGTGACCGTCGGCGGGTTGCAGGGTCATCTCGAACTCAACGTCTTCAAGCCGCTGATCGGATCGAACGTGCTGCGTTCGATCGACCTGCTGGCGATCGGCATGGCGGGCTTCACCGAGCATTGCGTGACCGGGATCGAACCCAATCTGGCCCGCATCGACGAACTGATGAACCGGTCGCTGATGCTCGTCACCGCGCTCGCGCCCGAGATCGGCTATGACAAGGCGGCGAAGATCGCGAAGCACGCGCATGAAACCGGCAGCACGCTGAAGGAAGCCGCGCTCGACCTCGGCTATGTCGATGCCGCGACCTTTGACCGGGTGGTCGATCCGCGCACGATGCTCGGTCCCGATAGCTGAAGGAACCCGCGGGGTCTTCCGGGGATTGAAGAGGGGAAGGAGAGATGAAGATGATCGGTCGTATCGTAGGCGGCGTTCTCGGTAGCGCCATCGGACGCCAGAAGGGCAATCATCCCGTCGCGGGCGCGGTCATCGGCGCTGGCACGCTGTTCGCGGCGCGGCGCCTGTTCCCGCAGCGTTACGCGGTGCTCGCCGCGACGGTCGCGGGCGCCTATCTCACCAAGAAATGGGCCGAGCGGTCCGAGGCGCGCAAGGCGGCGGCAGAGGCACATGCGCTCGACCCCGTGCTGGCGAACGCAGGTGTCGTCGACACCTATGCCGGAACCGCCGAGATCCCGACCGATGGACAGGCGATAGGCGATGCCCTGCCTCCCGCCATCCCGCTCGACGCCAACGGACGCAGCGGCGCGCTTCACTGACGCCAACGGCGAATTAACCTCATTCTCATCCTGACCCGCTATCGACGGGCCATGACCTTCAATCCGCCCGGATTTCGCACATTCATGCTTCTCGCGCTCGGGTTCGGGCTGCGGACGGTGAGCAAGGCGCTCGAACGCGCGGGCGATTTCGCCGACGATCCGGGCACCCGCCTGTTCAATCATGTGTCGGCGCTCGTCGTCCTCATTGCCGCAGTAGCCTGTTTCATCTGGGCGTTGAAGCGGATGTTTTTCGACAAGCCCCGCGCGCCGGACCAAAAAGCCGCGCCCGCTGCGGCACCGAAACATGTCGACATCTATCCCGAAGAGTTGAGTTTCGATCCTGACGCGGCGCTCGCCCGCTACATGCAAAACCGGAAGACAGGCGACCTAGGCGATCCGCCCGCACCCAAGCCTCCGGGAAGCTTCGGCCGCAAAGGCCTTTAGCGGGCGCTAGCCACCCGCTTGCCATTCCTTCACCGCCTCGACCGGCGATACCAGCATCAGCACATTAAGCGTCAGATTGTCGCGGATCGTCCAGAGCGTGAACAGTTCGAAGACGATCGCGAGCGTCACCGTCGCCCACCAGCGCATCTTGCTGGCGGCGATGAAGCCCAGCACCATGAACAATGTGTCGCTGACCGAATTGAGCACCGAATCGCCCGAATAGCCGAACGCCATCGTAACCTCGCGATAGCGATCGATGATGATCGGCGAATTTTCGAGGATTTCCCATGCGCCCTCGATGCCGATCGCGATCGCCAGCGGCACCCATAGCGGGCGTTCGGGCAGGATCCAGCGCAGCAGGCCATAGAAGATAAATCCGTGGATGACGTGGCTGAAGCTGTACCAGTCCGAAATCTGCTGGCTGTTCTGGTTCGATTGCACCGTGCCATGCCACAGGCTGATCGTCCCGCACGGACAGATCGGCGGGCGACCCATGCCGATCAGGATCGCCGCGAGCAGAGCGACCAGTGCCGCGGCGACGAGCCATCCCGTTCGTGAAATTCCTGCCATCCGCGCCCCCTTGACCGCTGCCCCTCGTCAGGCGAATAGCGCGCATGACCGAAAGCGTCCATCTGAACCGCCGCGGCGTGTTGTTCGTCCTCTCCTCGCCCTCGGGCGCGGGAAAGACCACCATTTCGCGCATGATGCTCGAAGCCGACAGGGATATCGCGCTCTCGATCTCCGCCACGACGCGTCCGCCGCGTCCCGGCGAGATCGATGGCGTCCATTATCATTTCGTCGATACCGACACCTTCAAGAAGATGGCGGCCGACGGCGAATTCCTCGAATGGGCGCACGTCTTCGGCCACCGTTACGGTACGCCGCGCGCGCCGGTCGAGGCACTGCTCGCGGCGGGCAAGGACGTCCTGTTCGACATCGACTGGCAGGGCGCGCAGCAGCTCTATCAGGAGGCTGGCCCCGACGTCGTTCGCGTCTTCGTCCTGCCGCCGACGATGGAAGAACTCGAACGCCGCCTGCGCTCGCGCAACACCGACAGCGACGAGGTGATCGCGGCGCGCATGGAACGCGCCGCGAACGAGATCAGCCACTGGGACGGCTACGACTATGTGCTGATCAACGACCATGTCGAAGGCTGCTTCGACGAGGTCCGCGCGATCCTGCGCGCCGAACGGCTGAAGCGCCGTCGCCAGATCGGGCTGATCGGGTTTGCGCGCGACTTGATCCGCGCCGTGCCCGACGCCGACAAGAAGCTCTAGGCGGGCTTTACGAGTTTCGTTTCCAGCTCTGCAACCATCTCGGCGCGGAGCGGTTTTGCCTGCCCGTCGGTGCGGCACACCACGACGGTATCGCAGGTCGCGATCGCGCGACCATTCTGGAACATCGCCTGGACGATCGTCCAGCTCGACGTGCCGAGGCGGCCAATGCCGGTCGCTATCTGCACCGGATCGGGAAAATTGCCCTCGGCCAGATAGTTAATCTCGACCGCGGCGACCATGGTGCGCTCGTTCGCCGGGCGCTCCTCCAGCGGGCGGACCTCGCGGTTCAGCAGAACGCGGCCGCTTTCGAACAGCGCCGCAAAGGCCACATTGTTGAGGTGGCCGTTGATGTCCATGTCCTGGAACCGCGTCTGCAATTCCAGGTGGACGGGGTAGCTGGCGGCATTCAGCCGCCAGCTCTCCGGTTTCGGCATATCAGCGCGGCGCCATACGGATGCCGCCGTCGAGGCGGACGTCCTCGCCGTTGAAATAGCCGTTTTCGATCATGCAGAGCGCGAGATTGGCATATTCGGCGGGGTTGCCGAGACGCTTCGGGTTGAGCACCGAGGCGCCGAGCGCGTCGCGGACATTCTGCGGCGCGCCGGCGAGCAGCGGGGTGTCGAAGATGCCCGGCAAGATCGTGTTGACGCGGATATTCTCGGTATTGAGGTCGCGCGCGATCGGCAGGGTCATGCCGACGACGCCACCCTTCGACGCCGAATAGGCCGCCTGACCGATCTGGCCGTCCTCGGCCGCGACCGACGCCGTGTTGACGATCGCGCCGCGCTCGCCGTCTTCCATCGGGTCGAGCGTCATCATGCCCGCCGCCGACTTCGCGATGCAGCGGAAGGTGCCGACGAGGTTGATCTGGATGATCCAGTTGAAGGCATCGAGCGGGAAATGTTTGATGCTGCCGTCTTCCTTCGAACGGCTCGCGGTCTTGATCGCGTTGCCGGTACCGGCGCAGTTCACGAGGATACGTTCCTGACCGATCGCGGCGCGCGACTTTTCGAAGGCGGCATCGACCGACGCATCGTCGGTGACGTTGCATTCGCAGAACACGCCGCCGAGTTCGGCTGCGAGGGCGGTGCCCTTTTCTTCCTGCAGGTCGAAGATCGCGACCTTGACGCCCTTCGACGCGAGCAGGCGCGCGGTCGCGGCACCGAGGCCCGAGGCGCCGCCTGTGACGACGGCGGATACGGTGGAATCGAGTTTCATGGTTTTCTCCGTTTAAGCCCTCCCCTTCAGGGGAGGGTTTGGGTGGGGCATGTGGGGGCGCGCGAGCCAACAGGCCCTCCCCCAACCCCTCCCGCGAGCGGGAGGGGAGATTTCGTTAAAGCCGCTCGATGATCGTGACGTTGGCCTGGCCGCCGCCTTCGCACATCGTCTGCAGGCCGTATTTGCCACCGGTCGCGTCGAGCACACCGAGCAGCGTCGCCATCAGCTTGGTGCCCGAGGCACCGAGCGGGTGGCCGAGCGCGATCGCGCCGCCATGCTGGTTGATGCGTGCCGGATCGGCACCGAGATATTTGAGCCAGGCGAGCGGCACCGGCGCGAACGCCTCGTTGACCTCATAGGCATCGATGTCCTCGATTTTCATGCCCGCCTTCTTCAGTGCGCGTTCGGTCGCGAACAGCGGCTCTTCGAGCATGATGACCGGGTCGCCCGCGGTCACCGACACATGATGGATGCGCGCACGCGGGGTGAGGCCATGATCCTTCAGCGCCTGTTCCGACACGACGAGCGCCGCCGAAGCGCCGTCGCAGATCTGGCTCGCCGACGCGGCGGTGATCGCGCCGCCTTCCTGGAGCAGTTTCACGCCCGCGATACCTTCGAGCGTCGCGTCGAAACGGATGCCCTCGTCGACGAGGTGCATCTGGCGACCTTCGGGGGTGTCGATTTCGACCCCGACGATCTCGCGCTTGAAATGGCCGGCTTCGGTGGCGGCCGCACCGCGGCGATGGCTTTCGAGTGCATAGGCGTCGAGATCGGCCTTGGTCAGGCCGTGCTTCTTGACGATCATCTCGGCGCCCATGAACTGGCTGAACATGATGCCGGGATATTTTTCCTCGAGCCGTTCGGATTTGTAGTGGCCGAGCCCTTCCTTGATGAACAGCGTCGCGACGCTGCCCATCGGGACGCGCGTCATGCTTTCGATGCCGCTCGCGAGGACGATGTCCTGCGTGCCCGACATCACCGCCTGCGCGGCGAACTGGATCGCCTGCTGCGACGAGCCGCACTGGCGATCGATCGTGACGGCGGGAATCGAGTCGGGCAGCTTCGAGGCGAGCACGGCGTTGCGCCCGACGTCCATCGTCTGCTGGCCGCCCTGCGAAACGCAGCCAGTGATGACGTCGTCGATCGCCTTCGTATCGAAGTCGTTGCGGTCGGCGATCGCGTCGAAGACGGCGGCGCCGAGGTCAACGGGGTGAACGCCGGCGAGCCGGCCGCCGCGCTTGCCACCCGCGGTGCGGACGGCGTCGACGATATAAGCTGTAGCCATGGGAATATTCCTTTCCTGCGATTTCAAGCGATCAGAGCTTGCGCCCGATCAGTTCCTTCATGATTTCGTTCGTGCCGCCAAAGATGCGGGTCACGCGTGCCGCGCGCCAGGCGCGGGCGATCGGATATTCGTTCATATAGCCAGCGCCGCCGTGAAGCTGGAGGCACTTGTCCATGATTTCCCACTGCAGTTCGGTGTGCCACAGCTTGGCGGCCGCGCCTTCCTCGGGGGTCAGTTCCTTTTTCAGATGCCGCGACAGCGCCCAGTCGAGATGCGCCCAGCCGACCTGCAGCTTGGTCTTGAGATCGGCGAGTACGAAGCGCGTGTTCTGGAAATCGAGGACGGGCTTGCCAAACGCCTTGCGGTCGCGGGTGAATTCGACCGTGTCGTCGAACGCGCGCTGCGCCGAAGCCTGCGCCGACACCGCGATCGACAGACGTTCCTGCGGCAGTTCGCTCATCAGATAGATGAAGCCTTTGCCCTCTTCGCCGAGGCAGTTGGTGATCGGCACGCGCACGTCGTTGAAGAACATCTCCGACGTATCGGCCTCATCCTGCCCGATCTTGTCGAGGTTGCGGCCGCGCTCATAGCCTTCGCGGTCGGCCTCGACGAGCACGATCGACACGCCCTTCCACGCAGGCTGCACCTCGGTGTCGGTCTTGACGCAGACCAGGATCAGGTCGGCATTCTGGCCGTTGGTGATATAGGTTTTCGACCCGTTGATGACATAGTGATTGCCATCCTTCTTCGCGGTCGTGCGCATCCCCTGAAGGTCGCTGCCGGTGCCCGGTTCGGTCATTGCGATCGCGGTGATTACTTCGCCCGCGACCATCTTGGGCAGCCAGTGCTTCTTCTGCTCTTCGCTGCCATATTTGACGATATAGCTGGTGACGATGTCCGACTGGAGCGAGAAGCCCGTCGTCGCGCGGCCATAATAGGCGCTCTCTTCGTCGACGATCGCATTGTAACCGAAATCGAGGCCCAGCCCGCCATATTCCTCGGGAACCGTCGGGCACAGCATGCCGAGCTCGCCCGCCTTCGGCCAGATATCCTTCGGCACGATGCCGTCCTCGGCCCATTTCGCGGCGTTCGGGGCGATTTCCTTTTCGAGGAACTGGCGAACCGTGGCGCGGAACGCCTCATGGTCTTCGGAGTAGGCGGAGCGCGACAGATTATCGAGCGACATGGACATTCCTTTTCCCGGTGCGCGGTGGAACCGACAGGGGAGCCGGCCGCGCCAAAACGCCGCGCGCTTTCGCGTCGGCTTCGCGGCGCACCTGACCTTACGTTTACGTGCACGTCAAGTATAAATGCCGCTACGGCAGCGAAGATGCGTCAAACGCACGGACAGCGGCGGTGCGGCGAATAGGTTTGCAGTCGCTGTGCAGCGCCTGCCGATCACGCTAACATCCGCTCCATGGTCGAACTGCTTCTCGACGCCGGCGCATTGCTCGGCGAATCGCCCTTCTGGCACGCCGGCGAAGCCCGCCTCTATTGGGTCGATATCGACGCGCAAAAAATCCATCGCACCGACCCTGTCACCGGCACCGACGAGACGATGGGCCTTGCCGAGCAGGTCGGCTGTATTGCGCCGCGCGCGGGCGGCGGGCTCGTCGCCGCGCTCGAAAACGGCTGCGCGCTGATCGATAGCTGGGGCGCCGCGCCGCGCGCCTTCGGCCCGGCGGTTCTGGCCGACAAACCCGAACAGCGCTTCAACGACGGCCGCGTCGACGCCGCAGGACGGCTGTGGGTCGGCAGCCTGACGAGCGACAAGGCGAACCCTGCAGCGACGCTCTACCGGCTTGACCCCGACGGGTCGCTGACCGAAATCTTCGGACGGCTGACGACGAGCAACGGCGCGGCGTTCAGCCCCGATGGCCGCACCTTCTATCACGCCGACACGCCGACACACGCGATCCGCGCCTATGATGTCGATCCAGCCAACGGCACGCTGTCGGGCGGACGCATCTTCCACCAGTTCGAATATGGCAAGGGCCGCCCCGACGGCGCGGCGGTCGATGCCGAGGGCTGTTACTGGTCGGCGCTGTGGGACGGGTGGCGCGTCGTGCGCTTCTCGCCCGCTGGCGAGCTCATCCAGACGGTCGAGCTTCCGGTTCAGCGCCCAACGATGATCGCGTTCGGCGGCCCCGACCTCCGGACCGCCTTCGTCACCAGCGCGGGCAAGAACCTCACCGACGAGGAACGCTTGGGCCAGCCTCATGCGGGCGGCATCTTCTCCTTCCGCGTCGAGACACCTGGCCTGATCCAGCGGGATTTTGGCGCCTAGGCAGCTTGCACCCCGCCGTCATATAAGGTTAAGACGGCCCCCGACATGGTTTCGTCCGAAACCTTATCCTCCGGGGAGATTTATCGATGTCGCGCACCGCGCAACCTTTCGCCCGTCATTTGTCGATGATGCTTGCATCCACCGCGATGATGGTGGGTTATAGCCAGATGACCGCAACCGCCGCCGAATCCGCCGCCGCCAAGCCGGCTGCCACCGCCCCCGCAGGCGAAAACCCGATGCTCGCGCCGTGGACCGGCCCGTTCGAAGGGGTGCCGCCGTGGGACAAGATGGACCCCGAGCTGTTCCCCGACGCCTTTGCCAAGGCGATGGCAGAGACGAAGGCGCAGGTTCAGGCGGTGATCGACAATCCCGCAGCGCCGACCTTTGAAAACACGCATGTCCCGATGATGCTCGCCGGCGACACCGCCGACCGGCTGTTCGCTTTGTGGGGCGTGCAGTCGTCGAACAAGTCGAACGACCGCGTCGAGGATATCGATGCCGAGTGGAGCCCCAAAATCTCCACCTTCTACACCGAACTGTTCCTCGAGCCCAAGCTCTTCGCGCGCTACAAGGCAGTGTACGACAAGCGCAATTCGAGCGGCCTCAACGCGCAGCAAATCCGCATCGTCGAGCGCAGCTATGACGAGATGGTACGCGACGGCGCGAACCTGTCGCCCGAGAACAAGGCGAAGCTGGTCGCGATGAATGCCAAGCTCGAAGGGCTTTTCTCGGCCTTCTCGTCGAAACTGCTCGGCGACGAAAAGCTCTACACCTTCGTCACCGACAAGGCCGAACTCGCGGGTCTCGAACCGGGCTTTGTCGCTTCGCTTGCCTCGGCCGCCGAAGCCAATGGCAAGCCCGGCCAATGGGCGATCAAGAACACCCGCTCGTCGGCACAGCCCGTGCTGCAGGGCGCGACCAACCGGGGCTTGCGCGAAAAAGTCTGGAAGGCCTTTGTCAGCCGCGGCGACAATGGCAATGCCAACGACACCAATGCGACGATCGCCGAAATCCTGAAACTGCGCCAGCAGCGCGCCGAACTGCTCGGTTTTGCGACGCACGCAAACTACCGCATGGCCGATACGATGGCGAAGACGCCGGAAAATGCGATGGGCCTGATGATGAAGGTCTGGCCCGCCGCGGTGGCGCGCGTGAACGAAGAGGTCGCCGACATGCAGGCGATCGCCGATCAGGAAGCGAAAGCCGGCAACGGACCGAAAATCACGATCGAGCCGTGGGACTATCGCTTCTATTCGGAAAAGGTCCGCAAGGCGAAATACGACCTCGATGAAAGCGAAGTGAAGCCCTATCTCCAGCTCGACAAGCTGGTCGACGGCATGTTCTGGTCGGCAGGTCAGCTTTACGATCTGGGTTTCCGCGAAAATACCGGCACGGTTCCCGTCTTCGATCCCAAGGTCCGCACCTTCGAGGTTTATAATCTCAAGACCAACGAGAATGTCGGCCTGCTCTATCTCGACAATTTCGCGCGCGACGGAAAGCGCTCGGGCGCGTGGATGACGACCTATCGCAGTCAGCAGACGTTGGGCGGCGAACGCAATGTCCTCGCCTCGAACAACAACAACTTCACCGAGGCCGCAAAGGGCGAACCGACGCTCGTCAGCCTCGACGATGCGACGACGCTGTTCCACGAGTTCGGCCACGGCATCCATTACCTGCTGCAGCATATCTATTACCCGGCCCTCGGCGGCGTTCCGCGCGACTTCGTCGAATATCCGAGCCAGGTGAACGAAAATTGGCTGATGACGCCCGAAGTGCTGTCGAAATATGCGACGCACTATAAAACCGGTGCGCCGATCCCGCAGGCACTGGTCGACAAGATCCTCGCGTCGAACAAGTTCAACCAGGGTTTCGAGACGGTCGAATATCTTTCGAGCGCGATCGTCGACATGAAGATCCACGACCGCAAGGTTCCGGTGACCGACGTCGACGCGTTCGAACGCGAAACGCTGGCCGAAATGGGCATGCCGAAGGAAATCGTCATGCGCCACCGCCTGCCGCAGTTCGGCCACCTGTTCAGCAGCGACGCCTATTCGGCGGGCTACTATTCGTACCTCTGGTCCGAAACGATGGACGCCGACACCTGGGCCGCCTTCACCGAAGCCGGCGGCCCGTGGGATCGCACCGTCGCCGACAAGTTCCGCACCATATTGCTGATGACCGGCAACGAGACCGACCGCGCCGAAGCCTATCGCGCCTTTCGCGGCCGCGACCCCGATGTGAAGGCCCTGCTGAAGAAGCGCGGTTTTCCGACCGAATAATCGAGACATTATCGGAGAGGCAAAGGGGGCGATTTTCGTCCCCTTTGTTTATCCTGTCAGCCCGGCCTTCGCCGACACCCGGTCAAGTTCGGAACATCCCACCCGTCAAAAGCGTTCGGTTTGCCTGAATCCGATGAATGCGTTCCGGCCATCCCCGTCAAAATAGAAACGGAATTCCGCATGGGAAGGCCAGACCGTTTTTCTGGAGATCTCTAGAATCGCCCATGCGAGGGATTGTTGCCCGGAATATTTGTAATCTTTGATCTCGTTTCCCACGCCAGCCTGCCCTGAAAGCGGCCTTAGCCCATAACCGTCAAAAAAACTGGCGAGGGTCCCCGGGTCAAACTTCAACCCTCCCCGCGACGACGAAATCCCGTCCCACATCACAACGGTGACAAAAAACTCACTGGAAAGCGCCATCCTGTCGTAGGGAGTCACTTCCAGGTGAATTATGTCCACGTCGCGATTTGTGAACAAATTCCTCTTCGTAAATATGCTATACGAACAGCGGCCAAAACGATCATCAAGTGCAATCGATTTCGCGCCGAACAAGGTCTTTATATTTTCCTCCGAATAGAATTCAGGGTGGAAAAAAACGTCATTGTCGGCTGCGAATTTCAGATTCCCGAGTAGCTGTAGCTCTGTCTTTGGTTCCTTCACGGATGACAGGAGCGGCTCAAGAGCAACGCGATGTCCGGATGCTCTCGGGCCCGTCGACCCGAAATCGTGGCAGAATTTTCCAGCGGTATATTTGCCTTCGGCCGCAAGCGCCGGAGCGCCCGCCACGACGAGAGCCACCGAGAACAGCATCGCCCCATTTGCCTGAAGATGCTTTGGCATCGGATACCCCTGTTCTCGTCTGGCCGGTCAGCAGAGCGACCTTATGGCCGCGCCGATATTAACATCTACTTTTCAGCTCAAAACGCTCCGGCGCCGTCCATCCGAACTGGGTTGACCTTACACCAATTCGATATAAATATGATATCATCTTTATATCGAGCGATTCGGAGGGAAATATGGTCGAAACAGGGACAAGGGCGCTGAACCGCAGTCGCGAGACGCGCGCCAACACGCAGAGCGGCTATCTGATGCTGCTGATCTGGCTCGTGCTGCTGGGCGTCGCGATATGGGCGGCGACGACCAATATCGGCGGCGAGGGGATCGACTGGAACTGGAAATGGGCGGTCGTTGTGATGAGCGGCGTGATCGGCACGATCATCCTCTGCGGTTTTTACATGATCAATCCGAACGAGGCGGCCGCGGTCCAGCTCTTCGGCGAATATAAGGGCACCGACCGCGAGGAAGGGCTGCGCTGGGTTCTGCCCTGGCTGTCGCGCAAGAAGATCGCGGTCCGCGCGAACAACGTGATTTCGGACAAGATCAAGGTCAACGACCTCCGCGGCAACCCGATCGAGATGGCGGCGCAGGTCGTGTGGCGCGTCACCGATACCGCGCAGGCGCTGTTCGACGTCGACGATTACAAGGAATTCGTCATGGCGCAGATCGAGGCAGCCGTGCGCTCGATCGGTTCGCGCTATCCCTATGACGACATCGAGCATCAGGAAGTGACGCTGCGCGGCAATCATGACGAGGTCGGCGAGGAACTGCGCAAGGCGCTGATCGAGCGGCTGGAAGTTGCCGGCATCACCGTCGACGAATGCGGCCTGACCCACCTCGCCTACGCGCCCGAAATCGCCGGTGCGATGCTCCGCCGCCAGCAGGCCGAAGCGGTGATCGCGGCGCGCAAGAAGCTGGTCGAAGGCGCGGTGACGATGGTCGAGATGGCGCTGCAGCACCTCTCCGAAAAAAATGTCGTCGACCTCGACGACGAGCGCAAGGCGGCGATGGTATCGAACCTGATGGTCGTCCTGTGCGGCGAACGCGACACCCAGCCCGTCGTCAACACCGGCTCGCTCTACTGAGGGCCGGACGATGGCGTCGCAGTCCAAAAAGGCCTTTGCCCTCCGCCTCGATCCCGCGCTCTATGCGGCGATCGAGCGGCTGGCAGCGGCCGAGCTGCGCAGCGCCAATGCGGAGATCGAGATGCTGCTGCGCGAAGCGCTGGCGCGGCGCGGCGTCAGCGTGAAACGGTCCGGGGCGCCCAAACGCGGCCGACCGCCCAAGGAGGAAAGCTGACATGTTGCACCTGATGTTCGACGGCCGCCCATGGTTCCGGCCGAAACGCCGCGGCTATGGCACCGGCCTGCCGATCGCGTGGCAGGGCTGGCTGATGCTGGCGATGCATATCGCGCTGATCACAGGAATTGCCCTGCTGCTGCAGGATCGGCCGGCGATGCTTACGATCGCGGTCATTCTTGCAGGGCTCGCCCCGATGCCGCTCTATCGCGCGCGGACCGAAGGCGGCTGGCGCTTGCGATAGGCGCTGGACAAGAATATTTGCGGATAGCTGCCGATAGCGCCCGCGCCCCGCTTGCCCCCGACTCGCTTGATGGTTAAGGCCGATGGTCATGACCGGCTCACCTGCTCCCGTTCGCATCGCCCCGTCGATCCTCAGCGCCGATTTCGCGCGGCTGGGCGAGGAGGTCCGCGCGATCGAAACCGCGGGCGCCGACTGGGTCCATATCGACGTCATGGACGGCCATTATGTCCCCAATCTGACCATCGGGCCGGCAGTGGTGAAGGCCTTGCGCCCGCATTCGACCCTGCCCTTCGACGTCCATCTGATGATCTCGCCGGTCGATCATTTCCTCGACGCCTTTGCCGCGGCGGGCGCCGACATCATCACCGTGCATCCCGAGGCGGGCCCGCACATCCACCGCACCGTCCAGCATATCAAGTCGCTCGGCAAGCAGGCGGGCGTGTCGCTGAACCCGGCAACTCCGGCCAAGATGCTCGACTATCTGATCGACGACATCGATCTCGTCCTCATCATGAGCGTCAATCCGGGCTTCGGCGGCCAGAGCTTCATTTCGAGCCAGCTTCGCAAGATCGAGGCGGTGAAGAAGATGATCGAGAAATCGGGCCGCGATATCCGGTTGGAGGTCGATGGGGGTATCGACGCGGGGACCGCCCCGCTCGCGATATCGGCGGGCGCCGACGTGCTCGTCGCGGGGACCGCGACCTTCAAGGGCGGCCCCGACGCCTATGCCGACAATATCCGGCGGCTTCGCGGCGCCTGATCGATGGAGGGGAGACCGTTGACCGCTGCCCCCGCCGACACACCGTTCGACTCCGGTGACGACGCCGCGCCGCTCGACGACAGCATCGAACCCGGCAAGCGGCTGATCCGCCTTCCCGCCGACAAGGGCCTCTCGCTCGGCGACCGTGTCGCGAATGCGATCACCCGGCTGACCTGGCGCACGCCGCTTCACGCCTTTCGCCTGAAGGGCCGCTTTCCGCTCAAGCTGCTGGGCGTGCCGACCGACCCCATCCCGGGCGACGCGCGTGCAGGCACCGCGATCCGCGCCGGTCATTTCCTGCACCGCGGGTTGAAGCTGCCGCTCGGCGAACTCGATTTCGCGGCGCTCGACGTCGTGCCGACCTTTGCCGATTATTTGCACAGCTTTGCCTGGCTGCGCGATCTCGCCGCGACGGGGTCGCGCGCCGACGGTGCGCCGATCGCGGAAGCGGTCGTGCGCCACTGGCTCGGCACGCATGGCGAGGCGGTCAGCGAACCGGCGTGGAAAGCCGACAACACCGCCTGGCGCATCCTGTTCTGGGCGGCGCACGCGCCGCTGATCCTGTCGTCGAGCGATCTCGTCTATCGCTCGGCGGTGCTCAATCATCTCGCGCGCGCGGCGCGCCACCTCGATCGCGTCGCCGACAAGACGCGGCCGGGCACCGGCCAGATGGTCGCGTGGGTCGGGATCGTCGCCGCATCGCTGTTGATGCCCGGCGGCGAACCGCGGCAGGTCTTCGGCGAGGCGGGACTCCGCAAGGTGCTCGAGACGAGCTTCTATGCGGACGGCGGCAATATCTCGCGCTCGCCGCAGGCGCAGCTCGAAGCCGTCATGGCGCTGTCGATGCTCGCCAAAATCTATGACATGCGCCGCATGGAAGTGCCGCCCTTCATCCAGGAAGTGCTCGCGCGCGCGGTTCCCGCGCTGCTCGGCCTGCTCCACAGCGACGGCGGCATGGGAAGCTGGCAGGGCAGCGGGGCGACATCCGCCGCTTACGTTCAGGCGATCGTCCATGCGAGCGGCGTGCGCACGCGCCCGCTCAAACAGGCGCGCGACTGGGGATATCAGCGGCTCGTCGCGAACAAGGTCGTGCTGCTCGCCGATGCGGCGCCGCCCCCCATCGCCCGCGTGACCGAGGCGGGCTGCGCATCGACCCTCGCCTTCGAACTCAGCGACGGCGACGAACGCATCGTCGTCAATTGTGGCGGCGCGGCGCTGACGGGCGCGACGATCCCAGCCGACCTCGCACGGGGGCTTCGCACGACCGCGGCGCATTCGACGCTGGTGCTCGGCGACAGCAATTCGACCGCGATCCTTGCCAACGGCTCGCTCGGCAAGGGTGTGACCGAAGTCGAGCTCGACCGGCGCGAGACCCCGCAGGGCAGCCGGGTCGAGATGAGCCATGACGGCTATGTGCGGCGCCACGGCCTGATCCACCGCCGCCTGCTGATCCTGTCGCCCAACGGGCGCGAACTGCGCGGCGAGGACATGCTGCTTCCTGGACCGCGCACGCGGCGCAAGGGCGACAAGGGCTTCACGCTGCGTTTCCACCTCGGCCCGCACATTTCGGCGAGCCTGACCGCCGACAAGCTGGGCGCGCTGCTGCGCATCAACGGCGGACCGCTGTGGCAGTTTCGCACCTCCGAGGGCGCGCTCGATATCGAGCAGAGCCTGTGGGTCGACGGCGAGGGTCGGCCGCACCCGACCGAGCAGCTCGTCGTCACTGGCAATGCACCTGCCGGCGGGGCCAGCATCGGCTGGATCTTCAAGCATATCGGCTGATGTCGCCGACGGCTCGGCCGTCAAAATAATTTACGATTACACTTCCGATGCAAGTTCCGGTGCAATCCCTTGCGCTTGCCCGACACCGCTTTCCTTCTGTTTCATTACTGTGACATCTCCGTAACACAGCGGTCACAGAGCGCTGTCAGTGGCCCCCTCGACTCGCCGGGAGCCAAAAGGACCCGGCGACCTTCTCGCACTCCTCGGGGGACTTCATGTACCAGCTTCGTACCGTCCGTTCGCGCATCCTGCTCGGCACCTGTCTTTCACTCGCTGCGGCGCTGCCGACCAGCGCCTTCGCCTCCGACATCATCGGAACCGTGACCGACGCGACCGATACCCGTGCCCTGCAGAGCACCGAATTGCGCCTCGTCGAAATCGGCCGCGTGGTCGAAGCCGGCCGCGACGGCAGCTTCCGCTTTGTCGACGTGCCCGCCGGCACCTACACGCTCGAGGCCCGTTATGTCGGCGCCGAACCGCGCACGCAGGAAGTCGTCGTTCCTGAAACCGGCAGCGTCACCGCCAATGTCGTGCTGGGCACCGACGGTAGCATACTCGTCGTCGGCCAGGTCGCCAATCTGGCGAGCAGCCTGTCGCGCCAGCGCGCTGCCGACGGCGTTGAAAGCGTGCTGACCCGTGACGGAATCGGCCAGTTCCCCGACCAGAATGTCGCCGAATCGCTCCGTCGCCTGCCCGGGGTCAACATTCTCAACGACCAGGGCGAAGGCCGTTTCATCTCGGTCCGCGGCCTTGATCCCGAACTCAACGCAGCCTCGATCAACGGCGCACGTATCCCCGCACCCGAAAGCGATGTTCGCTCGGTCGCGCTCGACGTCGTTGCCGCGGAACTGATCGAATCGATCGAGGTCAAAAAATCGCTGACCCCCGACATGGACGCCGACACGATCGGCGCGTCGATCGAGATCAACACGACGAGCGCGTTCGACCGCAAGAAGGATCTGCTCTCGGTCAAGCTCGAAGGCAGCTATAATAATTATGCCGACGCCCTGACGCCAAAGGGCAGCCTCGATTTCTCGACCCGCGTCACCGACAATTTCGGCATCGCGGGCGGGATCAGCTATTATCAGCGCAAGTTCGAAACCGACAATATCGAAGCGACCGACTGGGACGAGCAGGACGGCAACGCTTTCGCACGCGAAATCCAGTATCGCGACTATGACGTCGAACGTAAGCGCCTCGGCGGCTCGCTCAATCTCGATTGGCGCGCCAGCGATTCGACCAAGCTCTACGCCCGCGGCATCTACAGCCAGTTTTCCGATCAGGAATATCGCGGCGACGTCACCTTCATCATGAGCGGCGATCCGCGCGCAACAACCGAAACCAGCGCGGACTTCTCGAGCGCCGACGGTCGCATCGAAGTGCGCCGCCGTATGAAGGATCGCTTCGAAAAGCAGAAGATCATGTCGCTGACCGTCGGCGGCGAAACCGAAACAGGTCCGTGGAAACTGACCTATTCGGGCGCCTACTCGAAATCGACCGAGAAGGAAGACGGCTCTGTCGATCCCACGCGTTTCCGCGCGCGGTTCAGCGGCACCGGCGCCAACGCAGTCGGACTGAATTTCGACTATTCGGACATTCGCCGTCCGTTGTTCGATGTGACGGGGAACACCACGCTGTTCAACAATCCCGCGAGCTATGCCTTCAACGAACTCGAATTGACCGATCTCTCGGACTCGCAGGATCGCGAATGGACGGCGCGCGCCGACCTTGCGCGCGAATTTGCGCTGGCCGACGGCAGCTTCACACTGCAAGGCGGCATCAAGTCGCGCTGGCGCGCCAAATCATATGATTTCGATGCGCTGGTCTATGACGGGTTCGATGGAAGCTACACGCTCGCCGATGTGCTGGGCGGCGGCCAGACCTATCGCATTCAGGACCTTGGCCCGCTGCCCGGCAAGACGGCGCCGAGCGATTTCTATTTCAGTAACACCGGCAAGTTCGAGCTTAACCCGGACGACACAACCATCAATTCGGCGGCGTCGGACTATGCCATCGATGAAGATGTGCTCGCCGGCTATATGCTCGGCCGGTACGATAGCAGCACCGTGCGCGTCGTCGGCGGCATCCGTTTCGAGCGCACCTATAACGACATACGTGCCTTCACGACCAACGAAGACACGCTGGCCGTCACGCCGAACCGCTCGACGCGCAGCTATACCGACTGGCTTCCCAGCCTGACCGTGCGTTTTGAGCCGACCCAGGATCTGGTCCTGCGTCTGGCGGGCTACAAGAATCTGGTCCGTCCGAAGCTGTCGAACCTCGCGCCGCGCATCCTGGTCAATCAGGCCGACGAAGCCGAGTTCGGCAACCCGAACCTCAAACCGTATCGCGCCTGGAACATCGACGCATCGGCCGAATGGTATTTCGGCAACAACTCGGCGCTGACCGCCGGCGTCTTCTGGAAGTCGATCGACGATTTCGTCGTCGAGATCACCGACAATACCCCGGGCGAGATATTGGGCGTCCCGTATCGCAAGGCGACGACCTTCACCAACGGCGAGACCGCAAAGGTAAAAGGTGTCGAACTGTCGTTTGCACAGCGCTTCACTTTCCTGCCCTCGCCGCTCGACGGCTTGCTGATCAACGCGAACTACACCTACACCGACGCGAAGGGCACCGTGTACGCCGGTGACGATCTGACCGATCCGCGCGGCATCCCGCTGCCTGCCTCGTCCAAGCACACGTTCAACGTCGCGCTCGGTTATGAAAAGGGTCCGATCTCGCTGCGCGCCGCGGGCACTTATCGCGACAAATATCTCGATGAGTTGGGCGGTGGGGCAGACGAAGACCGCTATGTCGACCAGCATTTCCAGCTCGACCTGTCGGCGAAGTTCCGCGTCACCAAGGATATCCGCCTGTTCGCAGAATGGGTGAACGTCACCGACGCCCCCTATTTCGCCTATCAGAATTTCGAAGGTGCCAAGCGTATCCTGCAATATGAAAAATATAGCTGGACCGCCAAGTTCGGCGTCTCGGCCAGCTTCTGACGACAGCGTTCAGGGAAGATATGATGATCAAGCGGATGTTCGGTCTGTCGCTGCTCGCAGCGACGATGTTTTCGGCGGCGGCTGCAGCGCAGTCCGCCCCGACGGGCTTTACCATCGTGACGCAGACGGAGGATGGCCAACCCATCCCCCGCTCTGCGGGCCTTCCCTACGCACCCAAAAATCTGCCCGACCGTATCGTGCTCACGCCCGGGGCGGACCCGTCGCGCGAGATGGCGGTCGCCTATCGCACCGATACCGCACAGGCCGCCTCGCAGGCGCAGCTTGCGGTATCGGTCGATGGCCCCACGCTCGAGGAAAAGGCCGAGCTGATCACCGGCACGGCGACGCGGGTCGACAGCAGCTATGGTCCCGCGCTCTATCATCAGGTCCGTTTCACCGGCCTCGCGCCCGACACCGTCTACACCTATCGCGTCAAGGGCGCCGCCGGCTGGAGCGAATGGCTGCAGTTTCGCACAGCTGCCGCCGAGGCGAAGCCCTTCCGTTTCCTCTATCTCGGCGACATCCAGAACGGCATCCTGACCTATGCCAGCCGCGTGATACGGCAGGCGTTCCATGCCAATGGCGACATCCGCCTTGTTGTGCATGCCGGCGACCTCGTCGCGCAACGCGACGATCTCGACCATGACGACGAATGGGGCGAGTGGAACCAGGCGGGCGGCTATAATTATGCGATCGTCCCGCAGGTGCCCGCGACGGGCAACCATGAATATGTCGATGTGCTGAAGCCGGACGGCAGCGAAAGCCGCAAGCTCGGCCCCTATTGGCCCGCGCAGTTCGCGCTGCCGTCGAACGGCGCCGATCCGGTCAAGGCGACGACCTACTACACCGATTTTCAGGGCGTGCGTTTCATCGTCCTCGACGGCACCGCCGCGATCGACCTCGGCACGATGAAAGCGCAGACCGACTGGCTCGACGCCACGCTCGCCTCGTCGAAAGCGAACTGGAACGTCGTATTGTTCCACCAGCCGGTGTTTACCTGCGCGCGGCCGAACGACACGAAAGAAATCAAGGCGGCATGGAAGCCGGTGTTCGAAAAGCGCAAGGTCGACCTGGTGCTGCAGGGCCACGACCATTGCTACAGCCGGCTGACCGGCGAGGCCGGCCGCGACGCGAACGCAAAGGCGCGCGCCGACGGCAAGGTACAGGGGCCGGTCTATCTCGTCTCGGTGACGGGATCGAAAATGTACGCGCTCAACGACCGCGCGGGTACGCAGCCCGACAAGATTGCCGAGGCAACCGAACTCTATCAAGTGGTCGACGTCGAACCGAAGCGTATCAAGTTCCGGACCTTTACGGCGTCCGGCAAGCTTTATGATGGCTTCGATCTCGAACGGACGGCACAGGGCAACAGGCTCAGCGAGATCAGCGAGCCGACGCTTGCCGCAAGGCGCTGTTCTGGCGAAATCGGTCCCGACGGCGGGCGCTGCGTCGCCCGGGGCAAATAGAATATAATAAGGGGCAGACCATGATCCGCTTGTCGAGATTGCTGACCGCCGCGGCGTTGACCGCCACCCTCGCTGCCTGCGCTGCAAGTGAACCGGTGATTTCCGGCCTGCCGCCCGTGCAGGTGACCGCGAGCGGCGAAACCGCGCCCGTCGGCACCGGCCGCGCCGACGCCGCCGACGATCCGGCGATCTGGATCGACCCCGCCAACCCGAACCGCGCGCTGATCGTCGCGACCGACAAGAAGGCGGGGCTGCATGTCTATGACCTGACCGGCAAGGACATCGCCTTCACGCAGGCCGGCCTCGTCAACAATGTCGACGTCGCGGGCAACATCATCGTCGCGAGCGACCGCAACGACGGGGTGAACGCGCATCTCGCGGTCTTCCGCCTCGACGCCGACAAGCCCGCGATCGTCTCGCTCGGCCGCGCCGCGGCGGGCACGGGCGAGGCCTATGGCCTCTGCCTCAAGAAAACCGCGCCGGGCGCGCCGATCACCGCAGCGCTGATCGTCAAGGACGGCACCGTTCGCGTCGGCACGTTGACCGTCGATGGCGCCGCACCGAGCTTCGCCGTGCAGTGGGAGTACAAGATCCCGACCCAGTCCGAGGGCTGCGTTTTCGACGGCGATACGCTTTTTGTCGGCGAGGAAGACGCGGGCATCTGGGAACTGAAGCCGAACGGCAAGACCGCGACCGCACGCATCGTCGCGCCGGTCGACAATCAGCGCCTTGTCGCCGATGTCGAGGGACTCGCGACGATCGATCACAAGGGTCAGCGTTATCTGCTCGCCTCATCTCAGGGCGACAATGCCTATGCGGTCTTCCGCCTGCCTTCGGTCGAATATGTCGGCCGCTTTGCCGTCGCCGCGGGCGCGTTCGGCGCGACGAGCGAGACCGACGGGATCGAAGCGGTCGCAGGCAATTTCGGCGCCGCTTATCCCGACGGCATCTTCCTCGCGCAGGATGGCGACAACGCGCCCAAGGCGCAGAATTTCAAACTGGTGCGCTGGGACCAGATCGCAGCGGCATTGGGGCTGTAAAAAGGGGGCCAAGGGTTGCGATAGCGGCCTCATCCGCCTAGGGGGGCCGCGTCTTTCCCATCCTGCAAAGGCCGCCCTTTCCATGACCGACCTGATTCCCGTCCGCCGCGCCCTCCTGTCCGTCAGCGACAAGGCGGGGCTCGCCGAGCTTGCCGCCGCGCTCGTCCGCCACGGGGTCGAACTAGTGTCGACCGGCGGCACCGCGAAAGCGCTACGCGAAGCGGGTCACACCGTCCTCGACGTGTCCGACCTCACCGGCTTTCCCGAGATGATGGATGGCCGCGTCAAGACGCTGCACCCGACCGTGCATGGCGGCATACTCGCGGTGCGCGACGATGCGGCGCATGTCGCATCGATGGAAGAGCATGGCATCGGCGCGATAGACCTCGTCGTCGTCAACCTCTACCCGTTCGCGGCGACCGTCGCCAAGGGCGCACCGCGCGAGGACATCATCGAGAATATCGACATCGGCGGCCCCGCGATGGTGCGCTCCTCGGCGAAGAATCACGCGTTCGTCGGCATCGTCACCGAGCCCGAAGATTATGCCGCGGTGATCGAGGAAATGGACGCCAACAATGGCGCGACCACGTTGACACTCCGCAAGCGCCTCGCCGCGACGGCTTTCGCGCACACCGCGACCTATGACGGGATGATCGCGAGCTGGTTCGCCTTTGCTGATCAGGGCAAGATCTTCCCCGATACGCTGCCGCTGACCGCCAAGCTCGCGAACGAGCTGCGTTATGGCGAGAACCCGCATCAGCAAGCTGCACTTTACCTGCCCGCCGGGCCCGCGGCGCGTGGCATCGCGCAGGCCGAACAGGTGCAGGGCAAGGAGCTTTCATACAACAACATCAACGACGCGGACGCGGCGCTCGAACTGGTCGCCGAATTCCGCGAGGCCGACCCGACCTGCGTCATCGTCAAGCACGCCAATCCGTGCGGCGTCGCGAGTGCTGCGACGATCGCCGAAGCCTATGACGCGGCGCTGAAGTGCGACGATGTCTCGGCGTTCGGCGGGATCATCGCGGTCAACCGGCCGCTCGACGGCGCGACCGCCGAGCTGATCAGCGGCATCTTTACCGAGGTCGTTTGCGCACCCGACGCCGACGGTGATGCGCGCGCGGTGTTCGCGAAGAAGAAAAATTTGCGCCTGCTGCTCACCGGCGAACTGCCCGACCCGGCGCGCGGGGGGCTGATGATGAAGACGATCGCCGGCGGCTGGCTTGCGCAGAGCCGCGACAATGGCCGCATCACCCGCGCCGACCTGAAGGTCGTCACCGACCGCGCGCCGACAGAGGAAGAACTGGCCGACGCGCTGTTCGCGTGGACGATCGCGAAGCATGTGAAGTCGAACGCGATCGTTTATGCCAAGGGCGGCTCGACCGCGGGCATCGGTGCCGGCCAGATGAACCGCCGCGACAGCGCGCGCATCGCCGCGGTCAAGGCGCGCGAAGCCGCCGAGAGCCACGGCTGGGCCGAAGCCCGCACCGTCGGCAGCGCGGTGGCGAGCGACGCCTTTTTCCCCTTCGCCGACGGCTTGCTGGCGGCGGTCGAGGCGGGCGCGACCTGCGTGATCCAGCCGGGCGGCTCGATCCGCGACGATGAGGTGATCGCTGCGGCGAACGATGCCGGGCTTGCGATGGTCTTCACGGGCATGCGCCACTTCCGCCACTGATCGGCTCGACTTCGCCCGAACCCGGCGGCATAGACGTCGCAGCGCATTCCGGCGCCGAAGGACCAGCATGACCGCCACTGCCCATCGCCCCGGCTTGATCCAGCGGCTCTACAACTGGACGATGGAGAAATCGGCGCATCCGCACGCCGAATTCTGGCTGGCGCTGGTGTCTTTCGTCGAAGCGAGTTTTTTCCCGATCCCGCCGCACCCGCTGCTCGGCCTTATGTGCCTCGCGAACCCCAAAAAGGCGGTACGCTACGCGATCATCTGCACGCTCGCCTCGGTCGCGGGCGGCATGCTGGGTTATGGGATCGGCTTCTTCCTCTATGAAAGCGTCGGGCTGTGGCTGCTCGGCGTGCTCGGGCTGACCGACGCCTTTCCGCCGGCCGCCTGTTACCTCCGCGAATTCGGCGCGGAGATCATCCTGATCAAGGGCGCGACGCCGATCCCGTTCAAGCTGCTGACGATCACCGCTGGCTTCATCCACATGAATTTCTGGACTTTCCTGTGGGCGAGCCTCGCCAGTCGGGCCTTTTCCTTCATGCTCGTCGGCATATTGTTCCGGCTGTTCGGGGCGCCGATCAAGGCGTTCATCGACAAATATCTGATCTGGGTCACCGGCGCGTTCCTCGTCGCCGTGGTCGCGGGTTTCCTCGCGATCGGCGCGCTGTCGGGCGACGGCAAGACCAAGGAAGCCGACAAGTGCAGCGGCGCGACGCTCGAGAGCATCGGGCTGGACCGGAAGTAGGAATAGGCTGGGAGCGGCAAGGCCGCCCTCTTTCTCGTCGCCCCGGACTTGATCCGGGGTCCATTTACGCCATCGTCGGACCCATGGATCCCGGATCAAGTCCGGGATGACGAAAGAAGAAGACTTCGTTTCTCTGCGAGGGCTATTCGTTCGCCGCGGTGTGCAGCCAGTCGGCGTGGCGCGGGGCCTTCTTGGTCTGGCTCCATTCCTCGAGCATCAGCGGCGCGACGCGTTTCAGTTCGGCATATTGCTCGGCTGTGCCAATGTCGCAGGCCAGCTCGACGCGGTGGCCGTTGGGGTCGAAGAAATAGATCGACTTGAAAATGCCGTGGTGCGTCGGGCCGAGCACATCGACGCCTTCGCTTTCCAGATGCGCCTTCGCCGCGACCAGTTCGTCGAAGCTGCCGACCTTGAACGCGAGATGCTGCACCCACGCCGGCGTATTCTCGTCACGCCCCATGACGGGCTGATTGGGCAGCTCAAAGAAAGCGAGGATGTTGCCGTTTCCCGCCTCGAGAAAGACGTGCATATAGGGATCATATTCGCCGGTCGACGGGACATGATCCTCGGCAAAGGCGGTCGTGTAGGTCATGCCGAGCATACGCTCGTACCATTCGACCGTTTCCTTCGCATCCTTGCAGCGATAGGCGGCGTGGTGGACGCCGCCCAATTTGATCGGGCTCGTCATTCGGCGGGTTCCTCGACGTTCAGGGCTCCGCGGCGAATCTGGTCCATTTCCATCGATTTGAACAGAGCGGTAAAATTGCCCTCGCCGAAGCCTTCATCCTTCTTGCGCTGGATGAATTCGAAGAAGACCGGGCCGATGACGGTCTGGCCGAAAATCTGGAGCAGCAGGCGCGGGTCGCCCTCGGTGGTCGAGCCGTCGAGCAGGATGCCACGCGACTGGAGGCCTTCGACCGACTCGCCATGGCCGGGCAGGCGCTCTTCGAGCATCTCATAATAGGTTGCCGGGGGCGACGGCGCGAAGGGATTGCCGAGTGCCTTGAGCTTGTCCCACGCGGCGTAGAGATCGTCGCAGCTGAACGCGATATGCTGGATGCCTTCGCCATTATAGGCGCGCAGATATTCCTCGATCTGTCCCTTGCCGCCCGCGCCTTCCTCGTTGAGCGGGATGCGGATCTTGCCGTCGGGGGCGGTCATCGCCTTCGACGTCAGGCCGGTATATTCGCCCTTGATGTCGAAATAGCGGATCTCGCGGAAGCCCGCGATGCGCTCGTAGAACGCCGCCCAATGCGCCATACGGCCGCCATAGACATTGTGGGTCAGGTGATCGATCAGCTGCATGCCCGCGCCGACGGGGTGGCGATCGACGCCTTCCTCATAGACGAAATCGATGTCGTAGATGCTGAGGTCGTCGCCATAGCGGTCGATCAGATAGATGATCGAACCGCCGATGCCGCGAATTGCGGGCAAGCGCAGTTCCATCGGGCCGGGATTGACCTCGACCGGCTCGGCGCCGCGCGCGACGGCCTCTTCATAAGCCTTTGCAGCGTCGCGGACGCGCCACCCCATGCCGCATGCCGACGGACCATGTTCGGCGGCGAAATAGGCGGCGGGCGACCTGGGCTCGTAATTGGCGATCAGGTTGATACCGCCCTGGCGCCACAGCTGGACGTCCTTCGAGCGATGGCGTGCGATCAGGGTGAAACCCATCGCTTCGAAAACGGGCTCGAGAATGCCCTTTTCCGGCGCCGAAAATTCGACGAATTCGAAGCCGTCGAGGCCCAGCGGATTTTCGAAGAGGTCGGCCATGTCGCATTCCCATCTAGTTTCAATTGAAACTATTATGATGGATTGATGGGGGCGAGTCAATGAGGCCAGCGCATGACGGCTTCGTCATGCCGGACTTGATCCGGCATCCATCGCCGCCACGGTGGCTGGACCCCGGATCAAGTCCGGGGTGACGATTAGCTAAACCGCCGTGCTCTCGAACGCTTCCAGCGCTTCGCTCGCCGTAACCCAGCGCGCTTCGGCGGCTTCCTGTGCGGCGACGATCTTGCCGCGACGCTGCGACAATTCGCTCATCGTCAGGCCCTTATATTCGTTCGCGGCGCCCTGCGGATCGAACATTGCACGGTCAATGGCGGAAAGGATGACCTCATATTTCGCGAGATCGGCCTCGGCGTCCGAGACCTCCTTCTTGATCTTCGCCGCTGCCTCGCGCGCCGCGGCAGCGGCCTTGCGATCTTCCTTCTTGTCGGCCTTCGACACCTTTTCCTTCGAGGGGCCCTTGCCAAGGATCAGGTCGACATAATCGTCCATGCTGCCCGAATATTCACGCGCGGTGCCGTCGTCGACGAGCACCAGCCGGTCGGCGGTGAGTTCGAGCATGTGGCGATCATGGCTGACGAGCACCACAGCGCCGTCAAAATCGTTGAGCGCCTGCACCAGCGCCTCGCGCGCATCGACGTCGAGGTGGTTGGTCGGTTCGTCGAGGATCAGGAGATGCGGTGCATCGCGCGTGATCAGCGCAAGCGCCAGCCGTGCGCGTTCGCCGCCCGACAGCTTCTTGACCTCGGTCGTCGCCTTGTTGCCCGAGAAACCGAAGCGGCCGAGCTGCGCGCGGATCGCGGCCTGTGTCTTGCCCTCCATCACGCGCGTCATATGCGCGAGCGGCGTGTCGCTGCCGTCGAGTTCCTCGACCTGATATTGGGTGAAATAGCCGACGCGCATCTTGCCCGATGCCGCCATCGCACCGGCCATCGGCGTCAGCTGTGCCGCGAGCAGGCGCGCGAGCGTCGTCTTGCCGTTGCCGTTGCGACCGAGCAGCGCGATCCGGTCGTCGGGATCGATGCGCAGGTTCAGGCGCTGAAGCACCGGCCGGTCGGCATAGCCGACGCTCGCGAGGTCGAGCGTGATCAGCGGCGGCTTCAGCTCGTCGGGGCTCGGAAAATCGAAAGCGAGCGTCTGATCCTCGGCGAGCGCCGCGATCGGCTGCATCTTGGCGAGCAGCTTCGCGCGCGACTGCGCCTGCTTCGCGGTCGACGCGCGCGCGCTGTTGCGCGCGACATAATCCTGGAGCTTGGCGCGCTGCGCGTCCTGCGACGCCTTCGCCGCGGCGAGTTGTGCGGCACGCTCGGCGCGCTGACGCTCGAACGCGTCATAACCGCCGGTGTAGAGCGTCACCTTGCCGCCTTCGAGATGCAGGATATTGTCGACGACATTGTTGAGCAGGTCGCGCTCGTGGCTGATCACCACAAGCTGCCCCGGATAGGCGCGGAGGAAATTTTCGAGCCACAAAGTCGCCTCGAGGTCGAGGTGGTTCGAGGGTTCGTCGAGCAACAGCAGGTCGGGTTCGGAGAAGAGCAAGGCCGCGAGCGCGACGCGCATTTTCCACCCGCCAGAGAAGCTGTCGAGCGGCTGCGCCTGCATATCCTCGTCGAAGCCGAGGCCGATCAGGATGCGCGCGGCGCGTGCGGGCGCGGTATAGGCGTCGATCGCAATCAGCCGTTCGTGAATATCGCCGAGCTTGTCGGGATCCTGTTCGGTCTCAGACGCAGTAAGCAATTCGGCGCGTTCGGTGTCGGCGGCGAGCACGGTGTCGAACGGCGTTGCCGTCCCGCTCGGCGCTTCCTGCGCGATATAACCGACGCGCGTCTTGCGCGGCATGTCGATGCTGCCCTCGTCGGCTTCGAGCTGGCCGATCATCACCTTCATCAGCGTCGATTTGCCCGCACCGTTGCGCCCGATCAGCCCGGTCCGGCTTTTGGCCGGCAGGCTTGCGGTGGCGCGTTCGAGGATGGCGCGCCCACCAAGGCGTACAGTGATAGCGTTGATTGTCAGCATGGGCGCGCGCCTAGCATGTTCGGCGCGTCAGCCCAAGGGCGGACTGGCATTCCGCGCGCGGGTACGGCAAACGGGGAACATGGCCGACCTCGCACCCTTTCACATCGCCTTTCCCGTCGACGATCTGGACGCCGCGCGCCACTTTTACGGCACCGTCCTCGGCTGCCCCGAGGGGCGCAGCTCGGCCGACTGGATCGACTTCAGCCTGTACGGGCATCAGATCGTCGCGCATCGCGTCGATACGCCGCGTAGCCAGGCCGCGCACAATCCGGTCGACGGGCACGACGTGCCGGTGCCGCATTTCGGCGTCGTGCTGCCGCCCGCCGAATGGCAGGCGCTCGCCGACCGGCTGAAGGCAGCGGGCACCGCATTCGTGATCGAGCCGCATACGCGCTTCCCCGGCGAGCCGGGCGAACAATCGACGATGTTCTTTCACGATCCCGCAGGAAATGCGCTGGAGTTCAAGGCGTTCGCGGACCTGGGGCAGCTGTTCGCCAAATAGCGCTAATGCCCGCCGCCCATTGAAATCTGTTTCGGGCGCGGTGCAAACCAGACCGAGATCGCGGCGATCACGAACACGACGCCCGACGCCAGGAACAGGTGAAGCACCCCGAGCGTCGAGGCCTGCACCTCGACCAGTCGCTCGATCGCCGCACGCGCCTGCTCGAGCGTCAGCCCCGCGCTTTGCAGCGAGGTCATCGTCGCTTCGGGATTGTTGAGCGCCGACACCAGTTCGGACCGCGAAGTACGGCTGGCATCGTCCCACGCGGTCGTCGCGACCGCGGTGCCGATCGCGCCGCATAATGTGCGCAGGAAGCTCATCAAGCCGGCGGCCGACGTCTGATGCTGTGCCGGCACCGAGCTTAGTGCGAGCGCGGTCAACCCGACGAAGAAGAAGGGCATGCCGATCCCCTGCAGGATGTGGGGCAGCGCGAGCGTCCAATAGCCGACATCGGCGTTCCAGCTCGCACGAAGGATCGACATAAACGCCATCCAGAGAATGCCGGCGCAGATGGTAATCCGAACGTCGATCTTGGTGATCAGCCCCGCCGCGACGGGGGACAGCAACACCGCGAACACGCCGAGCCAGGCGACGATGAAGCCCGTCTCGGTCGCGGTATAGCCCGCGACCTGCTGTAGCCAGAGCGGCGTCAACACCACCTGCGCAAAAAAGGCGCCGAAGCCCAAGGATATTGCCATCGTCGCGAAGCTGAAGCCGCGGAAGCGGAAGATGCGCAGGTTCACGACCGGATTGGCATCGGTCAGTTCCCAGATCACGAAAGCCGCGAAGCTGATCGCGGCGACCACCGCGAGCCCGATGATCCACACCGAACCGAACCAGTCATGCTCGCGCCCGGTGTCGAGCATGATCTGGAACGCGCCGACCGACACGACGAGCAGGATCAGGCCGATGACGTCGATGCGGGCCTTGGCGCGCTTCGTCTCGAACGGCGTCAGCAGCGTGAACACGCCGAACGCACAAATCGCGACGACGGGCAGGTTGATGAAGAAGATCCACGGCCAGGTCCAGTTGTCGCTGATCGTCCCGCCGAGGATCGGGCCGAGAATCGGCGCGGTCGTGGTGGTCATCGCCCAGATCGCGAGGCCGATGCCGGCCTTTTCCTTGGGGAAGATGCGCAGCAGCAGGATTTGCGACAGCGGCATCAGCGGGCCGCCGGCGAGACCCTGGAGCACGCGGAAGAGCACGAGGGCGTCGAGCGTGCGCGAAATGCCGCAGAGGAAGGAGAAGATACCGAAACCGATGATCGAGATCATGAACCAGCGCACGGTGCCAAACCGCATCGCGAGCCAGCCGGTGAGCGGCACGCTGATCGCATCGGCGACCGCATAGCTGGTAATAACCCATGTTCCCTGCGTCGGCGAGACGGCGAGCCCGCCCGCGATATGCGGCACCGACACATTGGCGATGGTGGTGTCGAGCACGACAACGAAATTGGCGAGTGCGAGCGCGAAAGCCGCGACGATCAGCCGCGCGCCGGTGAGCGGTTGCGGTTCGGCGGAGAGCGCGGATGCGGGGGCGGCGGCGCTTGCCATGACTCAGTTCCCGCGCGTGTCGATCGTGGCTTCCATCGAGAGCCCGACGCGCAGCGGATGTTCCTTGAGCTCTTTCGGATCGAGCGCAATGCGGACCGGCAGGCGCTGCACCACCTTCACCCAATTGCCCGTCGCATTCTGTGCCGGGATCAACGAGAAGGCCGCGCCGGTGCCGCCGGCAATGCCGATCACCTTGCCGCGATAGACGACATCGCCGCCATAATAGTCCGAGGTCAGCTCGACCGGCTGGCCGATACGGATGTCCTTGAACTGGCTTTCCTTGAAATTGGCGTCGACATAGGCGGTCGCAATCGGAACGAGCACCATGATCGGCGCGCCCGCAGCGATCCGCTGGCCGACCTGCACCTGCCGGTTGGTGACGATGCCGTCGACCGGCGCGCGCAGCACGGTGCGCGCAAGGTCGAGCTTCGCCTTTTCGAGCCGCGCTTCGGCGGCGGCGACGTCGGGGGCGGTGTTGATCGTCGTACCGCGCACCACGGCTTCGGCAGCGCCGAGGTCACCGCTAGCCGAACCCTGCGTCGCTTCGGCCGAGGCGATTCCAGCGGAAGCTAGGTCGCGTGCGGCCGACGCCGATGCCAGTGCGGCACGGGCGGCCGTGAGCTCTTCACCCGAGACCGCGCCGGTACCGGCAATGCTTTCGCGCCGCGCCAGTTCGGCGCGGGCGCGCTCGACCGTCGCGTTGGCGTCGCGGAGCCGCGCGCGGGCCTGCGCGATGTCGGCGCCGCGTGCCGCGACGCGGGCGCGGGCCGCATCGGCATTGGCATCGGCCTGTCCATAACGCTGGCGCGCGAGACGCAGCGCGGCTTCGGCGTCGGCGACCGCGATCTGCTGGTCGGCGTCGTCGAGAATGACGAGGATATCGCCCTTCTTCACCGCCTGCGTGCCGCTGACGCGCACCTCCTTGACCGGGCCCGACACGAGCGCCGTCACCTGCGCCGAGTCCGCGCCGACATAGGCGTTATCGGTGTGGACACGGCCCGCTTGCGTGAGGAAATACCAGAGGCCCCACAGGATCGCGACGGTCACGACGACGATGCCCAGGATGCGCAGCAGTTTGGCGCGCTTGGCGCCATTGCCTTCGGAGCTTGCTTCGGGAGCGGGGGTTGCGGCTGCAGCCGTTTCGTCGGCCATCATTCGTCTCCTGTTGGATTTTGCGCGCGATATCCGCCGCCGAGCGCACGGATCAGGGCGATATCGAGGGTAAGCTGCCGCGCTTCGAGGTCAGCGACGTCGCGGCTCAAGGCCACCATGCTGTCCTCGGCGGTGAGTTGGACGATCTGGTTCGAGAGGCCGGCGCGGTAGCGCAGGTCTGCAAGTTTTGAAGCTTCGGCGGCGGCGGTCAGCGCCTCCCGCCGTCCGACGAGCTGACGCTCGGTCGCGGCGCGCTGTGCGACGATGTCGGCGACATCGCGCAGCGCGCCGATCAATGTGCGGTCATAGGTGGCGACCGCGACATCATAGTCGGCACGCGATCCGCGATAGCGTCCCTGCAGCCGCCCGCCTTCGAAGATCGGCAGGCTGATCGCGGCGCCGCCATTGCCATATTCGGACCCCGATTTGAACAGGTTGGAGAGGCCGAGTGACTGGAGTCCGACGAGCGCCGACAGGCTGATATTGGGGTAGAAATCGGCGCGCGCGACGTCGATGCGCTTGGCGGCGGCTTCGGAGCGCAGCCGCGCCGCAACGATATCGGGACGCCGCCCGATCAGGTCGATTCCGGCATTGCCCGGCAGGCCGAGCGACGGCCGCGTCATCTGCGGGCGCATGATCGACATTCCGCGATCGGGCCCGGCGCCGAGCAGCGCGGCAATCCGGTTGCGCGTCGTCGCAATCGCTTCTTCGAGCGCGACGACATCGGCGCGCGCCGAGGCCGCGCGGCTTTCGGCCTGCCGCTGGCTCGCCTGATTCTCGATACCCGCGCGGGCACGCTCGCCCGACAGGTCGGCGCTCGCAGCGCGAACGCGCACCGCATCATTGGCAACGTCGAGTGCGCGATAATAGCCCGCGAGATCGGCGTAAGCCGACGCGATCCCGGTCGTCAGCATCAACCGTGCCTGCGCCTCGTCGACGCGTGCGGCCTCGGCCTCGGACGTCGCCGCGGCGAGCGCCGCGCGATTGCGGCCCCACAGGTCGAGGTCGAAGCTGAAAGTTGCGGCGATATGCCCCGTATCCTGGATGCCATCGGGCACGAACTCGGGCGGAATGCCCATATTTTTGCTCTGCTGGACTCCGCCCGCGCTGGCTTCGGCGCCGACGCGCGGCAGCAGCGCGGCACCCGCCTGCTGCGCCATCGCCTCGGCGGCCCGGACACGCGCGGCGGCGATCGCTACGTCGGGCGAGCCTTTCAATCCCTCGGCGATCAGCGCGTCAAGCTGCGCGTCGCCCAGGGTTTGCCACCAGCCTTCGGCCGGCCATTCGCCGGTTTCACCGGCAAGGGACGCACGCGATTCGAGCGACTCGGCGGCAACCGGCGCGGGCTTCGGCCCAAGGTCGGGTACGGTCGCGCAGCCCGCTAACAGGCCGATAATGGCGGAGGAGAGAAAAATTGATCGGGGCATGGCTTCCAACGATACTAGCTGGTATCATGCGCCATTGGACCTCGGAGGATGCGTTGTCAATCGAAATGATACCAGCTGGTACGGCAGGCTTGGACGATGCCGCGGCGATGCGCCGCAAGGCATTCGTAGATGCCGCGCGCGAGCTGTTTTTCGCAAATGGTTATGCGGGGACGACAATGTCGTCGATCGCCAGCAAGGTCGGCGGATCGAAAACGACGCTATGGACTTATTTCCCGTCGAAAGAGGATTTGTTCGCCGCGGTGGTCGACGGAATCGTCGAGCAATATGGCGATGCGCTGACGATCGAGCTCCCGTTCGACGAGCCGGTGCCCGACGTGCTGCGCCGGTTCGGCAATGTCTTGATGACCAAGCTGACCGCAAAACCCCTGCTGTCGCTCTATCGTCTCGTCGTCGGTGAAGCCGACCGCTTCCCGCATCTCGCAGAAACCTTTTACGACCGCGGCCCGCGACGCGGGAAAGCGCGCATGGCCGAATGGATGGGCGAAAAGATGGTGCGCGGCGAGATAAGAATGGGCGATCCGATGCGTGCCATGCAGCAGTTTTCAGGCCTGCTCCAGTCGGGTCTCTATCAGTTCGCGCTCCTGAATCTGCCCGAGAGCCGCGACATCAGCCGCTTGCAAGAGGAAATCGAGGCCGCGGTCGACACCTTCTATCGTGCATGGGGGCCCGAAGCCTGAGAACACGGTCCGGAACTTGCTCCACCCGCCGTCCTGTGCAATAGGCGCCGCCCCCCACCGGGGATCCCCAGTCACAGGAGCATGTCATGGACAAGGCGGCCGCGAGCGCGCTCGGCCTCGATTTCGGCACGACGAACAGCGTCGTCGCGCTTGCCGATGGCCAGGGTGGCACCAGACTCGTCGAGTTTGGCGATGCCGGTGACGCGGTGTTCCGCTCGGCACTCTGCTTCTGGGAAGAAGAGCGCGGCTGGAACGGCATTGCGCACGAGGCGGGACCGTGGGCGATCGACGAATATCTGCAATCGCCGCTCGACAGCCGTTTCATCCAGTCGTTCAAGAGCGTCGCCGCGAGCCCCTTGTTCGAGCGCGCGATGATCTTCAACAAACCTTTCCGCTTCGAGGATATGGGACGGCTGTTCCTTCAGCGCCTCGTCGCCCATGCCGGCGGCGCGCTCGACGCGCGGCCACGCCGCATCATCGTTGGCCGCCCGGTCGAATATGCGGGAGCACGCCCCGATCCCGACCTCGCGCGACAGCGCTATGACGCGATGCTCGCGGCGTTCGGCACCGAAATATACTATGTCCACGAGCCGCTCGGCGCCGCACACAGCTATGCCTCGTGCCTGACCGAGCCCGCGACGATCCTCGTCGCCGACTTCGGCGGTGGCACCACCGACTTTTCGATCGTCCGCGTCGCCGAGCCCGGGAGTCCGCGTCGCTGCGTGCCGCTCGCCTCGTCGGGTATCGGCATAGCGGGCGACCGCTTCGATTATCGCATCGTCGACCGGCTCGTGCTGCCTTTGCTCGGCAAGGGCAGCAATTATAGATCGTTCGACAAATTGCTCGAGATCCCGGGCGGCTATTTCGCCGATTTTGGCGACTGGTCGCGGCTTGCGATGATGCGCAACCGACGGACGCTCGACGAAATCCGCCGCCTGCAACGCGATGCCGAGCACCCCGATCTGATCGGCCGCATGATCGCGTTGATCGAACATGAGCAGGGTTTTCCGCTTTATGACGCGGTGGGCAGGCTCAAGCGCGCGCTGTCGGGCAGCGATCGGGCGCAATTTCATTTCGCCGGGGGCGGGATCGAGATTGGCGCGGACGTGCAGCGGCAGGATTTCGAGCAATGGATTGCCGATGACCTCCGCCGGATCGAGGCGGCGATGGATCAGGCGCTCGCCCGTGCGGGCACAGTGCCCGAAGCGATCGACCGTGTTTTCCTGACCGGCGGATCCTCGCTGATCCCCGCAATCCGTGCGCTCTTCAACCGGCGTTTCGGCGAAGCGCGTATTGCGACGGGCGGCGAACTGACCTCGATCGCGCACGGCCTCGCGCTGATTGGCGAGGAATCCGATCCCGCCGAGTGGGCGGCGTGACCATCCGGCCACTCAGAACAGCAATTTTCAGCGTCCAATGGCGTTAACCCGCATGCTCCAGACACGAAAAAGCCCGCCGTCCATGAAGGAAGGCGGGCTTTTTCGTTGGTTGCGGGAGTAGGATTTGAACCTACGACCTTCAGGTTATGAGCCTGACGAGCTACCGGGCTGCTCCATCCCGCGTCAACCAATCGCAGTCGCCGTTTCGGGACCGCTAAAACAGCAAAAGGCCGGCATCGCTGCCGGCCTTTAACTTTGTGAATGGGTTTCCGTTTCGACCATACGCCGGCCACAATGCCTGGCGACGTCCTACTCTTCCAGGGCTTGAGCCATAGTACCATCGGCGCTGTCAGGTTTCACGTCCGAGTTCGAGATGGGATCGGGTGGGTCACTGACGCCATGGTCACCAAGCAATGAAGCCGGCGTAGGTCAAAAGGGTATCAATCGATGTCCGTGCAATATTGTCTGATCAATCATCCACTATCATGGACAAACCGGTCAGGCTTGTCGTTGATGGCGGGACTCTTAAGTGCGAATAGAGCAATTAGTATCGGTTAGCTCCACGCGTTACCGCGCTTCTACATCCGATCTATCAACGTGGTGGTCTTCCACGGCTCTATGAAATCTTATCTTGAGGGAGGCTTCCCGCTTAGATGCTTTCAGCGGTTATCCCGTCCATACATAGCTACCCTGCTGCGCGGCTGGCGCCACGACAGGTACACCAGAGGTATGTTCAACCCGGTCCTCTCGTACTAGGGTCAACTCCTCTCAAATTTCGACGCCCACGGCAGATAGGGACCAAACTGTCTCACGACGTTCTGAACCCAGCTCACGTACCACTTTAATTGGCGAACAGCCAAACCCTTGGGACCTGCTCCAGCCCCAGGATGTGATGAGCCGACATCGAGGTGCCAAACGATTCCGTCGATATGAGCTCTTGGGAATCATCAGCCTGTTATCCCCGGCGTACCTTTTATCCGTTGAGCGATGGCCCTTCCACTCGGGACCACCGGATCACTATGACCGACTTTCGTCTCTGCTCGACTCGTCAGTCTCGCAGTCAGGCAGGCTTATGCCATTGCACTCTAACAGACGGTTTCCAACCGTCCTGAGCCTACCATCGCGCGCCTCCGTTACTCTTTAGGAGGCGACCGCCCCAGTCAAACTACCCGCCACAGAGGGTCCCTGATCCAGTTTCATGGATCGAGGTTAGACATCAGAAAACAACAGGGTGGTATTTCACCTATGGCTCCACACCGGCTGGCGCCAGTGCTTCAAAGCCTCCCACCTATGCTACACAGTTCTTTCCTAATGCCACTCTGAAGCTGCAGTAAAGGTGCACGGGGTCTTTCCGTCTAACCGCGGGTACTCCGCATCTTCACGGAGAATTCAATTTCGCTGAGCATCTCCTGGAGACAGTGGGGAAGTCGTTACGCCATTCGTGCAGGTCGGAACTTACCCGACAAGGAATTTCGCTACCTTAGGACCGTTATAGTTACGGCCGCCGTTTACCTGGGCTTCATTTCGCAGCTTGCACCACTCCACTTAACCTTCAGGCACCGGGCAGGCGTCAGGCCCTATACGTCGTCTTGAAGCCGACTTAGCAGAGCCCTGTGTTTTTGCTAAACAGTCGCTACCCCCTGGCCTGTGCCCCCCACAACTGGTTGCCCAGATGTGGGGCCTCCTTCTTCCGAAGGTACGGAGGCAATTTGCCGAGTTCCTTCAGGAGACTTCTCTCAAGCGCCTTGGTATACTCTACCATCCCACCTGTGTCGGTTTAGGGTACGGTCTATAATGGAGGGGCTATTTCCTGGAACCTCTTCAAAGCCTGACCAATCCAATAAGGTCAGACAATTTACGAGATCCGTCACACACCTCCAGGCCCACGAATATTAACGTGGTTCCCATCGACTACCCCCTTCGGGCTCGTCTTAGGGGCCGGCTTACCCTGCTCAGATTAGCTTTAAGCAGGAACCCTTGGGATTTCGGCGAGAGGGCATCTCACCCTCTTTATCGCTACTCATGTCAGCATTCGCACTTCCGATACCTCCACGACCCATTACCAGATCGCTTCATCAGCCTACGGAACGCTCCGCTACCGCGTGTATTGCTACACACCCTAAGCTTCGGTGCACGTCTTGAGCCCCGTTACATTTTCGCCGCAGGAACCCTTATTTAGACCAGTGAGCTGTTACGCTTTCTTTAAAGGATGGCTGCTTCTAAGCCAACCTCCTGGTTGTTTTGGGATTCCCACATGCTTTCCCACTTAGACGTGACTTGGGGACCTTAGCTGTAGGTCAGGGCTGTTTCCCTTTTGACGACGGACCTTAGCACCCGCCGTCTGTCTGCCAGATATTACTCATGGGTATTCGGAGTTTGGTTAGAATTGGTAGATCTCGCGACCCCCGCATCCATCCAGTGCTCTACCCCCCATGGTATTCGTCTGACGCTCTACCTCAATAGATTTCGCGGAGAACCAGCTATTTCCCGGTTTGATTGGCCTTTCACCCCTAAACACAACTCATCCGACAATTTTTCAACATTGAACGGTTCGGTCCTCCAGTGCGTGTTACCGCACCTTCAACCTGGTCATGCCTAGATCACCGGGTTTCGGGTCTAATGCAACAAACTCAGTCGCCCTATTCAGACTCGCTTTCGCTGCGCCTACACCTAACGGCTTAAGCTTGCTTGTTACACTAAGTCACTGACCCATTATGCAAGAGGTACGCAGTCAGGCCTCAAGGGCCCTCCTACTGCTTGTAGGCGTTCGGTTTCAGGTACTGTTTCACTCCCCTCATCGGGGTGCTTTTCACCTTTCCCTCACGGTACTAGTTCACTATCGGTCATACAGGAGTACTTAGGCTTAGAGGGTGGTCCCCCTA